>CAYZBB010000590.1:0-1509 GCA_964476495.1 uncultured Actinomycetes bacterium | reverse complement strand
GTGTGCAGCCGGGCCTTGTTGCCCGTCCACTCGTGGATCTCGTCGGCGATGAACAAGGTGGGCTTCCCACCGTCCTTCGTGCCCGCCTGCGCAGCCACCCGGAACAACCGGCCCGGGCGCCCATCAGCGAACAGGATCTCCGTGTCGAACACGTTGAACAGCCCGGCCAGCGGCGACTCGGGCACCTCCGCGCCCTTGGGCCCGCCGCACTTCGCCTGCACCGACGCGAACAGCTCCGCGGCCTGGTCGAACGACGCCGCGGCGATCGGGACGTTCGGAGAGCGCGGGGCGATCACCGGAGGCCCGGCGAACTCCAGGGCGCCCACAGCGGAGCAGAAGTCCGTCTTGCCCTCACCCTTCGGGCAGCAGATGAACGCTTCCCGGTACCGCCACTCCGGCGGCTCCGGCTGAAGATGCGCCGGCGGGACCCGACCAGCGCGGACAGCGTCGACCCACGCCTGCGAATCAGCGGTCAGGGTGCCCGGCTTGTACTCGTACCAGCGCCACACGACGAGCCGCTGATCGTCCGTGAGGCGCATCAGCCGGCCGAAGTAGTCACCCTCACCGCAGATGGCCCTCGACTCGATCCACAGCTCAGCGATGTCACCGAGCGACGGCCACAGATCAGGCTTCGCGCGCCCTGCCCTCGATCGCTTGGCGGGGGTCTTGCGGGACCGGGGTGGGGCCGCTGTTGCTGCCACCGTTCAGCCTCCGGTTGATCTCGTCGAGGGACCGGGCGGCGTCACCGAACTTGATGCCCAGGTCCAGGCGTCGCTTCGGGCCCCGCCCCAGCACCGACTCGTCACGGCGGGCCTCGTCGCGCAGCCCCTGCGCGTGCTTGAGGAGCGGGTTGATGACCAGCTGCCCGGTCGACCCCTCCACCATCGGCTCCAGACGGCCGGCGGCCTCGAACCGGGCCGCCTGGTCGAGCAGGTCGAAGAGGCGGCGGACGATCGGGGTCTCGGACTCGGGTTCGATGAGGCGGGCGACCTCGGAGCCCCACCAGGCCCGCCACTCGGCCACGGTCGACTCCGACCAGCCCTCGTCAGGATCGGGGACAGCGAGCTCGACGCCGAGCGGGGTGACGAGCTCGAGCGACGGCGGGTCGGCACCCTGGCGGCGGTCGTCGGCAACGCGAGGTCGGCCCACGTCGTCACCCCCGATCCCTCTTCGCTGAGTTGCAAGAGCGACACAGCACACCGGCCACGGATCGGGACCCCACCGGGTTCGGACCGTGCTCGGCCGTCAGGTCAGTCGCCGGATGGGCTGGTCGCTTCCAACCGGGGCACCAGTCCCCGTGAGCAGATCTCCACGCAGCGACCACATTGGTGGCCACGCTCCGGTCGACGTTGCGGCGGGCCCTCCGCCGGCGAGTGCACGGACCACAGCGAGATCCGCTCGAGGTCCAGGTCCTGCAGCCGGGTGCCCCGGCGTCCAGACAGCGCCGCCGAGGCAAATCAGGACCCCACCGAAAAACCCGACCGGATTTCCTCGCCGGTCGAGGAGAGG
>CAYZBB010000589.1:0-1534 GCA_964476495.1 uncultured Actinomycetes bacterium | reverse complement strand
CATGGCGCGCAGCGTATCACGCAAGGTATGGTCGGGGCATGAGGCTCTGGCGCGACACCGGCGAGGCAGTCGAGGAGGCACTGACCGATCAGCGGCTCTACGACCGGTTCCGCTACGACCTGTTCACCCCGCTGTGGATGCGACTCCCGTTCGTTCAGGTGAAGCGTGGCGGACCCGTGTGCGACGCCCCCCTAGAACTCCGCGACGACGCGGAGTAGGTTCGGTGGAATGACGCTCATCGAGTCCCGCCAGCCATCCACCGAGCGGGAAGTCGAGATCGTCGTACCGCTGGAGGACCGGCGGCAGCGCATCGTCGCCACGTTGGAGTCCGCGGCCATCGACATCGGCCGTGAGCTGATCGGGGCGAAGAAGGACCACCAGGGGTGCTTCCTCCGATGGGTCGAGGACGAGCTGCCCTTCGGGATCGACAAGGCCGAGCGGCTCATGGCGATCACCAGGGCGTTCGACAACGCCGACCCCGAGATCCGCCAGGCGCTCCCGTCGGCCTACTCCGCCATGTGCGAGTTGGCCCGCCTACCCCACGACCGGCTGCGCGCCCACATCGAGTCCGGCGACGTCCACCCCGACATGACCGTCCGCGAAGCCCGCGCCCTGCACCAGCCGAACCCGATCCCGCTCCCCGAGCCGACCGTCTCCCCGCTCGCCGAGCCCCGCATCGCCGCCGACGTGATCGCCACCGAGCTGATCCGTCACCCCCGCCACATGCTGTCTGACGACATCGCCGACGTGCTCGCTGCATGGCTCGGGTAGGAGGCCCCCTCATGGACGAAGTGATCTGGTTCCAGTTCCACGGGCGGCTCCACGCCCTCAACCCCGACAAGCGGGGCTTCATCTCCCACTGCGGCCTCTCGCCGGCGAACGTGGACGCCATCGAGACATTCGTCGAGCCGGGCGACTGGGTGCCGGACCCGACCCAGCCGGTGTGCCGCAAGTGCGTCGTCGAAGTCGGCCTCCGCTCGGTCGACGAGGAGCCGCTCGACGTCGCCATCGGCCGCGGCTACCTCCCGTTGGGCGCGCAGAACTTCTAGTCGTTGAGCCGGCCGAACAGCAGGTCGGTGTAGGACTCGCCGTCGCGCACGATCATCGACTGGACGAACTCCACCCGTCGGTCGTCGTCGTAGACGATCTTGTTGGCGGCGTCCATGATGAGCTTGAGTAGGTTGTCGACGTCCACGACGTGCCCCGTGGCCCGGTGGAACACGGCGACGAGGCCGACAGGGAACTCCCAGGGGGTCGACGGGCCGTGGCGGGCCAGGTAGGTTGCCACGGCATCCTCCTCCGTCTCGGACGGGGTGAACACGCCACCGGGGGTGACCCGGGGGCGTGACTTCGGGATGGTCTCGAACGGGACGCGGATACGGACCGGGTCGAGCAGCTCGACCGAGACGGTCTTGTAGGTCGCCTCAGTCGTCGGCACGGACGGTGGAAAGCAGGAGCCGGCGGAACACGTCGGAGCGGTTCCGGTCGCCGATCCAGTCGTTGATCTCGCGCCACTCGGCGTCGGTCAGCCGAA
>CAYZBB010000588.1:0-1559 GCA_964476495.1 uncultured Actinomycetes bacterium | reverse complement strand
CCACCTCGGTGATCGGCGAGGCGCTGGTGGCCTTCCCTGCGGCGTAGGTGACGCGGAAGGTGGCCACGCCGGCCGCCGCCGTCGGATAGCCGCCGTCGATCGCCTGATGTGAGTCGGTCAGGTACGTGACCAGCGCCGCGCCGGCGCCGGACTTCGCCGGCGTGGTCGACCCGGTGCCGAGCTTCATGCCGGTCACCTGGGCGGGCAGGCCGGTCGACAAGACGGCGCGGCCAGCGTAGTACTGGTCGCCGGTGTTGGTGACCAGGTTGTGGGTCTCGCAGCGGGCCTTGAGGTTGCCGTCGGCGTCGCGCAGTTCGGCGATGACGACGCCCTGGACGCCGTTGCGGTCGATGAGGTCGGACATGGAATCTCCTCCTGGAGGGGTTGCGAAAGCCCTCGCCGGATGGCGAGGGCTCGGGGTTGGTGGGCTACTTGCAGGGCAGGTCGCGGACCTTGGTCAGCGTCCCGTCGGGTTGGCGGGGTGTCGGTGAGGTCGTCCCGGGCGGATGCTGCGAGCACGCCACCAGGACGGCGAGCACGGCGAGGATGCGGCGGATCATGCGTGAACATCCAGGAAGGTGTAGTGAGAGATGAGGACTTGATGCGGCGCCCATTGCTTGGCGGGATGCGTCCACGCGATGTGGTCGTCCCGGTCGTGCTCCGCGGCACCCAGCGAATGGTGAGAGCAGGTGCGGTAACCGCATGCCGAGCACGACCACCACCACAAGGTCATAGCCATCCGACTTACCTCACAGGGTGCTTCCGCCGAGGGTGAGTTGAGCGACCCACACCTTGTGGTCGGTGAGGGAGCCCGGGTCGAGCAGGGTGGTGCCGCGCACGATCAGGTCGGGGGACACCCACACCTGATCGAGCGGTTGGACGCCGGCCTTGTCGAGGGTGTCGACGGCCGGGGTGGCGCGCACCAGACCAGCCCGGGCCAGGGTTTGGGTGTCGGGGGTGTTGAAGTCGCCGGCGATGATCGTCGAGACGCCCTTGCGGTACAGGCTGAGCATCTTGGCGATGTCGGCCTGCTTGCCCTTGTCCGCCTTGGCCTGGTCGCCGCCGAAGCTGGCCGCGGGCCGGACATGCACCCCGATGACATCGAGAGGGAGGCCCGCAGCCGCGTGCCGGAGCTCGGCCCTGACCGCACCATGGATGCCGGTGCCGAAGTCGACTGCCATCCGGTCTCGGTGAATCCACTTCGCGCTGTCCCACATCACTGTGCTGTAGCCGACCGGGTACACCTTCCACGCCGCGCCGAGGATCTTCCGGATGGTGTCGCGGGACTTCTCCGGCACCTCGGTCAGCACATACAGGGAGCACGCCATCTTGTCCCGCAGGTACTCGCCGCGGCGTGCGCTCGTGTCGGCCAGGCCGCCGAACCGCTGCGCCTGCAGGTTGGCCAGGCCGAAGCGGAAGGCGGCGGAGACCGGCGGTACGGGCACGGGAACCTCCGGGGTGGGTTCGGCCGGCGGTGTGGGCACGGTCGGCACCTCCGGAGGCGCCGGAGGCGTCTCGGTCGGGCCGTACGGCTTGCCGGACGCCACGACCGCGGCGAC
>CAYZBB010000587.1:0-1560 GCA_964476495.1 uncultured Actinomycetes bacterium | reverse complement strand
GAATCGGTCAGCCATCGGACACTCCAGGGGTTGAGGTTGCTGCGCCTGCCAGGGTGAAGGTGCTGGTGGCAGCTGCGGCGAGGGTGGCGGTGGACGTGGCGAACCCGGCCACGGTGGTGGTGCTGGTGGCGTTCACGTCGCTGTCGCCGTCACCGAACCCGGCGCGGATGGCACCGGTCCAGCTCACAGCGGATTCGGTCCATTTGGCTTTGTCCGACCAGAACTTCGCACTCATGCGAACTCGGCGGCAGCGGCGCGGATCTGTGCGAGTGACGTGACCCGAGCGAGCGCGGCGAGAAGTTCGGCGTTGGTCGCTTCTAGTGCGGCAAGGCGGTCGGCTTCGGACGGTGGTGGCGGTGTGTTGAGTGCCACCTCATCGTCGGTCAACTGCCGAGACTCGACCACCTTGCCGTCGACCTCGAAAGTGATCGTCCCCGCATCGAGGTCGACGACCGTCGACTCGATCAGCGTGCCGTCGGGTGCAAGTAGGTCGTGGCGGATCATCGGGTCACGTCCACTTCATCATCAGCGTGTGCCACTGGGCGACATTCATCCCCAGGTTGTTCCACTCGGACGGGGACGACGTGAACGCCGCCGCAGTCCGAACCACCAGATAGCAGAAGGGCGCCTGGAAGTTCGATGCGACAACTGCACGGGCGCCTGAGTATGCGATAGCCAGGGACATGGTGACGCTCGGGTTCATCGCCGTGACGTAGTTACCAGCAGGCAACGCCAGGCCGAGACTGGAGAACGTCTTGGTGCCGGTGAATGACGTGGCGACCGCCGTCGACGATGACCAGACGGGGGCGCCGGTCGGCTGCCACCCGTTCGTTGCGTTGTAGATCGCCACGTACATCGTGGCGTCGGACGCCGGGCCAGTCGTAACCGAGAACAGGACATCGGACACGGTGATCGCCTTCTGAACGGAGAAGGTCGTGTATCGGTCGGTGTTGTTGCTGTAGGACTGCGCAGTAAAGGAAGTGAACTGCTCGCCGGGCACTCCGACAAGCTGCGTGCCGCCTGTGTATGTGGCGAGCGGGACCGACAGCGCCGTACCGGGCGCCGCGGCCCACGTCGGAGCCGACGCACCCGCGGTCAACACCTGACCGGCCGACCCCAACCCCAGGCGGGACACCGCAGCGTTGCCCGTCCCGTAGATCAGGTCACCCGCCGTGGTGACCGTCGACTTCGGGACCGCACCCGTGATCCGGCTGTCGTCACCAGCCGCCACCGTGCCAGCGGTGGTGCCCACCGACAGGGTGGCAGCGCCACCGAGGCCCAGGTTCGTGCGGGCCGTGGCGGCGCTCGTCAAGTCCGACAGGTTCGACGCCTTCACCGCGGCGGCGTTCGCGACCGTCTCCGTGGCGGCGATGCGAGCCTTGACCGTCGCTTCGCTGCCGGACGGGTCCGTACCCAACTCCGCCTCGACCGCCTCCACCGCAACCGCCAGTGCGCGGTGATGGTCGTCGTGGGGGTAGGTGGCGTCGTTCATCGCCGTTGACGGCGCGTCCACATCAGACGGGACGCCGTCGGTCAGCTCGTCCAGCGAAGTCGGGTAGG
>CAYZBB010000586.1:0-1571 GCA_964476495.1 uncultured Actinomycetes bacterium | reverse complement strand
AGGACAGGATGTTGCCGTCTAGGTTCTTCATGCCGATCTCCTTGTTCTCTACGCCCTGGCGGAGCGCGGGGGTCACGGGGACACCGGGGGACACCCCGCCTCGGCGCAGCCGACGAGCGCCGCGATGGCCGCGTGCTCGCGCCACACCAAGTCCGGGTCGCTCAGATAGTGGTGGGCCAGCCGAACGGCCATCCCGAACGTGTTGCCGCTATGCCCTTCGTCCAGCCCCGGAACGGCGGCCATCTGCGCCTTCCACTCCATCCCGCTGAACTCGCGGACCTTCTCTGGCGTCTTGAGCGCGGCGGCGATCTTGACGGCATCGACGCAGCACACCATCTCGTATCCTCCGTGGTTGACGCCGAAGTCCTTGACGTTGGACGCGAACCGGGCGAGGCGCTTCTGGAACACGGCCGGTAGCGCGGCGAACTTCGCCTCGTACTCGGCCTTGCCCTCGCGCTCCCATCGGTTGCGGCGTTCGGCGTCCCGCTTGGCTTGGTCGGCCTCGTGCTTCGCCTCGTCCTCGGCTGGGGTGCGGTAGTACGCGACCACCCCATCGAAGGCCACGCCACGCACCGGGTAGCCTGTCCCGCGCCCGTAGAGCCGCACGGTGGCGCCGACCTTGGGCTGGACGGGGCAGTCGTCGGGGAGTCCGAGCGACCACCCGTCGTCCATCTTGAAGGATCCGTTGCCGACCTCGACTACGGTGTGTTCCTTGTACTGACTGTCGTTCGGCCAAGTCACGAAGCACCTCCATTGAACGCCGCCCACAGCGCGATGACGACGGCCAGCACGGCGGCGACCTTCGCCAGCAGCCACAGGTTGTCCTCGGTGCCGCGCACGGACTCGTGGGTCCTCCCCTGCCTGTCGTGGTCGTCGTGGCACATCCCGTCGTCGGGGTGGCACAGCGGGCACGCGCACTCGTCGCTAGGCCCAGGGTGGATCATCACGATTCGGGTAGCCATCTAAGCCTCCTTGGTCTTGAGCCCGAACGTGGCTCGCTGTGCCGACGTCAACCCGAACGCGATGAGCGTGTCCAAGTCGTGCGCGACCGCGCACGCCGTACCGTCCTGTCAGCCCCACCCGCTGTAGTCGCACCATCCCGAGCAGGCGGCGTACCGCCCGTCCTTGAGTCGCACGACGGCGCATCCTTCCCAGTCACCCAGACAGCCTTCTTCGTGGTCGTCCGGTTCGGAGCGGAAGTAGAGGACTTCGGCCACGTCCTCGCGCGTGAACGGGGCGGCGCTCACGGTCGAACCGTGGCACACCTCGACGCGCATGGACGACTGAGGCTCGTGCGGTTCGCCAGCGGTGTCCCACGAACAAGGGACGGGCTCCCCGAACACCTGCGCCCAGTCGCCCGTGTTGAGTCGCGGGTCCATCACGCACCCCCTGTCGCCCTAGCGAGCGCGAGGGCGCGGTCGATACGGTCGCCGCACCCGTTGGACAGGAACGTGCGCTCCACGATCGCCATCTCCAGCGCGTCCACCATCGCCTTCCACGCCTCCTCCCGCGCCGGGGCGGCGGGGAGAGGCGAACCAAGCCGCACCGTGCGAGCGGGCGACGGCGTGGAC
>CAYZBB010000585.1:0-1581 GCA_964476495.1 uncultured Actinomycetes bacterium | reverse complement strand
GTGGCGATGGTGGGCGACGGCGTGAACGACGCCGCCGCGCTCGCCAGGGCGGACCTTGGCATCGCCATGGGAACCGGAACCGACGTTGCCATCGAGGCGTCCGACCTGACCCTGGTCCGCGGCGACCTGCGGGCCTCCGCCGACGCGATCCGGTTGTCCCGCAGTACGCTTGGCACGATCAAGGGAAACCTGTTCTGGGCCTTCGCCTACAACGTGGCCGCACTGCCGTTGGCGATGGCCGGACTGCTCAACCCACTGATCGCCGGTGCGGCCATGGCGTTCTCGTCGGTGTTCGTGGTGAGCAACAGCCTGCGCCTGCGCCGATTCCGGCCGTCGAACTCCTGACCCGATCCGAGTGGATCCGTTCCGAGGCCGGAAAGCGAGCCTGTCATGAGCGACCGTCGAACCGCGGTGCTCGAAGTGTCCGGGGTGCATTGGGCGTCGTCGGGTCGGGTGACCGAGGCGGTACTGGGCCGCCGGCCCGGAGTGCTGGAGGTGGCGGCGAATCCGGTGTCGCAGACCGCGACGGTGACGTACGACGCGAGCCGCACGTCGGTGGTCGAGTTGCGGGAGTGGGTCCGTGACTGTGGGTATCACTGCGCGGGTCAGTCGGTGCCCGAGCACGTATGCGATCCGCTGGCCGAGCCGCCCGGATCGGCGGTGGGCCACCCGGAGTCGGCGGGCCACCCGGAGTCGGCGGGCCATCGGGAGTCCGTGGGCCACCCGGAGTCGATGGGCCACGGCCATCATGATCATCACGACCATGATCACGGCGGCATGGCCGGATCATCAATCGACGCGATGGTCCGGGACATGCGTAACCGGTTCCTGGTGGCGGCGGTGCTCTCGGTGCCGATCCTGCTGTTCTCGCCGATCGGTCGTGAGGTGCTCGGGTTCACCGTGCCGGCGCCGTTCGGGCTGCGGGACGACGTGTTCTCACTCCTCCTGTCCCTGCCGGTGGTCTTCTACTCGGCTTGGATCTTCTTCGACGGCGCCTACCGGGCGCTGCGGGCCAGGACGCTGGACATGATGGTGCTGGTCGCGGTCGCGGTGGCCGCCGGCTGGCTGTACAGCGTCGGCGTCACCCTGACCGGTGGCGGCGAGGTGTTCTACGAGGCGGCGTCGGTGTTGACGGCGTTCGTGCTGCTCGGGCACTGGTTCGAGATGCGCGCCCGCGGTGGAGCGAACGACGCGATCCGCACCCTGCTGGAATTGGCGCCGCCGAAGGCGGTGGTCCTGCGGGACGGCGTCGAGGTCGAGGTTCCCACCGGCGAGGTGGTGGTCGGCGACCTGCTGCTGGTGCGGCCGGGCGCCAAGATCCCGGTGGACGGCCTCGTGCAGGACGGCGAGTCCGAGGTCGACGAGTCGATGGTCACCGGTGAGAGCCTGCCGGTGCCCAAACAGCCCGGCGCGCCGGTGATCGGCGCGTCGGTCAACATCTCGGGGTCGCTGCGGGTGCGGGCTGCCAAGGTCGGCGCCGACACTGCCCTGGCCCAGATCGTGGCCCTGGTGCAGCAGGCCCAGAACTCCAAGGCGCCCGGGCAGCGGCTCGCCGACCGGGCCGCGTTCTGGTTGGTGCTG
>CAYZBB010000584.1:0-1582 GCA_964476495.1 uncultured Actinomycetes bacterium | reverse complement strand
GGATCGCTACGTGTAGCGACATGCACCGTCACCACAACGAACCCAACGGGTCCGAAACAGCCTGCACCCCGGACAGCACCCCACCCAACGCCAACGTCACCGCAACCAGCGGCGAGATATCCACCACCGTCGAATTCCTGGCCCAGAACCAGCCGCCCTCCTCCGACGGCCGCTTCACCGCCCCCTCCAACGCCGCCCGGAGCTCCGGCTGCGCGTAATGCCCGACCGTGCCCTCCCGCACCGACGCCTCCAACTCGGCGCACGACCGGCGCGCCTCCCCCGGCTTCACCCGCACCCCAGGCCAATCAGCGTCCTGCGAACCCGACGCCCCACGAGGGTCCAGCAGCCACACCCCACCCCACCGGTCCCGCAGCTCAGACACCCGTCCCGCCAACCAGCCGACGCCCTCCCGGCGCTCCACGAGTTGCACCTGCGGCACGCCGTCAGGCCGGCGCCACGCTACACCGATAGACGCCGACGCCTGCTCAGGCGACACATCCACCGCGAACACCAGACCAGACACGCCACGCTCCACGTCAGGGGCGGCGCACCGATCCCACAACGACAACGGGATCGGCGGATCACGACGAGCCTTGCCCCGAATGTTCAAGCCCTGCCGCTGGAACGACGCCAGCCCGTCAGGCATCTTCATCGCCTCAGCCAGCTCGAGCCGGACCGTCTCCTCGTCGATCGTGTACCCCAACGCAGGCATCGACGCCCACCACACCGCCGGATCGAACGGATCCGCGTCCTCCGGCGCCGACCACTCGAAATAGGCGATCCGGTCACGCTCACACGTCCCGTCGTCCACCGCCTGCCGGCCGGCATCCATCCACGAGTGGAACCACTCGGACTCACCCGCCGGACCAACCGTCGAGATGATCCATAGCTGCGCGCCGGGCAACTTCCGAACCGACCCATCCGGCAGGACAATGTCCCGATAGCGGGTCTTCATCGCCGGCCGCAACGCCTGGTGCAGTCGGTCGTCGGGCTGGGCCATCGCCTCGTCGATCATCCCCAGGTCAACAACCTTGCCGTGACCCGACGACTTCCCCGACGCCATCAGACGCTGAATCGACCCGTTCGAGAACTTCACGTGCTCGCTGCCGTTCTGCTTCCGCACCGACACCTGCGACGCCAACGGCGACTCGAGCAGCTTCGGGACATGCTCCTCAAGCCACTTCTCACGGGCGTCGGTCCCGGTCTGCATCGTCCACGCCACCGACACGTCAGGCCACGACGCACACCGCTCCACCCACGTCGGCAAGGTGAGGGTCGTCTTGCCCTGCTGGCGCATCACCGACAGCACGACCGTCCGGTAGAACCGGTGCCCGGTCGCCGGGTCGATCTCGTTCGCCACGTCCGACACCTGCTGCTGCCACGGCATGAACGACCAGCCCAGCACCTGTGCCGCCTTGGCGACACGGCCGCCGTGGGTTTGCCGCTCCGGGTTACGCGGGGTCGCCCACCTCGGAGAACAGGTCACCAAGCGACGGGGCGGAGCCAGCAGAGTCATCAGCGATCAACCTTTCGCACAGCAGGCGGTACTCCTTCGCCAGGGCGGCGGGGATGCCGTCCGAGC
>CAYZBB010000583.1:0-1584 GCA_964476495.1 uncultured Actinomycetes bacterium | reverse complement strand
GGAGATCGAAGCCGAGCGCGCCCGCCAGATCGCAGCACTCGAAGCCGTCATGCCGAGCGAATGACCACCTTCGACCCGACCCCGGCCGCCACGCCGCAGACCTGGCTCACCCTCGCCGACCGCCTCCAGCTCGAACGCGAGCTGGCCGACCTGCCGACGCTGGCCGACCTGCTCGAACGGAACTACGACGCCCTCCTCGCCCGCGGCGACCGCGACCCGGACGACAGCGCCGTCCGCTACGTCACCCGCTTCGACGTCCTCGACCTGGCCGACCGGCGGGTGAAGTGGGAACGCTCCGCCAGCCGCACCGAGCCGCTGACCCTCGCCGACCGCGGCGCACCCGGACCCAACGTCGACCCCGCGTTCTGGGCTGAGATGGGCCGCCAGCTCGGCGCGCAGCGGATGGGCATCCTGCCCACCCTGGTCAGCTGGGTCGGGGACTTCGCCGGCTCGATCCCGACCCTGCGCTACCCGCCGACCGACCCGGCCCGCGTGATGTGGATCTGCTGGCCGAACGGCGACGTCCTGCCGATGACCGGCTGGGAACCGACCATCGAGCGGGAGTGCCGATGGCTGCTCGCCCACCTCGACGACATCGTCGCCTGCCAGCAGATCACCGTGTTCCGCGACTGGCTGCACGGGGTCATCACCTCTCTCGACGCCCTCGGCATCAGCCTCGCCGGGCCGCACGAGCACGCCTGCCTGTCGGCTGAGGAGCTGGCCGAGCTGTACCCGGTCAGCCGCTCCACCGTTTACCGGTGGTGGAACGAGGGCCACCTGTCCGACGTCGGCAAGGTCGACCGTCGTCGGGTGTTCGTGGTGCACGAGGTGCGCCAACTGATCGACCACCCGCCCCGAGTTGAGGAAGGATTGAACGCATGACGATCACCGAGTTCCTGCTGGCCCGCATCGCTGAGGATGAGGCGGTGGCGCTGGCAGCAAATGGACCTAGCGTGCACGCGGCACGCCACGACCCCACCCGCGTGCTGGCCGAGTGTGCGGCCAAGCGGGCGATCATCGAACAGGCTGAGCGCTCAGACTCTGGATGGTGGGAGTCCATCTACGTCGCCATCCTCGCCGCGGTCTACGCCGACCACCCCGACTACGACCCGAGCTGGGCATGAGCGTCAGCGGCAAGCGCCGGTGCGCGACCGGCCACCACGTCACCAAGCCCGCCACCGTTCAGGGCGTCGAGGGTGAGACCTGCAAGCGCTGCGGGTCCTTCCTCCTGGCGATCGCCCCGAGGTTCACCAAGGGCCACATCATGCGGGCGATGGGCATCCCGCGCCGCCTCCGCCATCTGATCTGATCGAATGACACGCCGGTAGTTCCGCGCTTGACATTCACCCCGATCTCGTCCAGTCTCAGCGTTTAGAAGACCTATGCCCGGAGCCTCGATGGCCCGGGCATTCGCACGTCCCGGAGTGGTGTGACGGCCCACACCGGGAACCCCCGCCCCCTCGGGCCGGCGCCGCGCCAGGCCACGACCACAACGCGGTGCGCCGATGAGCGCCAACACTCCGAGGACAGACCCGGACGCAGAGCGCCGGACCGAGGGGGCGACATGGGGAACCTGTACGCCGG
>CAYZBB010000582.1:0-1586 GCA_964476495.1 uncultured Actinomycetes bacterium | reverse complement strand
CCGCCGACGCCACCGAGCGGGTCGTACGCGATCAACGGGGGGAGGTAGTCATGGTGGACCTCGGCCGGGTCGCCTACGAAGCCTACTGCGGCAACACGGGATGGAAGTCGCTCGTTTCGGGTGCGGACCTTCCTCAATGGGACGCACTCAAGCCCGAGATCCGGGCCGCGTGGGAGATCGCAGCCGAGGCCGTCAAGCGGTGCCTCGACCCGGTGGTCGGGTAGCCCATGCCCGACTTCACCCACCTTGCGGGCGGGGCGCGACTTGAGCCCGACGACGCCGCGTTCCCTCGCGTCGCGTTCGGCTACGCTGCTGACCCGGCCGACCTGCCCGAGTCGCACTACCTGACCGTCGGCGGGCGGCAGTACCAGGCCGACGCCGGTTCGTGCGTCGCTCACGGGTACTCGGCCGTTGTCGAGTCCTTCGCGGCGGAGCGTGGGGCCGGGCTCCAACTCTGCCGACAGGACATCTACTTCGGCGCGCGCTGGGTCGAGCACAACGGCGCCGAGACGCGCGATGGCGGGGCCTTCCCGTCCAAGGCGCGCGAATGGCTGGCGAACTACGGCACCGTGACCGAGGCGCGCAAGCCGTACAAGGCGTCCGACGTGACGACGTGGCGCCCCCCGGCGGAGTGGGCCCCCGACCGCAAGTTGCTGTCGGTCGGGTTCGCCGCCGTCTCGCGTACGGCCGAGCACCTGATGACCGAGGTCGCGGACGGGAAGGCCGTGGCGGTTTGCCACTCGGTCTACCCGTCGCTGTTCCACCTCGGCGTCGGCGGCATCGAGGGCGGCGTGTCGGGCCCGTCCCAAGGCGGTCACTGCCGGGCGATCGTCGGCTACGACCGCACGAAGGCGACCAACGGGTTCGGGCCCGGGGCGTTCCTCGTCCTGAACTCCTGGCAGGGATGGGGCATTCAGCACCCGACGCAGGCGGGCATCGACTCGCTGTCGTGGGTGCCGTTCTCGGTGATGGCGGATCCGAAGTGGCTGAACGACGCGGCGGTGATCGAGCGTCCACCGGAGGTCTATCCGTGAACTACCACGGGACATCGCTGCTCGCCATTTACGAGCGCGACATGCGGACATGCTGGCTCTGCGGGCTGTCAGTCGGGTATGGGCCAGACGTGTTCTTCACCCCACTCGCCCCGACTCGGGATCACGTCATTCCGCTTCGGGACAAGGGCCCTACGCACCCGTCCAATCTCCGCCTTGCTCATGCGTTCTGCAACAGCGCCCGCGAGGTCTACGATCCCGAACATCTGACCGCAATTGTGCGAGCCATGATGCGGGGGACGCCGAAGCACGAGGCTCGCGCCCATGCCCCGATGCGTGGGCGCCAACGCACGGACGAGTCTGCGGACGGGAGCCGTTCGGCGCCTGCCGCGCGCAAGTCGCGGTCGTGGTCCGAGATCATGGCCGACAACCGTCGCATTCGGAAGGCGCGCAAGGCGGCGGAGCGCACGGCAAAAGCGTCGTTCGTTCACCCGGCGCCTGAGCCTAAGTCCCCTGCCATGTATGCTGTCCGTGGAGACTACCCGTGAAGAACCGCCTCTGGTGGGCGTGGTGCCTCGGCGTGACCCTAAGCGG
>CAYZBB010000581.1:0-1590 GCA_964476495.1 uncultured Actinomycetes bacterium | reverse complement strand
GCGCCTACCTCGCGGATGGCGGCACCTGCTGGTGCAACGGGACGGACGTATGAGCTTCAGACTTGACGACGACGCCTTCGCGTTCTACCGCCCGTGCTCCTGCGGCGGGCCGCATGGGCTGGCGGTCTACGTGGACAAAAACGACGGCATGGTGCAGTTCTTTGACTCACATTACCGCCTGTCGGACAACCTCGACCTTCGCGGCCTCTGGCAGCGGGTCAAGGCTGCGTGGTGGATGTTGTCGGGCCAGCACTGCGGTTCTGCTGACATGGTGCTGACTAACGAGGACGTACGTGAGTTTGCGGAGTCGATGGCGCAGGCCGCCGACAAGCACGACGAGTGGCGGGGAGCGAAGCGGTGAGCGATTTGCAGTGGTGGCTGATCTGGGTGGTGGGTGCCGTCCATCTCGTGTGGTCGGCTCTTAACCTGTTGGCACACCTCGAGGCGCGGCGCATCCGCCGCGAGGCCGAGGACATGCTGCGCGAGCGGCGAATGGTGCAGCAGTGGCACGAAGTCAAGTGGGGGGAGCGGTGAGCGTACTCGCGGATTCGGCTATCCACGAGCGGCTGAGGGTGGGCGAGTCCGGGTTGCCGTTCAATCCGGATTGGAGACTGATCGTCCGACCGATGATGGACAACGCCGTGCAGCCCGCGTCGGTGGACGTGCGGCTCGGGCCGGTCATCAAGATCACTCAGCGGTATGGTCCGCGTTCGCACATGCACCACCACCTGATTGACGAAGGCCCGTACATGCTCGGGCCGGGCACGTTCATCCTGGCTGCGACGCTGGAATGGGTCGAGATCCCGACCGACCTCGTGGCGATCCTGGTCGGGAAGTCCACGCGCGCCCGACAGGGGTTGTGCGTCGAGGACGCCGGGTACATCGACCCTGGCTACAAGGGAAACGTCACCATCGAGTTGAGCAATCGTTCGCCGCGCCCGGTGGTGCTGACGAACGGCATGCCAATCGCGCAGATCCGCTTCGAGACGCTTGAGGGGCCTTGCTTGCGCCCGTACGGGACCGCCGGCCTCGGATCGCACTATCAGGACAGTGTCGGCGCGGTTGAGGCGCGGGAGGGGTGAGAGAATGACCGCATCGCGTGGCATCGTTCCGCCGCCGATCCCGGTAGCGCACGCGCCGTTGCCGACCGTCTACCTCGCGGAGATGACGACGGTGCGGGGCCGGCAGTGGTGGGCGAGCCTGCCGAACCACTGCCAGCACTGCGCCGAGTCCGGCAAGAGCAACCGGCTGTTTCTCGACGCGCCCATCGACATCCGCGACGCTGGCCGGGTCTACTGCCAGGCGTGCACCCGCGAGGCGGCCACCGTCGAGATGCGCCGGCCGCTGTATCAGCGGTCACGGGTCTACGGCGACATGCGGCAGGTGGTGCCGCGACTGGCCGGCGAGCAGGACAAGCACGCGACGATGCCGTGCCTGGGCGGGTGCGGGCGAGACGTGCAGACCCGCAAGCGGACGGGCCTCTGCAAGGCGTGCTACGGCGCGCAGGCGCCGAACCTGCGGCGCAACGACAGGATGGCGCGGACATGACGATGGCGGCGATCTACGAGTGGCGTTTGCCAGGGTGCGGGG
>CAYZBB010000580.1:0-1594 GCA_964476495.1 uncultured Actinomycetes bacterium | reverse complement strand
GTTCTACCCGCAGTTCGACCGCAACCCTCTCGATCTGGCAGACCAGGCCAAGGCTGCGGTAGCGGCAGGCGAGGCGGACTCCGTCCCGGCGTGGGTGGCCGCGCAGCTCAAAGCCGGGACGTTGAAGGCGTCCCTGGAGGACATCGACGCTCCGGAGAACTGGCCGCGGACCATGGTGGTGTGGCGGTCGAACCTGTTCGGGTCGTCGTCGAAGGGGAACGAGTACTTCCTCAAGCACCTGCTCGGCACGCATTCGAACCTGATGCCGAACCAGCACGCCGCCGATGCTCGGCCCGCGGTGGTGAAGTTCCGTGAGGAGGCGCCCGAGGGCAAGCTCGATCTGCTGATCAGCGCCGACTTCCGGATGACCTCGACGACGCTGCTGTCGGACCTGGTCTTCCCGGCGGCGACCTGGTATGAGAAGCACGACCTGTCCAGCACCGACATGCACCCCTACGTGCACGCGTTCACCCCGGCCATCGACCCGCCGTGGGAGTCCAAGACCGACTTCGAGTTCTTCACCCTGCTGGCGCGCGGGATCGCTCACCTGGCCGAGGACCACCTGGGGACACGCAGCGACATCGTCGCGGTGCCGCTGCAGCACGACACCCCGGGGCAGATCGCGCAGCCGGGCGGGAAGGTCTACGACTGGCGGGGCACCAAGCTCCCGGCTGTACCGGGCCGGAACCTGCCGGCGCTGATGGTGGTCGAACGCGACTACACAGCGATCGCCGACAAGTTGGCCACCGTCGGCCCGCTGGCCGACCGGCTCGGGTTCACCGTGAAGAACATCACCTATGACGTCAAGGAGGCCGTCGAACGGTTGGCGAAGGCGCACGGGGTGATGCCCAGCGGCGCCGGCGCGGGTCGCCCGGCGATCGACACCGATTCCCGGCTGGCCGAGGCGATCCTCACCTTCTCCGGCACCACCAACGGCTCCCTGGCCACCCAGGGGTTCAAGGACCTCGAACGCAAGACCGGTCGCAAGCTGGCCGATCTGTCCGAGGGTGCGGAGGAGAAGATCATCTCCTACGTCTCAACCCAGCAGGCGCCGCAACCGGTGATCACCTCCCCGGAGTGGTCCGGTTCGGAGACGGGCGGACGGCGCTACGCCGCGTTCACCATCAACGTCGAGAGGCTGAAGCCCTGGCACACGCTGTCGGGCCGGATGCACTTCTTCCTCGACCACGACTGGATGATCGACGCCGGCGAGCAGTTGCCGATCTTCCGCCCGCCGCTGGACATGGCCCGCGCCTTCGGCGAACCCGAACTGGGTCCCAACGGGGAGAAGGCGATCACCCTGCGCTATCTGACCGTGCACAACAAGTGGTCGATCCACTCCGAATACCAGGACAACCTGTTCATGTTGTCGTTGGGACGCGGCGGCCCGCAGGCCTGGCTGAGTGTCAACGACGCCACCTCGATCGGGGTCAAGGACAACGACTGGATCGAACTGTCCAACGCCAACGGCGTCTTCGTCGCCCGCGCGGTGGTCACCCACAAACTGCCCGACGGCATCGCCTACGTGCAGCACGCGCAGGAGCGGACCATCGACGTGCCGAAGTCCGAGGCCACCGGGCGCCGCGGCGGCATC
>CAYZBB010000579.1:0-1604 GCA_964476495.1 uncultured Actinomycetes bacterium | reverse complement strand
TCGCGCACCGCAGCCTCGGCCTCCGCGACGGCCCGCTTCAGGCAGGGCAGGCAGACTTCAGCTAGGTGCCACGTCGGGTCGAGATCGTCCTCGGCAGCCCCAACGGCTACGACCACATCGTCAACGCTCCGACCGCACTCAAAGCAGTCGAGACTCGTTCGGTCACTCCGGTCTGACGAATACGGCGCCGTGTCCCTGACGATCACGTTCATTGCTTCACCTTCGGGTCCATGCACTCCGCGTGGAACCAAGTCCGTTCCGGCGGAAGCGGTTTCCGGCACCGCTGGCAGGGCCGGGACTCAGCCGGTGGTTCGGGTGGCTTGAGTCCTTCCAGAAACGCGGCCACCTCGTCGCGCGACGGCAGCCCAGTTCGGGGGTGCATCCGGAGGGTCGCGATCTCGCACGGGGCGTCCTCGTGGATCGCACCGATCATGGACTCGTCGAGACCCTTCATCGCGTCGCGCATGAACCCGTGCAAGACGGCCTCGTACGCCGCATCCTCGTCCTTCGTGAGCCCACGACCGTAGGCCCCCGTCCGCGCCTCCACCTCGGCCGCAGCGGCGGGGTCCACGAGGATGCGGATGCTGTTCTCCGGGCTCGCCTCGCCGAAGGTGGCATACGCCCGGAGGGTCTGCGGCTTGGTCAGGTCCACGCGGTCCTCGTCGGTCAGCGTGACCGGCCCGTGTTCCTCGACGCAGGGGCACTTCACGTCCTCGCAGGTGGTGGCGCGGCGCTTCGTGTCAAGGTTGCTTGACTCCGAGGCACGAGGATCGCTTCTGCCGGGTCCGGGGCTTTGCGTGTCCGATTTGATTCCGGCCCCCCGATCGCTCCTTGGCGCCCCTACGGGGCTCGGCGGCGGTGCCTTCTGGCCGGTTTCCGTCCCCTCCGGTGCCGGGACGGGGGTCTTGCGCCCGCACTTGTGGCAGGTGACCTGCTCCCCGTTCGGGGCAAAGACGGTCGACCAGCACCACGCGCAGGGGGCGTAGTAGCCGACCTTGGCCGTGGCGATCCGCTGCTGAAGCTCGGCCACGCTGGGTTCGGGCTTCGGGTCGTCGTACACCTCGTCCTCCTCCCCGTAGTGCCGAGCCGGGGACCACGCCGCGACCTCCCGCTCCAGCTCGGCGACCCGGGCCTCGGCCTTCTCGGCTCGGTCGGTGGTTTCTCGGAGCGCTGCCGTCGTCCGGATGAGGGCGTTCGATGCCTTGTCGGCACGGGCGATCGCCTCGTCGAGCGCCGTCTCGGCGGTCAGCCTGTGCGATTCGGCGTATACGGCCCTGTCGAGGAGCCGGTTGAGTTCGATCACGATTTCCCGCACCGCTCTGGAGTTGGAATCCGCGCCGCTCGCGCTCTTTTCACAGACCGACGCGAACGACGGGCCGACGGGCGGCAGAATCCAGAGCCACCCGTTCGACGGCTCGTACCTGTACCGCCCGCTCATGCCTGCATCCTTGCGACGCCGCGAAACTCCGACTCGGCTCGCTCTGCCCGTGCGTGGGCCTCGTCCAGATCCCGGAACACCGCGACCAGCCCCTCAGCGTAGGCCCCGACCGCCCCGTCGATGGGCGCGTAGCCTCGCTGCTTCAGGAGGGCGCTGACCCGGTTGA
>CAYZBB010000578.1:0-1607 GCA_964476495.1 uncultured Actinomycetes bacterium | reverse complement strand
GCTGGTCACCAAACAGGGCCAAGATAGCCCGAGCGGCATCCAAGGCACTGAGTCGCCAACCATATTCGGTATGCCGGAAGTGCTCCAGGACTGCGGCCTTCACCTCATCCTCGCTCGGTGCGCATCGCTGCGGCGGGATGAGCGCAAGGACGGCTCGGGCGCGGCCAAGCTCCATGGCATCCTGCTCAGCTAGACCTTCGACGGTCAGCGAACTCCGTCCGCAGTCGCACGTCCCGCATGTCCGTCCGTAGTAGCACATGCCGCCGGTCTCGTACCTGATCAGGGCGTCCGCGACCGCCTCAGCGGTTGGCTTTGGAGCGCCTTTGAGGGGACCGCCAGCCTGGTCATCGGCACCCAAAGACGGGGCGTCGGGGCGGTATAGGACCGTCAAGGGTGTCCCGTCGCGGATCACGAGGTCCGGGTCAATGTCCTCGGCGCCGTTGGCTGCGCACCACCCCCGGACACGGTCGCGCCAGACGGGGTGGCCTCCGCTGTCGGCGAGGATGGTGCGGACCGGCAGCGCCTCCAACTCAGCCACGGTGGTGATCAGCTCAGGCATTGGGAGCCTCCTCAGTGCAGCTTGGGCATTCGGACTCGGGGCAGTCGATGCGGGTGACGATGCCGTGACCGGTCACGTCCCCGGTGGACGCCATGTGGTCGTGATGGTCGGGCTCAGGGCCGCACGGGTAGGGCTTGATCCGGTCGCACGGGACGCCGTAGTGGATGGCCCGCTCGTAGGCCCGGTCGTAGACCCACTCGCCGGTCTCGTCCATCGCCCGCACGTCGGCCCACTCCCACGCCTCTTGGCCGGCAAGACCTTGGTGGAGGGCATCAGCGAGGAGGGCGAGATGGTGGGCGTCGATGAGGTGTTGGATGCGCGATCCGGCGATCTCCCGCTCGGCCTGGGGGCGGTCTGCGCCGAGGCTTTCATACCAGCCCGTCCCCCACGTTTCGAGTCCGATGGCGCGGGCGTACAGGTAGGGCACTTCGACGGCCAGGTCGCGGGTTTCGCCCTCCTCGCCGGGCGGGAACAGCTCGTGGGCGTACCGGCGGATGGTGCGGCGGGTCATGCTTCCTCCTGGTTTCTGATGGCGCGGATTCGCGCCGGGTCGGTGATGACGGTGCGCACGGTCAGTAGGGGGGCTCGCTGTTGGTGGCGGGCTGCTGCCACGGATCGGCGGCCGCCGACCGGTCCTTCGACCAGCCAGCACCCGACTGGACACGCGGGACGACGGCTACCTCGGTGGCCTTGACCTCGATGACGGTCCGCTGCTCGCCATGCTTGCCGTCGAAGGTGCGTTGGGTGAGGGTGCCGGTGACCAGCACGAGGTCGCCCTTCTTGGCGGCGTCGGCGAGCGCTTCGGCCTTCTTGCCCCACAGCGAGAAGCTGAGCCACAGGGTTTCGCCGTCCTCCCATTCGCCGGTCTGGCGGTTCTTGTGGCGCGGGGTGTCGGCGACGCGGCCGGACGCCACAGCGTCACCGGACGGCGAGAAGCGGACTTCGGGATCGGCAGCCAGGCGGCCGGTCATCGTGAACGTATTCGGCATGGGTTTCTCCTAGCGGGTGTAGCGGGGCATGAGTCGGGCGTAGTGGCCCTGGCGGAACA
>CAYZBB010000577.1:0-1608 GCA_964476495.1 uncultured Actinomycetes bacterium | reverse complement strand
AGCGTCCGGGTGGAGTGGGACCCGGCCGGTGGGGCCGTCGTGCATTCCGGACCGCCGGCCGTTCCTAGAATGTCCGGGTGGATCCCGCGCAGTTGGCCGAGGCCGTTCGCCATGCCCTGGCATCGGCCGTCGACGCCGGTGACCTCGTCGTCGAGGTGCCGGCCGATATTCCGATCGACCGCCCCAAGTCCCGTGAGCACGGCGACTATGCCACTCCGGTGGCCATGAAGCTGGCCAGGTCGGCCCGTCGACCGCCCCGCGAGATCGCCGAGATCATCGCCGGGCGCCTGGCCGGGACCCCGGGGATCGCGTCGGTGGAGATCGCCGGTCCGGGCTTTCTGAACATTTCCGTCGAGACGGTTGCCGCCGCGTCCGTCGTCGGACGGATCGTCGCCGACGGCGCCGCCTACGGAGCAGGAGATGCGCTGACCGCCAGGCACGTCAACCTCGAGTTCGTCTCGGCCAACCCCACTGGTCCGATCCACATCGGGGGAGCGCGCTGGGCGGCGGTCGGTGACGCCCTCGGCCGCATTCTTGGCACGCAGGGCGCCAAGGTGGTCCGCGAGTACTACTTCAACGATGCCGGCGCGCAGATCGACCGCTTCGCCCGGTCGCTTCTCGCCGCCGCCCGGGGGGAGCCGGCCCCCGAGGACGGCTACGGCGGGGAGTACATCGGCGAGATCGCCGTCCGGGTCACCGCGGCTCACCCGGACGCGCCCCGGATGCCGGATGAGCGGGCGACCGAGATCTACCGCACCGAGGGCGTCGAGCTGATGTTCGACGAGATCAAGGCCACCCTGCACACGTTCCGGACCGACTTCGACGTCTACTTCCACGAGAACTCGCTGCACGAGAGCGGGGCGGTGGACGCGGCGGTGCAGCGGCTCAAGGACTCGGGCCATCTGACGTTCGCGGACGGCGCGTGGTGGCTGGGTTCCAAGGCCTACGGCGACGACAAGGACCGGGTCGTCATCAAGTCCGACGGCGCGCCCGCCTACATCGCCGGCGACCTGGCCTACTTCCTGGACAAGCGGGCCCGCGGTTTCGATCTGTGCATCTACATGCTCGGCGCCGACCACCACGGTTACGTGTCGCGGCTCAAGGCCGCGGCAGCGGCCTTCGGCGACGACCCCGACGTGGTCGAGGTGCTGATCGGGCAGATGGTGAACCTGGTCCGCGACGGCGAACCGGTCCGGATGAGCAAGCGCGCCGGCACGGTGATCACCCTTGACGACCTGATCGACGCGCTGGGGGTGGACGCCGCCCGGTATGCGCTGATCCGCTACTCGGTGGACACCACGCTGGACCTGGATCTGGACCTGTGGGCCCGGCAGACCAACGACAACCCGGTGTTCTACGTGCAGTACGCGCACGCCCGGCTGGCCTCGCTGGCCCGCAATGCCGCCGACCTGGGCATCGAGCTCGGCGAGCACTACGACCCCGCGCTGCTGGACACCCCGCGCGAGTCCGAGCTGATCGCCCTGCTGGCCGCCTACCCCGGGGTGCTGGCCACCTCCGCCGAGCTGCGCGAACCGCACCGGGTGGCGCGCTATCTGGAGGACCTGGCCTCGGGCTACCACAAGTTCTACGACTCGGTCCGGGTGCTGC
>CAYZBB010000576.1:0-1616 GCA_964476495.1 uncultured Actinomycetes bacterium | reverse complement strand
CACTAGTGCCGTGAGGGCAGGCA
The DNA here is from genome assembly GCA_964476495.1 of uncultured Actinomycetes bacterium. Classification (GTDB taxonomy): domain Bacteria; phylum Actinomycetota; class Actinomycetes; order Mycobacteriales; family Nakamurellaceae; genus Nakamurella. The sequence goes on along the minus strand of CAYZBB010000576.1, from coordinate 1,593 downwards.
GCTGGGACTAGCGCTTCCCCGTCTCGATTGCGCGGACGGTGCTGGCGTACCACTCGCGACCGCCCTGGGCAGTGGGCACCCCCTCGCGGTTGAGCGTGGCTGCGATCGTCCGGTACGACGATCCCGCCGAGCGCATGGCCCCGATGATCGCGACGGCTTCTCGGGCGACGACAGTGGGCCGGCCCAGCTGCACGCCACGTTGTCTGACCTGGCCGAGCGCGTCCTTGGTCCTCTGCCCGATGATCCGCCGCTCCCACTGGGCGAGCGCCATGATGATGCTGGCCACGAGCTCGCCGTTGATTGTGCTGGTGTCGACGCCGATGTCGAGGGCGACGATCGACCAGCCTTCGCGGTGGGCTTGTGCGGTGAGTGCTGCGAAGTCGAGCAGGGATCGGCTCAAGCGGTCGAGCTTGGCGACGATCAGCACCTTAGCTCGGCCCTCTGACAGGTCCGCGAGTGCTGTCGCCAACTGGGGTCGGCGTTTGGTGGATTTCCCGCTGGCCACGTCGGTGTAGTAGCGGCACTCCCACCCACGTCGGGCGACTTCGGCTTCCAGTGTGGCTTGTTGTGCTGCGAGCCCGGCACCCGACTCTCCCTGCCGATCGGTGCTCACTCGCATGTAGGCGACCGCTTGCATGGCCCGTTTCCCCTTGTCAGGTGGCGTTTCGGGTCGCATTGTTGTACGCCCTCCCACTTGCGTGAGAGTGTACTGCAAACGGGTGTTTGACGTACAGGCTGTGAGCCAATGGTGCTATCAGTGGGATATGGCTTGACTCAGCTTAGGCAGGGGCATAGCTTAGGCACATGGCAGACGTGAGATCAGCGCTCACCACCACCGACATCCACCGCCAGTACGGAGTGTCGAAGCGCACCATCGGACGAAAGGTCCAGGCCGGCGAACTCGTCCCCGTACGCCAGATCGCAGGCAAGACAGGCCCCCGCCTGTTCGACCCCGCCGACGTCCAGCGGGTGTTCGCTCCATGATCGTTTCTAGGCTGGCCGCCCACCAGCGCGCCGGCGGTCCTTGTCTATCGACGGGCTGCATGTGCTCCCGGTTCCACCAGGCGTCCCCTGCCGCCATCGTCGGGGGTGGCTCGGCGGCGGGGTGACAAGTCCGGGCGGGGGTGTGTAGCGCCCACCCTCGCCCGGTCCAAAAGACAAAACACAGCGGCCCCGCCACCCCTCGGATCAGCAAAAGGGGCAGGGCCGCCAGACGAAAGGAATCCTACCAATGCCCATACCCATCGTGAAAGCGGCGGACGGGACGGTGTACGGCATCCCGCACACATCCCTCGCCGATCTACTCCCTCCCGAGCCGCGCCGCTCCTGCCTCGGCAACGTCGCCGGCGAGTACTGCCCGAAGTGCCGGGAGCGCACCAGCAAGCCGAGGAGGGTAGTCGCATGATCGCCGCCACCATCATCGTCCAGGCCGTCCTCGCGCTCGCCGCACTCACCCTCCTCTGGGCCGTCGTCGTTGACGTGCTGACCGGGATTGGGGGCGAGTGATGACCCGCCCCCATCCCGCCCTGTTCATCGTCGGGCTGGTCCTCCTGCTCGGCATCATCGTCGGTGTCGCGGCACTAGTCATGCTGC
>CAYZBB010000575.1:0-1616 GCA_964476495.1 uncultured Actinomycetes bacterium | reverse complement strand
CGGCGTCATCACCTCCTGGTACTCGGGTGCGTCCTACACCGTCGAGATCGACCCGACCGCCACGCTCGGCCCGCTCGCCATCGAGGACGGCAACATCAGCATCTACACCGCGGGCGCCCCGCTCGCCGTCACGTCGATCCTGAGCTACCTCAAGCCCGCCGATTACTACACCAACCAGTGCAAGATCGAGGTGAAGTACGGCTCGACGTGGTATCCGGTGGTCGGCCATCAGATCCCGCTCGCGGTGGGCATCAACTGGCGGTTGAACAACGGGCTGACCCGCATGTATCCGTCGGCCGATGTCGGCCACGGGCCGTTCAAGGTCGGCACGTACCGGTCGGCCGCGTGGACGGACAAGGAGTTCGGCGTGATGACGAACTCGACGACGTTCACTGGGGCGACCGCCGACTCGTCCGATCGTGCGCTGTCGGTGACGGTGCTGCGCAACAGCCCCGAGCGGGTGACGGTGCGCACCAAGAACGGGGCGGTGTCTTACGACTGGACGCTGCGCCGCGGTGAACTGCACGTCGAGTTGTCGATCACCCAGCCGTCGACGGGCACCGCCCGCACCTGGGGGGTCGGCTGCACGACAGCCACCGGCTCAACCTCGTTCACCGGGGGCGTGCGCCGCACCGGCACGAACACCCGCTACCTGATCTCGTGCCCGTCGACGGTCACTGCCGACACGGCGAACGGCTACCTGAACCTGTCGAGCAGCGCGCTCAACGCCCAGTTCCAGATCACCGCCGACTACTACTGGGGCGGCGCGCTCACCCTGTCGGACACCCAGATCCGCGACATGTACCTGGCCGCCCGCATGGAACGCCAGAGGATCGTTCCCCGATGATCACCGAACGGCTGATGAAGCCGGGCCGGTGGGACGTGAAGTTCAAGCCGAACGCCGCCCGCTGGGCACGCATGGCCGCCGACTACTGCGACCACATCGTCATCACCCACGAGCGCCTGCAGCCGATCGGCGGGTTCGCCGACGCCACGATCAAGGCCGCCGCCCTCTACACCGGGGTGATCCTCGACCGCTCGGCGCGCGAGCTCGCCGGCGAAGGCCTGGCCTGGTGGCTCGGCACCGACGACGGTCGCGGTGACGTGCTCGACACCGCCGTCACCCAGTCGGCCGCGACGCTCTCCACGTGGATCACCGCGCTACTGCCCGCGAGCATCACGGCAGGCACCGTTACCAACACCGGCACCAGCCTCACCGCATCGCTGCAATGGACGACCCGCCGCGAGGCGATCGACTACGTGTGCCGCTCCGTGGGCGCAGAGTGGAAGATCAGCCCCGCCGGCGCCCTCTCGGCCGCCGCCCCGGGCACCCTGCACGCCGCCTACACCTCCCCGACCGCGGTGATCACCCGGCACAACCAGTCGTCCGAGGGCTCGCTGAAGGGCATCGACGCCGCTGACCTGCGCATGGGCGGCACCCTCGGCGGGTACTCCACCAAGGTCATCGTCGTCGGCAAGAACGGCGACGGCGCCCAGGTGGCCACCGGCTCGGCCACCAACTCGACCACCTACAAGGATCTCCAGGGCAACGACGTGGTGCTCGAGCGGCTGGTCAACGCCCCGACCGCGCCGGCCACCGACGTGAGCACGATGGC
>CAYZBB010000574.1:0-1618 GCA_964476495.1 uncultured Actinomycetes bacterium | reverse complement strand
CGACGGCGACGGGCGCCCACCAGACGCTCGCGGCGGGTGCCACGACCGAGATCCTCGTCGGGGGCGGCGCAGCGGCCCTGCCCGTGTGGACGACGGCGACGGGGAGCGGTGCCCCGGTGCGGGCAACGAGTCCGACGCTCGTCACGCCCCTGCTGGGGACACCCACGTCGGGGACGCTCACCAACTGCACGGGGTTGCCGATCTCGACGGGCGTGAGTGGCCTTGGTGCGGGTGTCGCCACGTTCCTTGCCACGCCCTCTTCCGCCAACCTCGCGTCGGCGGTGACGGGCGAGACGGGCAGCGGCGCGCTGGTGTTCGGCACCAGCCCGACGTTCACGACGGACATCACGACGCCGCTCATCAAGGGCTCCGGCGGCGGACTGGACATCGACGACCGCATTGACCTCCTGACGAGCGCGCCGTCGCTTTCTGGCTTGACCGACAAGTGGGCCATGCGCCATGCGGTCAGCCTGACCGGCGACAATACGGGGTGGTACGCGGTGCTGGGTGTCGATGGCACCATCACCAACCCTGGCGTGGTGGCGCTGTTCGGCGTCGGCTCGTTCTGGTCGGCAAGCGCGTTCCGCATCGACATCACGAGCGGGGCGTCTCTGGGCTCCTACAGCGCCCTGTGGTCGCAGACGCGGTTCCGCGCCAATGGCGTCAACGTGACCGGCGGCACGCCCGTCATCGTCTCGCTGCTGACGACCTACGAGAAGTCCGGTGCCGTCACGATGACCGGCATTCCCCACAAGGACATCACGATGGGGATGGCGGTGGACACGGGCTGCACCGTGGCGACGCGCATCGGCGCGACGTTTAGCGAAGCGACGGGTTCTGGCACGCTGACGGATCAGATCGCCTACGACGTGGCGGCGCTGTCCAAGGGTGCCACGAGCAACATTGGGTTTCGGTCGGCTATCGCGCAGGGGTCTGGACGCTGGGGCCTCCAGTTCACGGGCGATGGGGACAACGCAAGCCTCGGCGGTCTGGCGTTGGGCACGTCCTCCACGGCGCCCGACACGATCCTGCACATTCGCGCCAACTCGGCATCGACCGCGCGGCGTGGAGCCATCACGTTTGAGGAAGACTCGACGACGCCGAGCAACCCGACCAGCGGGTCGCAGATGCGCGTTTACATGAAGACCGACGCCTTCGTCATCCAATACAACGACGGCGGGACCGTGCGGTACAAGTACCTCACGCTGTCCGGCACGGGGGTCACATGGACGCATTCCACCGTCGCGCCGTAGTGCTCTGGCTGCTGCTCCTGCTGCTGGCCTGCAACGTGGACCGGCAGCCCGATGGCACGTTCCGCGTGGGCTGTCTCGGGGACAGCAACACCGAGGACGGGTGGGTCAACGGCACGGACGTGCGCTGGTGCAGCCTCATGCCGAGCATGCTCCCGACGGTGCCGGCCTCGTCAAACGGCACGTTCACGACCATCCCGACGGCATGGGAGAACCACGCACAGCTCGGCGCGGGCACGACGGAGTACCCCGCCGGGACGGGCCTGCCCATCCAGTTGCAGCAGCTCTCGTCCGGCGTGGATGCCATCATCGCCGCGTTCGGGACGAACGACGCGTACCCGTTCTTCGGGCTCACGCCGCAGCAGGCG
>CAYZBB010000573.1:0-1625 GCA_964476495.1 uncultured Actinomycetes bacterium | reverse complement strand
TCGGACTCGCCCTGCTGGTCTGGCTGAGCCAACGCACGCGGCACCTCGCGGACTGAGCGCACGGAGGCATCCCGATCGAGACGACTGCGGGGGTCACCTCGGGCGGAGGTGACCCCCGGCAGCGCGGAGTCCTCAGGCGTGTGTCACGGACGCGGTGCGTGATGCTTCACGAAGTGCTTCAGCTTGGCCAGTTCGCGCTTGCCGTCGACCGGGTAGCCGTAGGTGCGGTCGGCGTTGATGGCGGTCACCGTGATCCGGTTCTGCTTCATCACCAGCGGCAGATCGGCGTCGCGGCGAGTCTCGACGCAGTCCGGCAGCGCCGGGACGACCGTTTCGCACAGCACCAGGCCAATCGTGTAGCTGCCGTCGGGCTGCTTGGTGTAGGTGTGCCGGGCGCCCTGGCCTTCGCCGACGCTCGCCATCACGGCCGGCTTGGCTCGGCCGTTGTCGAAGACGTTCGGGTAGTTCACGTTCACCGAGAACTTGTGCTGCAGCAACAGGCCCTTGACCCGAAGCCCGGCCACGAACCGCGCTCCCCACTCGGCCGTGGCCCGGTAGTTCTCCACGGGGAAGTTGCGTGCATCGTTCATCGACGTGCTGAAGGCGATCGCCGGCAACTCGTCCTCGATCGCGGCGACCGTCGCCCCGACCGTGCCGGAGTCGGTCACTGAGTTGGCGACGTTGAGCCCCGAGTTGATGCCCGAGAGAAGCAGGTCGGGACGATCCCAGCCAGCCAGCTCGGCCAGCCCGCCGCGGAGCGCGAACTTCACCGTGTCGGACGGCGTGGCGCCCGGGCTGGACGGCGTGCACGGGATCGAGTCGACACAGAGACCGACCACCGGGGCCCCGGAGCGGGCACCTGCGCAGTCGTTCTCGTAGCCGGCCGGCACCTTGGTTCCGATGTGCATCGTGCCGCCGTTGGTCACCGCGGTGCCGCGTCCGCTCTGCACCGACCAGGGCGCGATGACGACCACGTCGGCGCCCGCGTTGCACACCGCCCGACGCAACTCCCACAGGCCGAGGCCGTCGGAGTTGCGGGCGTTGCTCGCCTGCATCGAGTCGTCGTTGGTGATCAGGATCTTCAGCCCGGCCAGCGACTTGGTCGGCTTCGTCGGTTTCGCGTCCGCGTCAGCCGAGCTGCCGGCGATCAGTCCGGTCACCGTTGCTGCGGCAGCTTTGGCGGCCAACAGGACTCGGACGGGTTTCGATGGGGACATGGATTCTCCTTACGGGTAGGGGGTTGTCCGAGACGTGCGGGCATCCTTGCCCTCGCACGCCTCGCGGGAACTCCTTGGGATCGCCGGCCGGGGCGTTCGGCATGCCGGGTCGCCCGCGGCCGGCGTCGTGCTGGTCAGGCCCTCGGTCGGTTCATCGGTCTTCGCGCAGGTCCCAGACCAGCCGGGCGACATGCAGCGCGAGGTAGGCCACCTCGTCCGGGCTGAGCTTCTCGCCGAGGTTCATCTCGAACTGGAACCGCAGCTTCACCGCACAGGCCATCGCCTCCGGATGGGCGTTCGTGATGGCGTCAACGAAGGTCGGGTGGGGGTCGACGATCTGCTTGCCGGAGGCCACCCGGGCATACAGGTAGCGCAGGTGGGTGACGAAGCGGGCGGCGTTCATCGAGT
>CAYZBB010000572.1:0-1625 GCA_964476495.1 uncultured Actinomycetes bacterium | reverse complement strand
GGCAGCCAGCTCTGGTCGAGACTGCCCGCGCTATCGGCCACGATCTGATCCCACACGCTCCGCGCCTTCTCGTGCTCCGGCTCGTAGCGCAACACCACCGAGAGCACAGGCGGGAACCACGCCGCCGCGAAGTAACCAGACCGGCTGCGGTCGCCGGCCATCGACAGCCGTTCGTATTCGACCCACCGATCGCCCTCGCGCTGCCACACGTCATCGACGACACGCTTCGCACCGCGCAGAGCCACCGCGCGGCCCTCGGCCGGACCGAGCACACGGCACGCAAGGTCGAGCCCGTAGGCCATGATGGCCTGATGCCACGGAATCCAGCCGGGCGCAATCGGCACCGACGCGGACACCTCGCCCCACGTCGACCAGATGTCGCGCTCCTTCGCGGCCAGCCGGGGCAGGATCACGTCGCGGCACCGCTTGCGCCACCGCTCGGCCACCCGCTGCGCCATCGCGCGGTCCTCAAGGTCGCGCCAGACGTGAACCACGAAGATGCCTTCCCACCCGAGGCCGCGAAGGAAGATGCCCTCGGTCGTCGTCGCCCAGGACGGGTCCTCAGTGCGCTGGAGCAGGTAGACCACGCACAGGTTGCGCAGCAGCCGTTGCGCCACCGGTGAACCTGTGAGGCGGCAGGACGCGGCCAATGTGTTGACGAGGCAGTGCTCGATGTCCGGGCCGTAGTAGCCTCGCGTCTCTTCCAGCGTCGGCATCCGGCTCTTGCCGAGGCGGTCGGGCGACACCGAGGTCGACGGGTGCACCTGTCCGTTCCAGAACAGCAGCCGCGGGTTCGTGTGCCGGTCGGGCTCCAGCGGGCTGCCGTCGGCTTCGAGGTAGTTGCAGGGCCGGCGCGAGTGCAGCGCGATCGCCGACAGCCACGCCACCAGCTCGGCACCATCGCCACCGGGCAGTAGCGCCTCGCCGCGGACGAACACTTGGTCCTCCTGATCCCCGGTGTCCGACGAGCGGATCGACGGGCCGTAGAGCGGCGGGTCCCAGGTGTGGAGCCGGCGCGCGGCCTCGCCGAACTTCGAGATCATCACCGACGGCTTGAACGACTCGGCATAGCGCGGGTTGCCGTCGTGCAGCAGCTTGGAGATGCCGCATGCACCGATCTGCCAGCCGGCGGCGACTGCGGATGAGGCGAGGTCCTGCGGGGTCTTGCAGTGGCGAGCCCAGGTGAACGTGATCGGGACGGCGCGGGCTTGACCTTCGGCGTAGTCGCCGGCGCGCACCGCCAACCCATCCGGCCGCGCACCGAGAACGTGAACGATGGCGTCGCCCCAAGTCAGGCGGACGTTTGCATAGTTGCTGACGGGGTGCGGAATCTCAGGGCTACTAAACGTCGTCAACACCTCGCCATGGCACCACGACGGCTCGTCTGGATACCACCAGAGCCACAATTCGGTCGCGCCGCCGTAGAACACATGGCGGAATTGCGCGAGGATCGCGGCACCGTCGACCTGCAAGCTGACGAGATCCATCGTCTCGCCGTCGCACCGCGGGAACAGCTCGCCGAAGTGCGCAACGAGATCCGGCGGCAACTGCGGCACCGGCTGCCACGGCTCGGCCTGCGACAGGTCGAGCTGCAACGACTGCCCCGGCGCGAGGTCGCAGTGGAT
>CAYZBB010000571.1:0-1626 GCA_964476495.1 uncultured Actinomycetes bacterium | reverse complement strand
ACCGACTGCTGCCGCCGGACCTGGCCGACAACCAGCAGTTCGTCGACTTCTGGAATCGGCCGCGACTCTCACAGGTACCCGCCAGCGTGCGCCGCCGGGTGCGCCGCCGGCTGCTGCTGGACGTCCAGTTGGAGTTTGGGTTGCAGTCCCGTGTCGGCCGCACTCTGGAGTTGACCGGCTCGTTGAGTGCCCACGTCGACGTACCCGAGCCGCGCCTGTACGCCGCAGCCCGCGCCGTCGTGGACGACGCGGTGCAATCCCCTCTGGACGCACCTGAGCTGGACCGGGCGACCCTGGTCGGGTGGGCCCGCGGCGTGGTGGAGCGGATGCGTGAGCGGGGCGCGATCCAGCACGAGTGGTTCACGAAGTACCAGAGCGAGGACGGCAACCGATTCAGCATCTGGGGTGGCCGGCCGCGGCACGAGGGTATGCCGGCCTTTCCAAAGGGCCGTGCGGCGCCCGGTTATCCGAAGGTGGGTGGCGCGAAGTCAGATCGAGAGACGGATCTGGACTCGGTAACCGCCCCCCAGAGCTGGTACGCGCGTTGGGCCTCGAAGAACCTGGGCGTGGCACCGGCTGAGGCCGCCGTACTGGCCAAGGAGCTCCTGGAGCGGCTGACGAAGTTCGACGAGATCGCGTTCGTGAACTCCAACAGCCAAGCCAAGATCTTCCAGTTGCAGGCCTCGTCGATCGTGATCGCGCCGGTCAGCCTGGACGATCTCGAGGGCAAGCGGCACTTCCTGACCTGCGATGTGTGCCAGACGGTCGTGCCGGGTTCCCCCGAGGTGGTCGACCAGCTGGACGGGCGGCCCTGCATCGTTGACCGGTGCCTCGGTTCGCTCGAGCCGTCGGCGGGGCGGGACAACTTCTACCGCCGCCTGTACGCCTCTACCGACATCCAGCGGGTGGTGGCTCGCGAGCACACCAGCCAACTGGAGGACGCGGTTCGACTGAAGTACGAGGCGGGGTTCAAGTCCAGTGCCGACGACCCGCAGGCGCCCAACGTCTTGGTAGCCACGCCGACACTGGAGATGGGCATCGACATTGGCGACCTGTCGACGGTGATGCTTGCCTCGCTGCCGCGGAGCGTCGCCTCGTACCTGCAGCGCGTCGGCCGGGCCGGCCGCCTCACGGGGAACGCACTGAACCTGGCGTTCGTGACCGGACGTGGCGATCAACTGCCGCGACTCGGGGAGCCACTGTCGATGATCAACGGAGAGGTCCGCCCACCGGCCACCTATGTCGACGCCGAAGAGATTCTGCGCCGCCAGTACATCGCCTCGGTCGCTGACCGCCTCGCCCGCGACGTGAGCGCACCCCACCCCAGGTGGGCGACCGAAGCGATGAACGCCACCGATCGCACCGGCTATCTGCGCGTGCTCATCGACCGTGCGGACTCAAACTCCGATACCTATCTGTCCGAGTTCTTGGACGGCTTCCCGGGCCTGCAGCCCGCATCTTCGGAAGCACTGCGGGCTTGGGCTACTCCGGGCGGCTCTGGTGTCAGTGGTCTGGCTGAGCGCCTCTATGAGGCTGCACGGGATTGGACGCTGACGATCGAGCAGCTCGAGCGCCGTATCGACGAGGTGCAGGCGTCGCTGCCGGATCTGCAGCAACGTGCGGCCA
>CAYZBB010000570.1:0-1632 GCA_964476495.1 uncultured Actinomycetes bacterium | reverse complement strand
CCCGGATCCACCGTGGGTGATCTTGGCGCCGTGTAGTTGATCTTCGGCGGGTTCGTTCGGTTTGGGGTAGAGGTGATCGACCCGGTTGGTCCGGGTGTTTCCGTTTCCTGGTTCTGGTTCAGGCCGGCGACGGCTGGTGGGCGGGGGTCAGGCCATGGATGGCGGACCGTCGGCGGCGCTGAACAGGTCGCGCCATGCGGTCGCCCAGGGCCACTGGGTTGGTAGGCGAAGGGTGGCTCGGCGGGCGGACCGGGTGATCCGGGCGGCGACCGCGATCAGGTGGGCCCGCACGGTCGCGGTGACCGCTTTGGCGTGGAACCGGCCGGCCAGGACCCCGACCGTACGGGTCAGGTTGAACGCCATCGCGGCCAGCACGAGCCAGGCCGAGTTCGCGGCGAATGACCCGGACGGCAGGTGCCGCAGGGGCCCGTTCTTCAAGTCGGCGATGACCTGTTCGATGATGGCGTGTCGGCGGTGGTCGGTCTCCGCGTCGAACATCGAGCGAGGCGAGTCGGTGAACACCGCGTGGTGCCGCCAGAGGGGGAACAACTCGCCCTGTGCGTTCGGGGCGACGTGGTCGGGATTGGCGTCGCGGACCCGGCGGACAATCAGCCGAGCGGTAACCCGGTCCGCTCGGCCACGGGAAGTGAAAGCAGTGAAACCGATCTCGGCGACCTCAGCATCGGAGATCCACTGATCGAGTTCCTCATCGAACACCGCCTTGGGGTATCGGATAGTGGTCCATGCATCGTCCGGGATCGAGTCGATCGCTGCGGTGACAGCACGGTCCTTGCGGGCGGTGATGGAGAACCGGGCCCCGCCCCGGCGGGCCGCGGCGATCACGTCCCGGCCGTAGAACGCGCTGTCCGCCCGCAGCACCACGGTTCCGCCCGCCCCGCAGGCCCGGGTCGTGGCCAGCGCGTCGGCGACCAGCCGGGCCGCGCCCCGCGCGGAGTTCGTCGACCCTTTCCGCAACCGGGTGGCGACGATCAGCGGCGCCGACGACGCGGTCGAGACGGTCGCCAGGAATGCATTCAAGCCCTTCACCCCGGTGTACCCGTAGCCGGCGCCCTGCTTGGCGTATCCGTGGGTGGAGCGGACGGTGTCGTCGATGTCGACGAACGTGACCTCAGCTGCACTGCTGATCAGCGGGGCGTGGTCGGCCAGACCGATCAGAAACCGGGACGCGACCGCGTCGAGTTGCCGGACATGCCCGAACCGGAATGTCCTCAGGAACGTGCCCAGCGTCGACGGAGCCCGCACTCCGGTGAACAGGCGGCTCATCGCACCGTGCCGCAGCACGGCCATGTCCGAGATCGAGTCTGCACCCGCGACCATGCCCGCGACCAGCGCAGACACCTTCATCCCGGCCGCGTGCCCGGCCCCGCCCGGCACCGTCAGATGCCGATCGGCCAACTCGAGCAGGCCAGCGCGGGCGGCCAGGCCCATGGCCGGCACCAACCCGGCGTGCGACACCAGATTCGGCTCATCGAACACGGCCGACCGCACCGGGAGAGCATGAGATAGTTGCATCCGCGGGATGCCCTTTCTGAAAGCGCCGATCGAACCGTAGAGAAGTCCGATCTTGCTGCCTGACAAGGGCATTCCCGCGCTACGACCCGCCCCTCACCT
>CAYZBB010000569.1:0-1651 GCA_964476495.1 uncultured Actinomycetes bacterium | reverse complement strand
GGCTACGAGCCGTCCGGCGCAGCGGGACCGGACACCTTCACCAACCAGGTCTACGCGTACTTCGCCGCGGTCAACGAGCGCCAGAGTGTCGTGCAGCGCTGATGCCCGTCACCCAAGTGCATCGCGGCCTCGGGGACTTCGAACTCAACCTCGCGGGCGACGACCGCGGCGCCGTCACCCCGAACAGCATCCTCAACCTGATCACCCCGTTCTCCGCGATCGTGGTCACCCCCGTCTGGATGGGTCCCGCCGGCACAGTCTCCTCGTCGGACCTGCTCGACGCTGCGACATGGTCGGGGATCGTGCTCGGCAGGTCGAACGAGCGGCGCACCTGGACCGGTCACAGTCCGGCCGTTCTCCTCGGCGACCCCGACGGCAAAGCGAAGCTGTTCTACTCGACGACCAGCCCGACACGCACCGTCGCCAACTTCGTCACAAACGAGATCATCGGCGGAGGTCACGGCAACGGCATCACCGCCGGGTCGATCACCGCGTCCGGGACCACCTACACGGTGCAGATCAAGGCCGGGTCGACCCCCCGCCAGCTCCTCGACTACATCTGTGACCGGTCATCGATGGAATGGCGCATCAACCCGGACTTCACGCTCGACATCAACACCAAGGCCACTCTGTTCCCGACGGCCACCACCCCCACGCTGATCGTGCGGCGCGACGTCGGCGGCCGGGACTTCAACATCACCGGATGGCAGGCCGCCCTCGAGGTGGCCACCGACTGGGAGGACTACACCACCCACGTCGAGGTGGAGCCAACCTCTGGGTCGAACGGCACCGCCGACATCTCACCGGCGACCAGCTACTACGCCCCCGACGGGACCCTCATCGAGATGGACCGGTACATCACCTCGACGAAGGCGACGACGACCGGCGCCGCCAACGGGATCGCGTCGGCGCAGCTCGCCCGCTTCACCCAGCCCCGCCACGAGATCAAGCTGGACCCGCTCGTCTACGACCTGGCTGCTGACGTCCAGGTCGGAGACACCATCTGGGTCGAGGACATCCCGAACGGCCTCTACGACACCGGCAACGAGGTGCTGTACCGGGGGCAGGTGTGCCACCCCACGTCGGCGCGTGTTGTTGCGGCGACGTGGAAGATCCAGCAGGGCATGGGCGTGTACCTGCGGGCGTCGGACTCGGCGAACACGGTCACCGACCTCACCCCCTATGTGGCGTGGGAGACCGGGCCGGTCGAGGTCGAGGTCAACGCGGTGCGCCGAACGACTCGGGTGTTCTGATCTAGCCGCCACTGCCTGGGTTGCCGGGCGACGTGCATGTGATCCGGTAGACGGCGTGGCCGTGGCGTGCGACGGGTTCGTTCGTACAGAACGCCCGTGGCTGGCATGCGGTGGCGGTGCCTGCACATGCGAGAACGAGTGCGACGGCTGCGATGAGTCGCTTCATGGGTTGATGTTGCGACTCTCGCGAACTCATTGCAATAGCGAATCCTTCGCAATAGCGACCATGCCGCAGCAACGACAGAGGAGACCTCCATGCCCTTCACGTGGAACCAGTTCGCCGAGCGTCTCGTGTGGACGTTCGTCGCTGCCGCCGGCGGCGCCCTGGTCGCTCCCGCCCTGTTCGGGTTCGACGTGGCGGTGTGGCAGGCCGCGGCGATCGCCGGGTGCGGCGCGGT
>CAYZBB010000568.1:0-1660 GCA_964476495.1 uncultured Actinomycetes bacterium | reverse complement strand
GCGATGATGAGCCGGTCCTCGAGCTCGGGGAAGTGCTCCCGGAGCCAGGCGCCCTTGGCGTCCCGGCAGCGGGGGTTGACCTCCAGCGGCTTGGTGCACACCCAGAGCTCCACGCCGGCGGCCAGCAGCTCGTCGACGCCCTCCCGGGCGCCGTCGGTGACCGGCAGCTCGCGGAACCACTCGGGGTCGGTGTTGACCATCCTCCGGGCGGCGTCGCGCTCGTGGCGGTGCGGCAGGTGTTCGGTCATGAAGCGGTGGACGGAGCGGCGCGGGTGGTCGACGTCGAGCGTCCAGCCGGCGGCGGTGCAGCGGGCGTGGAAGTGGGCGTCGAAGTCGGCGAGCGGTCCGTCCTGGTCGAGCAGCAGGATCACGGGAACACGCTCGCCGGGGGGCAGGGGCGCGGCTCCCAGGCCGCCGCCTTGGTGCGGGCCTTCAGGACGTAGGCGAGAAGTCTCGAGACGGCGTGCGCCTCGGCGGTCTCGAGCGGGTCGGTGACGATCATCGGGGGTCCTCTCTCCTACGGTTGAGCATGGCGACCACGAGGTCGCGGCGGGTGGGGGTCGGCCAGACCCAGCCGCCGAAGGCCCGCGGGCCGACGGACAGGGTCCAGGTGGGGGCGAGGTCGTCGTCCTGGGCGATCGCCACGGGGGTGCCGGGGAAGGCGGTCAGGACGGCGGAGGCGACGGTCGCGACGTGCGAGAAGTGCCGGCTGGTCAGGGTCAGGTCGTTCACGAAGGAACATTACCGCGCGGGGGCGTGCCCCGGCCGTCGCACGTCTCGCAGGCGCCCCGCGAGGTGCCGTACATGCCACCGCCCTCACCGTCGCAGTCAGGGCAGTCGATCGGTTCGGTGGCGGTCACAACCCGGCCTCGTCGATCAGTAGGACGGACTCGCAGGGCCACGATCCGTCGCCCGTGCCGCACAACTCGCACACCCAGGGTTCCTTGCCAGCGGCTTTGGCCTGTTCGCTGACCCACATCGGACGGTGCAGCGCCCGCAGGTCTGCGATCAGCTTGCGGGACGCCTGCACCTCACGAGCGAGGATTCGAGCATCGGCGTGCGACACCGAACCCGTGACGGCCACACGCTCAACTTGCTCATCGGTCAGTCGTTCGCTCACGGCTCCCACCTCTGCACGTTGCACAGCGGGAAGCTGGCGATCACGTCGTCACGGTGGGTCCACGGCTGGAGCACCGTCAGCACCTCAGGCGTCCTGAACTTCACCCGCACGTTGGGGCGGAACTCGTGGACCTGTCCATCCATCGTGTAGACCTTCACGATCCCACCACCCGTAGCTCGATCGCCCACTTGCCGACCAGCGACTCGAGCGGGCCTGCATGGGTTAGGCGGTCGGTGATGTCTAATCCCGTGTGCAGGTGCAGCCCAGCGTGCAGGTAGACCGCACCCAGGATGGCCGACGCATAAAGATGCTCGCCGGTCGCGCCGTCATCGCCGTCATCGCCATAGATCGGCAGCGGTTCCCCCACGGCGTAGGCCCAGCCGAGGGGGACAGTGCCGATGCCACCGTTGCGGCGGCGGTCGTGGCAAGCCAAGCAGTCGTCGTGCCAGCGGCCATCAGTGAGATGAGTGACGTGTTCGGCGGTTGGCCCCACCAGTTCGATGCGGCAGTCGGGGCAGGGCACGCAGGAGTAGGAGTTGA
>CAYZBB010000567.1:0-1683 GCA_964476495.1 uncultured Actinomycetes bacterium | reverse complement strand
TGAGCAAAACCTGTGTGCCTTGCAGGAGATGCTGTACGGGATTCAGAAGCAGTTGAGAGGGGAGACCGCCGCATGACCGACGCCCAACGCCGCCGCAAAGCCAACAAGCCCAGCGACCGCCAGCGCCCGCCGTCCTTCGCGGGAGAGACGCTGGTGGTCGAGCCAAGCACCAAGCCCGGTGCGCAGGACGGCCAGGTGCGCAGCGTGCCCCTGTGGAGCGCCGTAGTTGCCCGGCTGAACGCCAACCCGCCCCGCATGGTGCCGTACCCGCAGCCCGCGCAGACCATGGGCGAGGCGCAGGCAGCGCGGAGGGGCCGGGGATGACGGGAGCCACCCTTTGCAGCGGCATCGGAGCGCCTGAAACCGCTATGCCGTGGATAGATTGGCGCTGGTGTGCGGAGGTAGAGAAGTTCCCCTCTGCCGTGCTTGCCGCCCGCCACGGCCACATGAACCTAGGCGACATCACGGCGCCGGATTTCATCGAGCGTGCGCAAGCGATGGGGCCGATTGATCTGCTCGTGGCAGGCACGCCCTGCCAAGCGTTCTCTGTCGCCGGCCTGCGCCGCTCGTTGGAAGATGACCGCGGCAACCTGACACTTCGCTTTGTGGAGATCGTGAATGCAATTGAGCCTCGATTCACTCTTTGGGAAAACGTCCCCGGAGTCCTCAGTACCGCAGACAACGCTTTCGGCTGCTTTCTCGCCGGGATGGTGGGCGCGGATTCCGCACTCGTTCCAGCACGAGGGCAGCGGTGGACTGACGCGGGTGTGGTTGCTGGACCCAAAGGACGGGCAGCGTGGCGCATCCTGGATGCCCAATACTTCGGCCTGGCCCAACGGCGCGAGCGTGTGTTTGTTGTCCGATGTCCTGGAGACGGGGCCGATCCCGCCGAGGTACTTTTTGAGCGCGAAGGCGTGCAGAGGCATTCTCCGCCGCGCAGAGAAGCGCGGGAAGGAATTACCGGAACTCTTAGCGCGCGCACTAAGGGTGGTGGCGGGCTTGGAACTGACTTCGACCTTGACGGAGGGCTCGTCTCCAAATGCCTCAACGGGGGGGCGATGCGCAGAATAGACGCTGAGAGCGAGACGTTGATCGCAAGTACGCTCAAGTCAAACAACGGCGGCGGAGGATTTGGCTCCGATCCATCGGAGACATTCATCGCCCACTCCCTCCGCGCCGAATGCCGCGACGCCAGCGAGGATGGAACTGGGCGGGGGGTGCCGCTGGTGGCGGCCACACTCAAGAGCAACGGTGACGGTGGTGGACTCGGCTCTGATCCATCAGAGAATTTCTTGCCGGTCGCCTTCCAAGAATCCCAAACGGGAACTCGCGAATATGACACGGCTGGGACTCTGCGCAGCGATGGCCCCGGCCACGATCCGGTGGGAACGCGGGTGCGTGACGGAATGGCCGTCCGCCGGCTTACCCCCACGGAATGCGAGCGCCTCCAGGGATTTCCCGATGGTTACACGCAAGTTGAGTACCGAGTCAAGGAAGCGGCGGATGGGCCGCGCTACAGGGCGCTGGGGAATAGTATGGCTGTCCCGGTGATGGCTTGGCTGGGCGCTCGAATCCTAGAAGCGGAGCGCACCCTATGACCTGCATCGAACTCCACAGCTTCCAAGGCCCGTGCAACAAGTGCGGCAAGGTGACGTGCCCCGGCCACTATCTGAACGTGCACGA
>CAYZBB010000566.1:0-1692 GCA_964476495.1 uncultured Actinomycetes bacterium | reverse complement strand
GCTCCCACTGCATGTCGGAATCGACCCACAGCAGCCAGTCGCCGACCGTCGCACCCTCGGCGGTGCGCGTGTCGAGGAATCGGGCCGTTACGGTGTTGCGAGCGGCGGAGACGTTCGCGCTGCTCCATTCCTGCATGATGTTGACGATCTGCCGGCGCGGGCGGGACACGTCCGTCAGCAGGGTCACCATGAGTGATTCGGTGAAGTAGGACGACACTTGGCCGGGGTGAATGTAGGCGACGACAACGCCGGGAATGTGGCCGGGGCTGGTCGTCTGCTTGGTGCGCTTGCGGCTCACGGGTTGCTCCTCTGATGGGGTTCCCCTGCTGGCGGTCGTGCTGCGCTGGGCAAGGCGAACGCCCCGGACCACAGAGGGAGTCCGGGGCGTTCTCGGCGGTTGCTTAGGCCGCCAGCCCTGAGGGTGTCAGGCCTTCAGCAGACGGAAGGCGTTCACGTCGGAGACGTTCGCGCCAACCCGCTTGTAGGCCACCAGGCCACGCTGGCCGGTGGGGAGCCCCGAGCCGTCCACGACGTTCTGGATGAACTCGACGTTCACGCCCAGGCGGTCATACACGATGTACTGGGAGAAGTCGCCCAGCACGGCGAGGATGTTGCCCGAGGTGGTGGTGCTGGTGATCGTCGAAGCCCGCACAACCGGCAGGTCGAGGATCACGTCACGGTTGGTGAGGTCGATGTACCGACCGCCCGTGGTCCCGTAGGTCTGCTGGGCGATCTTCAGGTAGGTCGCCTTGTTCATCACGGACGTGGACGAATCCTCGTATCGCGACGGCAGGGCGTTGAACAGGGCCAGCGTGTCAACCCCGGAAGTGGAGTCGAACGTGCCGCGGGTGGTCACCGTCACCAGCGAACCGGCGGTGCCGGACACGGCGGTGATGATGCCGTAGGGAGCATCCGAGCCGGAGCCCGAGATGAAAGCCACACCCTCGGCCATGTCGATGGCCTCACCGATCAGGCCGGGAAGTTGCGCCAGCAGGTTGCTGTCGGCGAAGATCTCGTAGCTGCCGGTGACGTAGGCGGTCAGCGCCGCCGCATCCACCTGCACGGTGCCGGTGGTCGGGCTGCCGTCGGTGAACGCCGACCCTTCGCCCTTCCAGTAGGTGGTGACATTGGAGACGGTCACGCCGTTCCACTTGTCCTGGGTGCCCTGCTCGACCCGCGAAATCCCACGGATGGGGTTCTTGGTCATCGTGCCGGTCTTGATGAGCGACGGATCCAGCAGCGTCGGCAGCGCGTAGCCACCATTCGCGGAGGTCATCGACATCGACGCGCGAACCGCATCAGCCTCAGCCTGGGACAGAACCGGGGCGTTGCCCTTCGCCGCGGCCTGCATCCAGCCACGGAACGCGGAACGGTAGGCGTCGGAGCCGTGGACCAGCGCGTAGCGGGCCAGGTTCGCGGCGTCATCGGACTCACGATCGGCGAAAACCTCGATCTTGCGCAGCACCTCGGCCGCGGCATCGGAAGCGCCCCGACGGGTGAACGACGGATCGAACGCCTGACGGGCCCGCTCGATCATCGCATCGCCGGACAAGCCACGGAGGCCAGCCAGGTCGAACTGATCGGTGGCGGTACGGGTCGGGCCGACCTGAACCGAACCCCAGCGGGCGCGGGACTCAGCCACACGCTCAGCCTGGGCGCGCTTCGCCTGCTCGGCCTCGATGTTCTGCCGCA
>CAYZBB010000565.1:0-1696 GCA_964476495.1 uncultured Actinomycetes bacterium | reverse complement strand
AGCCGGTCCGGTACCGCCAGCAGCGCATGTTCGTGCGCGACGCGCTGTCCGTCCAGGGCACCAACCTCCCGACCGTGCCCTACATCAGGGAGCTGAACGCCACGACCTACGAGGTCGGCGCCAGCGCGGTCAGCGAGGCGACCGCCAAGCCCGAGGTCACCATGGCCTTCGAGCAGGACGACGCACCCATCCGCAAGATCGCGGCGTGGATCCCGGCGACCACCGAGATCATCGACGACGCCCCGACCCTGCGCGGGTACATCGACACCCGCCTGGCCTACATGCTGGCCCTCCGCGAGGAGCAGCAGCTGCTCAACGGCTCCGGCTCCGCGCCGCAGCTCAAGGGCATCCTGCAGTACAGCGGCCTCCAGACCCAGGCCTTCAGCACGGACGAGGCGACGACCCTCGGCCTGGCGATCGGCCTTGTCGAGAACGTGGAGGGTGAGCCCGACACGATCGCGATGAACCCGATCAAGTACTGGGCCATGCTGACCCGCCGCTCCTCGAGCCAGTTCGACGGGGGCTTCGGTGCCGGTGCGCCGTTCGCCGCTCCCCAGAACGGCATCTGGGGCCTCAACGTGATCCGCACCCGCTCGCTGACCCTCAACCAGGGTCTCGTCGGCTCGTTCCGCCTCGGCGCGACGATGTTCGACCGGCAGCAGACCACGATCCGCGTCGGCAACCAGCACAGCGACTACTTCACCACGAACAAGATCGCCATCCTCGCCGAGGAGCGCGTCGGCCTCGCGGTGCACCGCCCGGACTTCTTCGTCCTCGCTAGCTTGGCCTAGCATGTCGCCAGTCGCTGGACTACCAGTCCACCGACTACGGTATGCTTAGGACATGAGAGCAACGAAGGAACGCGTCAACCTCGACCCCCGACCGAAAGGTCGGGGGTCGAGCAGTCTGTGCAGGACCTGCGGGAAGGAGATCACCTCTTACCCCAGCCGCCCGCGGGTCTACTGCTCGCTTCAGTGCCGTGATACAGCGAACAGAACCGGGCCAACCGTACTATGCGTCTGCACCGTCTGCGGCGGCCACTATATGCTCACACCCAAGAGGGCCATAACCTCCAGGTACTGCAGCAGGAGCTGCCAGGGGAGCGGGCCACGGACCGGACGACCCAAGGCGGAAGTAGGCACAAGAAAGACCACGGTCTACGGATACGTTCTACTCCGGATACCGCGCGGCCACCCCATGTCGCAGCCCGGGCACTACCAGGGGCTCTGGGCACTTGAGCACCGTGTCGTCATGTCCGAGCACCTTGGTCGCCCCCTCTTCCCCGACGAGAACGTGCACCATATCAATGGTGACCGCGCCGACAACCGACTCGAGAACCTGGAGCTCTGGGTAAAGAGCCAGCCGGCGGGGCAACGGGTCCAGGACCTCGTCGCGTGGGCCAAGATGATCTTGGAGAGGTACGATACCTGACCATGCAGGACCTCTTCGCCCCCGAGGGCGCGTGCCCCATCTGCGGCCACCCCCGCTGCTGGGAGCACGCCGTCGCCGACCAGATGCCGCCCGAGGCGTTCCAGCTGCCGCACGCCCGCGACGTCGAGCGCGCGCCGCACGTGATCGCCCCGGAGGACGTCTACTCGGAGCCCGGGCCGTACGGCGGCAGCCAGCGGCTGGTCACCAAGGGCGAGGCGCTGACGCCGGAGAAGGCGGCCAGGTTCGGGTGGCACGCCGGCGACGT
>CAYZBB010000564.1:0-1704 GCA_964476495.1 uncultured Actinomycetes bacterium | reverse complement strand
CGCCGCGTTCTCCTGGTACACCTACTCGCCGACCCGCGTGCGCTACCCGTACGCCCGGGGCGTGCTGGTGCAGATGTTCCGGGAGGCCCGGACCCGGTTGGGAGATCCGGTGCTGGCCTGGGCCGACATCCAGGACGACCCGGAGCGGCGCAGTCGTTACCAGCGGGCGCGCGGAAAGGGCGGTCTGATCCGGGTCGGTTGGGACGAGGCGAGCGAGATGATCGCCGCCGCCCACGTGCACACGATCATGCGGTACGGCCCGGACCGGATCGCCGGGTTCTCGCCGATCCCGGCCATGTCGATGGTGTCGCACGCCGCCGGATCCCGGTTCGTCGAGCTGATGGGCGGGGCGATGACCTCGTTCTACGACTGGTACGCCGACCTGCCGGTGGCCTCGCCGCAGGTGTTCGGCGACCAGACAGACGTACCCGAGTCCGGCGACTGGTGGGACGCCTCCTATCTCATGCTCTGGGGCTCCAACGTGCCGGTCACCCGCACCCCGGATGCGCACTGGATGGCCGAGGTCCGGTATCGCGGCACCAAGGTCGTCACGGTCAGCCCGGACTACGCCGACAACACCAAGTTCGCCGACGAGTGGATGCCGTGCGCGGCCGGCACCGACGGCGCGCTGGGCATGGCGATGGGGCACGTCATCCTGCGCGAGTTCCTGGTCGACCGACGCACGCCCTTCTTCGTCGACTACGTGCAGCAGTACACCGACCTGCCGTTCCTGATCGCGCTGGAGGAGCGCGACGGCGCCTTCATCCCGGGCAAGAACCTGACCGCCGCCGACCTCGGGGATGACGGGGAGGGCGCGGCGTTCAAGCCGGTGCTGGTCGACGGCCGCACCGGCGAGATCGTCGTCCCCAACGGCTCCCTCGGCTTCCGCTACACAGACTCGGGGATCGGCAAGTGGAACCTGGACCTGGGCGGGATCGTTCCCCAGCTCACCGTGCTCGGCGGCGCCGGGGCGGCGGTCGAGGTGCTGCTCACCCGGTTCGACACCCCGGACGGGCACGCCGAGGTGCTGACCCGCGGTGTCCCGGTCAGGCAAGTCGGAGACCGGCTGTGCTGCACGGTGTTCGACCTGATGCTGGCCCAGTACGGCGTCGTGCGGCCGGGAATGCCCGGCACCTGGCCGACCGGGTACGACGACGCCGGCGAGCCGTACACCCCGGCCTGGCAGGAACCGATCACCGGGGTGTCCGCGGCCCAGGCGATCCGGGTGGCCCGGGAATTCGCCCGCAACGCCGAGGACTCCGGCGGCCGCTCGATGATCATCATGGGGGCCGGCATCTGCCAGTGGTTCCACGGCGATGCCACCTACCGGGCCGTGCTGGCCCTGCTCATCCTCACCGGATCGATGGGCCGCAACGGCGGCGGGTGGGCGCACTACGTGGGGCAGGAGAAGTGCCGGCCGATCACCGGCTGGGCCACGATGGCGATGGCCAGCGACTGGGTACGGCCGCCACGGCAGATGATCGGCACCGGGTACTGGTACGCGCACACCGACCAGTGGCGCTACGACGGCTACCGCGCGGATGCGTTGGCCTCCCCGCTTGGCCGGGGACGCTTCGCCGGGATGCACACGATGGACGTGCTGGTCGCCTCCTACGCGATGGGCTGGATGCCGTTCTTCCGGCTGTTCGACCGAAACAGCCTGGAGCGGGCGGACGTGGCCGAGGCCGCCGGGCAGGAGGTGCC
>CAYZBB010000563.1:0-1709 GCA_964476495.1 uncultured Actinomycetes bacterium | reverse complement strand
CGCCGTCCACCATCTCCAGGCCGCGCTCCACCTCGCCGCCGAAGTCGGCGTGGCCCGGGGTGTCGATGATGTTGATGGTGACCGACTTGCCGTCGGGGAGGACGTGATCCACGGCGGTGTTCTTGGCGAGGATGGTGATGCCCTTCTCCCGCTCCAGGTCCATCGAGTCCATCACCCGCTTCTCGACGTCCTGGTTGGCGCGGAATGCCCCGGACTGCCACAGCATGGCGTCGACCAGGGTGGTCTTTCCGTGGTCGACGTGGGCGATGATCGCGACATTGCGCAGGTCAGCGCGGACGGGCATGCGGGCTCCTCGGATCGGACAACCGGACGATTCTACGGTGCGGGCGGCGGGATGCCCTCGCGGGCGGAGAGCGCCGAGACCGCCCCGGTGGGTCCGCCGATGCCGTTCCACCCGTTGCGGCGAGTTGGGGAGCCGGGCGGTCACGCAGTTGCCGCTCCCCGGCACGGGGTTCGGACCTGTAGGACCGGTCCGACTAGTGCTAACCTGGGGTCATGAAGGTCGTATCCACCACGGAGGCAAAAGCCAAGCTCAACGCGCTGCTGGTCGAGGTCGCGGCCGGAGAGACGGTCACGATCACCAGCCACGGCCGCGCGGTGGCCGTGTTGTCCAAGGCCGGGCCGCCCGAGCGCAAATTCGGCCAGTTGGCCGGGCTGATCACCATCCCCGATGACTTCGATGCGCCGATGAGTGAGGACGACCTCGGGCTGTGGGGTGAGTCGGAGTGATCGGTGAGCCCGGGCGAACCGTGCTGCTCGACACCTGCACCGTGCTCGACCTGGCAATCGCACCGAGCCGGATCGCGGCCGCGGCGATGGCTGAGTTGGGTGATCCATCGACGAGTCTGCTGGTCTCGGCGGTGTCCGCCTGGGAGATCTCGATCAAGACCCGGCGTGGGCGGCTGCCCGGCGGAGAACGCCTGCTCAACTCCTGGCGGCGGAGCCTGCTGGATCTGCGCGCGGACTCGCTCGGGATCGACCACGACGACGCGATCCGCGCGGGCGGTCTGCCGTGGGCGCACCCCGACCCGTTCGACCGGATGCTCGTCGCGCAGGCGGCCAGGCTCAACGTGGCGCTCGCCACCAGGGACGCGGTGATCATCGCCGCAGGGGTGGTGCCGGTCGTGGATACCCGGGCGTAGTTCAGCCGCCCGTTCCCTGGGCGACGCATGACCGAGCATCGACGGAGCATGTCGCCGTTGGGCGCGTCGACGTACGGGCAGTCGGTCGGTGACGTCCGAGCAACCCTCAACGCCGCTGGCTGATCAGCCGCGTCGCATAGTCGTACCAGAACTCGCCGGCGACCGGCTCGCCGGGCCGGCAGTCGCCGTCCGACTCGCCGGGAACCTTGATCCACAGCTTGGCAACGGCATACGCGCGTTCGGCGCCGATCTGGGGATCGACGCCCAAGGCGGCGGACGGCGGATTGCACCACCCGTCGACGCCACCGGCTGGCGCCGCCGGTGCCCCGTTGCCGTTGCGGGAGACGTCGGTGACGTACTGGACGCCGCCCAGCGTGGCCGACAGCCGGTCCCCGTACTCCTCGTTGGCCGCGTCGGAGGCGAAGTTCGAGACGTTGAGGCTGAAGCCGTCCGCCCGCTCGATGCCGGCCCGGCGCAAGGCCTCGGCCAGCCGGTCCGTGTCGTCGATCCAGCCCGGGTGGCCCGCGTCGAGGTAGATCAGCGTGT
>CAYZBB010000562.1:0-1742 GCA_964476495.1 uncultured Actinomycetes bacterium | reverse complement strand
CGAGGGAGCCGTGCCCGAACGGCGTGTGCGGTCCGGCTTTGCGGATCGGCCGCCATGAGAACACGCCCCCGTCGAACAGGACGGCGACGGAAAGCCCGTCGAGCGTCCATACCTTCCAGTTGGCGCCCAGTGCCGCCAGGAGCGCCTTGCGGCCCGCCTCGGTGGTCTCGGTCACCACCCACGCGTTGCGGCCTTGTGCGGCCATCAGGCGGCCTCGAGCGTCCCATGCGGCGGCAGAGCGGTCGCCGTCATAGCTCTGGCAGTTGGCGACGCCAAGGAGAATCGCCGGGTTTTGACCAGGGCTGACAACGGTGACCACTCGGTGCTTATCCTTCGCGGGGTTATAGGAGAAGTGCCACGCCTCCGAGGGCACAGTCCGGCTCCAGCCGTACTCGTTGGCCCGGATGCTGCCGGTAGGGGTGACGTGCCACGGGTCGCCGCCCGCAGTCATCCACACCTGCGCCGGGGTGCCGCGAGTCATGTCGAGCGCCAGCCCGGTCTCATGCAGCGACGTGCCAGGACGCGCCGCGAGGTTGCCCGTGCCCGCCCGGTAGGCCAGCCACAGGGCGAGCTGCTGAGCGTAGGTGCGCCCAGCGGCGGCCACGCCACCAGCGGGCATCCCAGCCGCCCTCATGCGCTCGTAGGATTCGGCGGCGTCGGCACGCAGCCAGCGCCCGGTGGCGATCGTCTGCTTGAGCATGGGGGGCGTTCCTTCCAAGTCGGAGGGGGTCAAAGTTGGAGCGTGCGGGCGACGCTGCAAGGTCAGTTGACGTTGGGTCTTGGCGTGTCGCGCCAGCGGTCGCCCTTCAGGGCGTCGATCTGCCGCTGAAGGCCTTGCTGGCAGGCAGCCTCGGTTGAGCGCCGCGCCCGCTCCGACTCGGTGAGCCGCTCGTCCATCGCCGTCAGTCGCCGGGTGACTTCCCGCAGATCCGCGCTGATGTCGTCCATCCAGTCCTTGACGTGCGAGCCGGAGTTGTTGGTGGTCAGCGTGGATCGGATCGTCGCCGCGTCGTCGACCGCCTGAGCCGCAGCCCGCTCCGTCGACTTGGAGTGCTGCCGGGCCTTGTGGGCATACCAGCCGGTGATCGCTATACCGATCACGCTGCACACGCTGATGATGAGCTGGACCTGTACTGCCTCGGTCAACGTCATTCCCTTTCGCCCTCCCGTGGCGTTCAGCCCCGGCGCCCCCCAGCGCTGGGCATGGTGGATCAGTCAGGCGCCGAACTTGGCGCGGAGTTTGGCGATGGTGGCGTCCCCAACGCCCATCGCGGCCAGATACTCGGCGCGGCCATTCGTGTCCGACCCGGCGCCGTACTTGGTGGCGATCGCGTCCATACCGGCGAAGAACTTCCCCTCGTCGGCGCCGGACGTGCGCAGGAACTCGGCCAGGACATCGCCCGTGTCCGCACCGATCGCGTACATGACCATCGCCACGACCCAGCCCGTGCGATCCTTGCCCGCCGTGCAGTGCACCCACACGGGGCCGGGGGCGTCGGCGATGGCACGCAACGCCTTGCCGATCTGCGCCCGCTCGGTGCTGCCCGTCACGTAACGCACATAGTCGGCGTGGCTCGGAATGCTGATGCGCTGCTTGGCGACGACGGACGGGAACGCGGGCTCGGAGCAGGTGCCCGACGTGCGAAGATCCAAGATCAGGCCGCCGTGCACCATGGCCGTGATGAGCCGCTTGTCCGCGGTGGTGGCGTTGCACAGTTTCCCCGAGCGGAACAGCAGGCCCG
>CAYZBB010000561.1:0-1750 GCA_964476495.1 uncultured Actinomycetes bacterium | reverse complement strand
CGGGCCGGGCATTCCTCCTCCGCCCCGGCCCGTTTCGCCGCCCCCGGTGCAGCGTGATGCCTTCCACGAGACAGCGCCGCAGGGTACGTACCGGGCATCCGTACTCCTACGTACTGACCGACGTGCCGGGCATCTGCTAGGTGGAGACATCCGTGCCGCTGTCGCAGGTCATCATCGGCGCGGGGACCATCGCCGTCGCAGCGGTCGTGGCGGCCGTCGTGGGTAGGCGCCGCGGGCTCGACCAGGTCGAGGCCCGTGCCGCTTCCGAGCTCCGGAAGCTGGTGGAGGCGCAGGCCGCCCGGCTGCTGTTGCTGGAGGCGTCCGACCGATCCAAGTCCGAGCGCATCGCCACCCTCGAGGCGCAGGTCAAGGCGCTGGAGGCCGAGCTGGCCGACGAGCGCCGCATCACCCGCCGCCTGACCGCGGACGACGGGCGATGAGCGAGCTGGACCGGTACCTGACCCTCATCACCCCCGTCGCGGTCCTGACCGCCATCGCGTCCGGGATCGCGTTCGCCGCCGTCACCCACCACCTGCGCCGAGATGCCGACGCCCGCCTCACCACCTATCTCGTCGTGGTGCTGGGCGTCATCTGGTACGTCCCGCAGGCCGCCCAGCTGGCACTGGCGCAGAACGGCACGCCGTGGGCGACCCTTGGCCGCATGACGGTGTTCCTGCTCGGCTTCGTGGTCCCGATGTGGGCCACCCTGCGATGGCTGCAACGAGGTCGGTCGTGAACACACAAGGACCGGGCGTGGTTGGCGCCACCCCGGTCGTGGTCCATCCCTTCTCAGGAGGAATGAACGTGACTCAGCGTACATGCAGCGTGGATGGTTGCGAGCGGAGGATGTCGAGCGCTCGCCAGATGTGCGCAGCGCACTACCGTCGCTTTCGGCTCCACGGTGACGTGATGGTACATATCCCGGTTGGAGACACGAGACGCGGGCTCAAGACCGAGGATGAGCGGTTCTGGGAGAAGGTGGACGCGACCGGTGACTGCTGGGTCTGGACTGCTGGCAAGGGTGCGTTCGGTTACGGACTGTTCAGCAGCCCCCGCCGGTCTGGGGTGCCCTCTGGGAACATGCCCGCCCATCGGTGGGCATGGCAGGAACTTGTGGGTCCGATCCCCGCCGGTCATCACCTGGACCACCTTTGCCGAAACCCACCTTGCGTCAACCCTGCCCACCTGGAGCCCGTGACGCCAGCCGAGAACCTGCGGCGCACGAGGTATGCAAGGGGTCTCGCGATATGACCAACTGGTACACGCCCCGTCACGTCACGCAGCGCGACCCCAAGGACCCGCGTGCGATGTCGCACTGCTGGGCGGCATGCGGCGCCTGGCTTGTGGACGCCGCAACGGATGGAGCCTCACGCATCACCGGCAGGGAGTTTGCGAAGGCCGCTGGCGGAGGGACCGGGCGCCGCACTGGTAGTGGTACCCACGAGGACGTGATGAAGGGCCTTGACCACTACGGTGTAAGGGGTGCCCGTCTGCGTCTCAACCGTCTGGACGCGGCCACGATCCTCGGCACCGAGCGGCGGGCGGTGTTCTCGATTGCCACGGCATACGAGGAATGGCCGACACCAAAGGACTGCGTCAACGGCGTGGTTGCCGACACGGTGAACCATGAGGTCGGCGTCATCGGGGGCAACCCGGTCAAAGCCATGAACCCTCTGTGCCTTTCCGGGTATCAGTCCATCACGCTGGCGACCCTGCTGAACGCCGCGTTCAAGTACGCCACCGAACAAGG
>CAYZBB010000560.1:0-1758 GCA_964476495.1 uncultured Actinomycetes bacterium | reverse complement strand
TGCGCCGCTTCGCCGAGGAGTACCCCGGCAGCATCCGGGCCGCCACGACCGCAGACCTCGCCCGGCACCTGGCCCGCGACGAGTGGTCCCCCGCGACGAAGTACAGCGTCCGCGCCACGTTCCGCAGCTTCTACGCGCACCTTGCGGCGGCAGGGAGGATCCGCCGCAATCCCGCGCTCGGGCTGCCCACCGTCAAGCGGCCCGTGATCGAGCCGAACCCGGCGCCGGAGCACGTCGTGCGCGCGGCCTGCGAGGATGAGCGGGTGCAGCTGATGGTCGACCTCGGCGCCCGGCAGGGCCTGCGCCGCTGCGAGATCGTCGCCATCCATTCCCGCGACCTGCGCCGCGACCTGCTCGGCTGGTCGCTGGTCGTGCACGGCAAGGGGGCCCGAGAGCGGACGGTGCCGCTGCACGACGACATCGCGGCCCGGATCATCGCGGCCGGGCCCGGCTGGCTGTTCCCCTCGCCGACGGCGAAGTCGTCGACCGGGCACCTGTCGGCCAACTACGCCGGGGTGCTCATCACCCGGGCGCTGGGCGGGTGGCCGTCGCACAGCCTGCGGCGGCGGTTCGCCACCAAGATCAACGCGGAGACGCACGACCTGCGGGCGATCCAGAAGATGCTCGGGCACGCAAGCCTCGCCACGACACAGCGGTACGTCGGCACCGACGCCGGCCAGCTGCGGGACGCGCTGCACCATGCCGCGTGAATCTCAGCGCAGCGGCGGCCGCGGCGGCATGATGGGCGCCATGAGGAAGATCACCCCCGCCCTGCTGTCGATCGCGCTCCTGCTCGGCGGGTGCACCCCGCCCCCGCCGCCGGCCACCTTGAGGCAGACCTGCGAGGCCGTGCAGGCCGCCCTGAAAGACTCCGGCGAGGGTGCGGACGCGACCCGGGTGGCGGCGCTGCTGGTGAGGGTGCAGGCCATCCATGACGCCGGCGACGCGACCTCACGCGAGGCGCTGGCCCCGGTGCTGGCCGCCGGTCGGAACGCGGCTGGGGGCGACGAGGAGGCGGTGGCCGAGATGCTCGCGGCCTACCTGCCCTTCATGGTCCAGTGTGCGACCGCGGGCGCCCTCGTCCCGACCGCCTCCCCGTCCACTTCGCCCACGCCTGTGGCGACGCCGGAGGAGGGTGAGTGCAAGCTGGTTGCGGGGAGTGTCGTCGACCTGATCCTGGACGGCACCGACAGGACGGCCGTCGCGTCGGCGTCGCTTCGCGGCGGCAAGGGCCCGTGGCTGATCGCGCTGAAGCTGCGCAGTGGTGAGGTCGGGGTGTGGCTGGCTGACAGCTTCAGCGATCCGACGTCGGTGCAGTCGGTGAACGTGCTGGCCGGCCAGCTCGGCGGATGGGACCAGGCGAGCAGCACCGACTACGACCCGGCGAGGGTGCCGCTCGCCGCGGCCTGCGTCGGCGGATAGGCCTGGAACGCAGAACGGCGCCCCACCTCCGAAGAGGTGGGGCGCTTCGTCTTGCGGTCGCGGGTCAGATCAGGGCCTTCCATGCCGCGATCTCGGCGGCGCTGGTCAGCTCGTAGCCGGGCACCGTGGGGTACTCGAAGGCCGCCACGTAGACGGCCCCCTCGCAGGCCTTCGCCGCGGCGGTCATCCACGCGGCCCGGACGGTGCCGCTGCTGTCGCCGGACGCCGCCCGGGGTGCGCCGAGCTCGGGCACGCACCAGCCGGCGTACCCCCAGCGCGCGACGCAGTCCTTCACGGCGGGGATCTCGTCACCCCAGTCCGGGTAGGGCGGTGCGT
>CAYZBB010000559.1:0-1759 GCA_964476495.1 uncultured Actinomycetes bacterium | reverse complement strand
CTCCCGCTCCCCGATGAGGGCATGACCCTCAACATCCCCCGGGGCACCACCGGCACCGCCGCTGCGGCGCAGGCCACGGAGAACTCGGGCGTGCAGGAAACCGACTTCGACGAGACCACCCTGGCGGTCAGCGTGCGCACCTACGCCGGCCAGCAGGACGTGTCGCGCCAGTCGCTCGAGCGTGGCCGTGGGATCGACCAGATCCTCTACGCGGACCTCGCCGCCGACTACGCCACGAAGGTCGACGCCGCTCTGCTGATGGGCGCCGGCACGTCCGGCACCCACCTCGGCGTCACCGAGGTCTCGTCGATCAACGCCGTCACCTACACGGACTCGGATCCGACCGTGGCCGAGTTCTGGCCCAAGCTGCACGACGCCATCCAGAAGGTGAACTCGAACCGGTACCTGCCGCCGTCGGTGATCGTGATGCACCCCCGGCGCTGGGGCTGGATCCAGTCGGGGCTGTCGTCCTCGTTCCCGATCGCTGCGCAGGCCGGCGCCCCGGTCAACAGCGTGGCAGTGAACCAGGCCGTCGCCTACGGCCAGGTCGTGGGCTCGCTGGGCGGTCTGCCCGTCGTGACGGACGCCAACATCGCCACGGACCAGGGCGCGGGCACCGAGGACTCGGTGATCGTCGTCCGGGCCGAGGACATGCTGCTGTGGGAGCAGGGCGACGGTTCGCCTCGCGAGCTCCGCTTCGAGGAGACCACCGCCGGCAGCCTCACCACGAAGCTCGTGGTGTACGGCTACAGCGCGTTCGCCGGTGGCCGCTACCCGAAGGCCATCGCCGAGATCACCGGCACCGGCCTCATCGCACCCACGTTCTGACCCTGTCGTGACCTGAGGGGGGGTGGGGCGTCACTGCCCCGCCCCCCTCCCTCAGGGCTTCACCCCCAAGAGCTCTTTCCGAAGGAGGCACCCACCGTGTCCCAGCATCACCACCCGCTCCGTCACCGACCCGAGTGGCTTCTCAACGGTTCCCCCTCGGGCACCCTGCGCGAGTCGTTCCCTCGGTGGGCGATCACCACCGACCTGACCGCCCCGACCACCCAGGTGATGACCACCGTCGCGGTGCCCCTCCAGGCCGGCGACGTCATCACCAACATCACCTTCAAGTCCGGTGCCACCGCCGCCGACACCCCGACCAACTGGTGGTTCGCGCTGTACAGCTCAGCGTCGACCCCCGCGCTGCTCGCGCAGACCGCCGACCAGACCACGGGCGCGTGGGCTGCGAACACCGCCAAAACCGTCGCCCTGGCCACGGCGCAGCTGATCACCGCGCCGGGCGTGTACTACGCCGCGTTCATGATGAAGGCCAGCACCGTCACCAGCCTGGTTGGCCGCACCCTCGCCCTCGCCGGCGCCTCGACCGGTTCCATCACCGGCCAGAAGGCCCTCGCCCAGACCTCGGGGTCGTCGCTCACCACGACCGCCCCCGCGACCGTCGCGACGCCGACCGACTCGGCGCTGATTCCCTACGTGGTGCTGACGTGACCGCGTACGAGGCGGCGCTGCACGCCGAGCTCGAGGGCTACGAGCGGTCCGGCAACAAGGACCGGGCCGACCAGGTCCGCGCCGAGCTGGAGCGGGTCGCCGCGCCGGCGGACCCGCCGCCGGTCGTCTCGGTGACCGACGACCCCGACAGGGCCGCCGACGACCCGGACGCGGTCGCTGCGCCGCCGAAGGCGAAGCGGGCCCGGAAGCGCTGACCGTTGGCCTACCCGTCGTCGCTGGATGAACTGACCGACGGCGTCCCGTC
>CAYZBB010000558.1:0-1767 GCA_964476495.1 uncultured Actinomycetes bacterium | reverse complement strand
CGGTGGAGCGGGTGACCGGATGAGCGGCAAGCCGTGGACGTTCAGCAACACCCGGCTGAACGTGGCCGGCTTCCGGCAGCTGCGTACCTCTGACGCTGCGAAGCGGCTGGTCAACGAAGCTGCCGAGAAGATCGCCGCCGAGGCCTCCCGGCAGTCCGGTGAGGCCTACGTAGCGAAGGAATCGCCCAGTAAGCGCCGGGCCCGGGCCGTGGTCGTCCCCGACACCTACGAGGCCGCGGTCGACTCGGCGAAGAACTTGACCCTGTTGAAGTCGATGGATGCGGGCCGGTCATGACGATCCGTCCTGTCGACATCGAGAAGGCGGCGGTCGCCTACCTGGCCGACGTCATGCCCACTGTCACGGCCGGCACTGTGCGGCCGGCGGCCACCGACTGGCAGGCGCCGTTCACCCCGGTGGTTCGTGTGCAGGTTGTTGGTGGCGGCGAGGCCCGCGGCCTGGTCCTCGACGACGCGGTTCTGTCGGTCGAAGTGTGGGACGCCGACAGTGTGACGGCTGCTGATTTGGCGTCGCTGGCGTGTGGCCATTTCGACGCCTGGACAGGGCTGTGGGCCGGTGCGTTGATCTACCGGGCTGCGGCTGCCCGTCCTCGTTCGGTGCCTGATCCTGGCGTTCCGGGTGTTCCCCGGTATGTGTTAACGGTGCAGGCGACCGCGCGCCGTATCGGCGCCTAACCCTCTAGTTCCCCTTTAGCCCCCTCCGGTTCCGGTTGGGGCATTCACCCATGCCCCAACCCTTGAAAGGACTTTCGCATGGCCAAGAACGCCACTCAGGTGCGTGTCGCCCTGACCGGCACCGTCTGGTTCAACACGGACGTGAACGCCGTCATCCCTGACGACCTGGACGCCCCTCCCGCCGGCTACCTCGACCTCGGCTACACCACCGATGACGGTGTGACCTTCACCCTCGGGAAGGAAACCGAGGACATCATGGGCTGGCAGACCTCCGACGTGCTGCGGAAGCTGATCACGTCGGAGCCGAAGTCGGCAGCGTTCACGTTGCGGCAGTTGTCGCGGGACACGTGGCTGGCGACCGCCGGCGGCGCTCTGATGTTGACGAAGGCCGCGGCCGGCCAGGATCCGGCGGTGTACCGCTGGGAGCCGACCGCCGGTGAGGTGGTCGAGGGTGTACTGCTGATCGACTTCGAGGACGAGGGCATCAACTACCGCTTCGGGTTCCGTCGGGCGCAGCAGACCGCCGAGATCGAGTTCGCGTTGGTGCGCGGCGATGCGGTGAACCTGCCGAACGAGTGGACGGCGCTGACCCCGGCGTCGGGTGCGGCGTTCTTCATGGACACCGACGATCCGGCGTTCGTCGATTCGAGCGTCGACTACACCGCCCCCGTTCCCGGCACCCTGGCCGCATCGAGCATCACCGCGACCACGTTCACGCTCACCGTGTCGGGTGCTTCCGACGCGGGCGACGGGCTGCACGCCACCCCGTACAGCGTCACCACCGACGACGGTGCGACGTGGACCGCGTGGCAGACCGAGGCGGCGCACAGCATCACGGGCAAGACCACGGCCACCGGCTACGTCTGCCAGCACAAGGTCCGCGACGCCGCCGGCAACATCGCCTACGGCCCGCGGATCGCGGTCAAGACCTCCTGACCCCTTTGACGCGCAGGGCGGGCCCTCGGTGGCTCCTGGCCCGCCCTGCGTCTCAAACCGTCGAGCCACCACCATCAACAGAAGGAGCCCCGATCATGGCCCAGAGCCGCCAACCCCGACCCCAGCCCGCCGCCCCCG
>CAYZBB010000557.1:0-1777 GCA_964476495.1 uncultured Actinomycetes bacterium | reverse complement strand
CGCCGTAGCGCCGACCTGTACCGGCCCGCGCTCGCAGACTCTCTGCGCGTTGCGACCACGAAGCGGTACCCGGCGATCGCCGACATGCTGGCGACGATGCGGAGGCTCTACCGCGACGCCGGCCTCGGTGCCGAGATCGACGCCGAGATCCGGGCGATTCGTGCGACCTACCGGCGTCGTCCGGCGCTCATGGCCGCGATGGATGCCATCCACCTACCCAGCTGACGCGTCGCCGTGCGGTCGCTGGTGAGGTTGGTCGCAAACGTACGACCTTGGGCCCGCGAATGTCCGGGTTGACCGTCGCAAACGTTCGGGTTGATGGTCGCGAACGTTTGAGCAAGGTATGGTGGCGGTTGTGAATGGCCTAATCGCGCGGCATCTGCAGCCTCTTGGCGAGGAGTGCCTCGGCGCGTTCCCGGCCGTCGTGATCCAGGGGGCTCGGCAGGTCGGGAAGAGCACTTTCGCGCAGATGCTCGTCGAGACGCGACCGCACACCCGTCTCAGCCTCGATGACGACGACGTCCGCGATGCTGCGCTTGCAGACCCTCGCGCGTTCGCGGCGCAGGCCGGTGCGGGCACCCTCGTGGTCGACGAGATTCAGCGCGCGCCCTCACTCCTGTTGGCCATCAAGTCCTCCATCGACAACGATCGCCGTCCGGGTCGCTTCCTGCTCACGGGATCGTCCCATCTCTTGCGGCTGTCGCGGACACCTGATTCGCTCGCCGGGCGCGCAGTAACTCTCGACCTTCACGGACTCAGCCAGGGAGAACTTGCCGGACGACGAGAGGACTTCGCCGCATGGCTGAGAGCTGGCGATGGCTTAGCAGGCGTGCCCCCCATCACTTGGACGCGCGCCGACTACATCAACGCGGTCGCCCGTGGTGGATACCCGGAGGTGCGCTCGTACTCGGATCGGCTCCGCTCGGCCTGGCTCGACAGCTATACGGATCGCCTGCTGACCCGAGATGTCGGCGATGTCTCTCGTGGCCTGTCGAGTGACCGTCTGGCTGCGGTCCTGCGGCTCATAGCGGCAAATCAGGGCGGCGAACTCGTCCAGGCGCGCTTGGCTGACACCTTATCGATCGGGAAGTCGTCCATTGCTGCGTACCTGGCGGCGCTGTCCACGCTGTATCTCACCCACGATCTGCCCCCGTGGCGCGCGAACCTCACCAAACGCGAGGTCGGTCGCCACAAGGTGTCGATCGCAGACTCTGGGTTGGCGTTGCGTCTCGCGAAGCTACACCCGGCCGCGCTGGCGGAGTTCGCGGCAGCGCCGGCATTCGGTGGTCCACTGGAGGCGTTCGTCGTCGGCGAGCTGATCAAACAACGCGGCTGGTCGGACGTCGAGTTCGACCTCTACCACGTCAGGGATCGCGACGGGTTGGAGGTCGACCTCGTCATCGAGTATGCGGACGGCAAGGTGTTCCTGATCGAGGTCAAAGCATCATCGACCTACCGGGGGGAACATGCGCGCGGCATCCGTGCGCTCGCCGAGCGCCTGGGCGATCGGTTCCTGGGTGGAGCGGTGCTCGGCCTGTCCCAGGAGTCACGTTTGCTGGGTGCGGGCATCTGGGGGTTGCCAGTCGCCGCGCTGTGGCATACAGCCGGCAGTTACGAACTCCCGGTGCCGGAACGGACCGACGCGGCTCGATGGGTCGACTTCGGGTAGAGCGCCTCGCTTCGCTCGCGGATGTCCTTATGTCTCAATCATTGTGACATCGGGAGGGCTCCGGTAGGCTCGATGTCCTAATGATTAGGACATAAGGACACGAGATGG
>CAYZBB010000556.1:0-1777 GCA_964476495.1 uncultured Actinomycetes bacterium | reverse complement strand
ACGAGTCGTGGTGAAGCTTGGTAGCTGGTCAGCCTGCACAGACGGCGTCCGACCTCGTGTCGGGCGCCGTCTTTCATGCTCGGATCCCGACACGTCCGCTCGCCCCGCCGCGCTCATCCTCACAACGCAGCGAAGGCGACCAGGCGAGTTCTCGACCCTCCGGTCGCCCCGGCCAAGTCGGTGTGGTGGGTGACCGCGGGGCCCTGGGAACGACCGCATCCGCACCGGCCGCCCGAACGCTTCTCCGGCCCACCAAGGTGCGGTCGCCGCCCGCCCGCACGGACAGCGATCGGTCGTGGTTGTCACAGATCGACAAGAGACGATCAACGATTCCAGGAATTTCACCCGAACAGACGTAGCGCGACCAGACGATCGAGCGCAGCCGATTCCAGACGGACGGTGACAAAACGTCACTTAGTGCGACGTTCGTGCGATCGAGCCTTCGGACGGGTCCAATTCCCCCGCCGCGACGACAATCCGGGCGCCAGGTGGAAGCGGCTCCACCATTGCCTCAGAAAACCAAGGCCAAAATCAGACACCGATGATACTCAGATATTTGCCCGAATTGTGCGGTTCACGTGATCGGATATCGGCAGCCGCCCGCGCTCAGGGTCCGGACGCCACCGCCAACGCGCGCGCCTGGGTCGCGCCCTGGCTCAGCGCGCGACACTCCTGGACCACCCACGCTTCCACCCCCGCGCGACCGGAGTGCGCGTAGGCGCCCAGTCCGGCGCGGTAATCCGGCACCGATCGCAGATGGACCACCTCTGGCAGGCAAAGACCCGATGGGTCCAGCCCGGTCGTGATCATGGTCAATCGGGCAGCTGCGCGGGCGACCACGCCGTCGGCCGAACCGAAGGGGGCCAACGCGGCCAGCTCCCCGTGCACGACCGCGACCATCACGGGAGCCGGCCAGGTCCCGCGCGTGATCAGCTCCGCCAGCGCGGCCAGCCGGCTTGTCAGGTCACCGGCCCGGTCGGCGCCTGGCCGTCCGAGCCGGTCGGTCGCGACCAGGTCCGCTGCGGCCAGCATGTGCATCCGTGCCAGAGCCTGCAGCGGCGCCCGCCGCCAGGTCCCGACCAACGACGACAGACCCGCGGTCACCCGGATCGCCCCTGCCAGCACCGGGTTCGACACCGAACCCCCGTCATGGTCCAGTGCGAGGGGGACCCCCTCCAGCGCCGCCGACGCCCTGGCCGCCCTGATCGACGCGGCCGCCGCCACTCGCCCAGTGCGGTCACGCACCCCGCGCGGTCCGGAAAGCGATCCCGCCGCCGATCGCGCCGATTCCACTGCGGCCATGACGGCCTCCACGTCCAACGGCCATCCCGGCAGGGCCGCGACCGCCGGCCAACCGCATCCGGTCATCGCGTCACCCCTCCGTTATCGCCGTTGTCGCGCCCTCCCGTCATCGCACCCTCCGTCATCACGCAGGCCCTGAACCCACCCCGTCGCTGCCCTCCCGCTCGGAGTGCGGCCACCTCGGCACCCGTCGCACCGCGGCCGCCGTCCACCGCACCACACGTGCCGCCTACCGACGCAAGGTGGCAGTCTGGACCCGGCCGGGTTACGTTCGGCGACATCGTGTTGCCCCCTCCGGACGACCGGACGACCAGCCGCCCCGAAACAGCCCGGCGGACGGGACGCCGTCACCCGACAACGCCGTCATTGAGGAGACACCCTATGAGCGACAACAGCTCCCAGACGTTGGACAACCTGTTGGCGGAGGATCGCACGTTTCCGCCGTCGGTGGGGTTCGCCGCGGAGGCGAATCTGG
>CAYZBB010000555.1:0-1781 GCA_964476495.1 uncultured Actinomycetes bacterium | reverse complement strand
CGTCACCTCATACCAGGGCATCGCCCTGTCCTTCTCGGGCCCCCGGTTGATGACCTTGAGCCTACGCATAGAGGGCCGCCTGAATCGCCGTCCACCAGCGGGCCGCGCATGTTGCGATGGTCGCGGTGTATACGGCGTGGAACGGATCGTCTGCCGGGATGTCGTGGAGGTCGGGGCCCGGGAGGATGTGGTGCGTTCCCCAGCACTCCCGAATGGCGTCGCAGATTGCCGCCTGCTGCTCAAGCGTCCCGGTGCTTCCAGGGAACTCGGTGGAACACAAGAGGAAGGTGCACGCGATGACCGGGCACCCGAGGTCGGCGTAGACGGCATCCCCGAACGCTTGGAGCGCCGCCTTGTACTCCGCCTTCGTCGTGCGCCCGTCGATGGAGTCCGACTCACCCTGCCACCAGAGCACGGCCTTGACGCCACCGACCTGCTCGCAGCGGTAGATCATCTGGCCGTAGAGCGTGGTCCGGTCGCGGTGGTTCGCTCCGGGGGCCCACTCCGAAATCATCGTCCCGCCCTTGGCGCACGGGACGTACCCGACCGGCACGCCCTGGTTCGCCATGATCGCGGTGGCGATGACCGGCCACACGGTCCCGCCCGTGCTGTCGGTGTACTCGGCGGCGGCAGCATCCGTGAACGGGCCACGCCCGAGCGGGTCCGTCAGGTGCCTCCAAGCGTAGTCCTTGTAGAACGCGCCAGCCTTGAGGGTGTCGTGCGAGTACGCCTGAATGTCGGCGCCGGGCTGCCCGGTTGCGTTCGACTGCCCAGCGACGCAGAACACGTCCCCGACTCCGACGTAGGAAGCCTGCGCGGTAATCTCGCTGAGTGGCCCGTCTCCATACCGAACCTCAAGAAGCCCCTGCCCGCTCTGCTGCGGAAGCGTGCCCGAGAATGCGGAGGCGCTAGGACTCGCATCCACCGTCACCCACGGGCCTCCGCGAAACCGGGCCTGGATGGACGATGGAGTACGACCAAACAACTTGACCGTGCCCGATACGGGCAGATCAGCGAGTCCGTTCGCGCCGCGCTGTGTGATCTGGTAGGCGGCCATCATGTAATCAGGATCGTGCCGTACTTGGCTACGAGCCACGATTCCAGAAGGGCAAGGTTCGCGGCTGAGATGATTCCGCTGAGGACAAACCGAGCCGCGATGTCGCCGTTGAGCGGGAGCGTGGGAATGCCAGTCGACAGGAACGTCCCACCGAGGATCGACCCGGCCGTCAGGTTCTGGGCGCCAGCGTCGCCGGTCGCGAGGTCGACGCCGTTCTCTCGCAAGGTGCTGGACGCGCCGTTGAACTTGAGGACCTGCATCCGAAACGCGGTGTCCGCCGCACGGGCCGCATCTAGGCCCGACCCGGCGAACTGGTGAATCGTCGTCGGGTCGATGTAGAAGGCGCACGCCGCGCCTGCCGCGCCAGCGCCCGAGACGAACGCCGTCTGCCCCACGTTGCGTGAGGCGTGTACGAGGATGATCGTCATGGGCTGCGACTGATTGAGCGTCGTGAGGAGGTAGGTTCTGACGCCATCGAAGCGCCACACCGGCCGCCCGTTCAGGACGTTCAACTTGAGCACCGGGCGAGTCGTCCCGGCCGCGTTCGTGGCGTAGGCGCCGGTCTTCTTGTCGAGAACCGACGCGACCAGATCCCCGTCGGCTACAGCGGGAGTCGTGCGGGCGAGGTCCTGCCACGCGGACCCGTCGGCCTCCTGCCACTCGACGAGTGAGGAGCCGAGGGAGAGGGGGGACCAAGAGCGCCTCGCGCCCGAGAGCAGCGCGG
>CAYZBB010000554.1:0-1786 GCA_964476495.1 uncultured Actinomycetes bacterium | reverse complement strand
GGTTCGCCGACCGGTAACGCTGCGTGCTGGCGGTCGCGCAGTAGGCGCAGGCGTCGGGGTCCAACACCCGCTCCCACCCGACGATCCGGGCCTCGTCCGCGGCCTGGGCGTCGAACGCATCGGCAGAGGCCCGCATGGTGAGGCTGATGTCAGTGGATGCGGACTGGGCGGCACGCACACCGGCGGCATTCATGGCGTCCATGAACTGGGCACCGTCGGACAGCGCAGACCACAACTGCACGAACGGGCGGGTGTACACCACGGCAGGCTCGGCGCCGTTGCGGACAGCGGCACCCACGAGGTCGTCCACCGGCAAGCCGACGGCACGGGTGCGGGTCGCACGGGCCAGGTAGGCGTCGGTCAGGGACACGGTGCGGCGCTGGCCGGCGTCCACCACCGGGAGGGTTGCGGCGAGGAACCGGTCCACGTCCGCCTGGTCCCACGAACCGAGGGTGCGCCAGTTGCGCTCCACACGGGCCGACACCCGCTTGCGAACGTCGATGAGTGCGTCGCGGTAACGCTCCGCCAGGACCGCTTGGCGGTTAGGCACCGGCCGCAGGGACGGCGGGCTCGGTCAGGTCCGCAGGAACCGGGGCGAACAGGTCCTCCTCGGCCTTGATCGCCTTGATACGGGCGATCTCCTGCGGCGAGTAGCCCAGCTTCTCCCACAGGATCTCCTCGGGGACACCCAGGTCCTTCTGCTTCAAGATGGCGTCGACGTGCTGGGACTCGGTGCGTGACTCAGGGTCGGACCAGATCAGCTCCATCGACTCGGCCGCACCCAGGCGGTCGTTCCCGGCGAGGCGCCCGGCGAGGCGCATCGACTCCTCCCACCCCTCACCAAAGAACCGCATCTTGCGGCGCACCTTCGCCACCAGGCCCGTCTCGGCCGCCTTGATCGACTCGCCCGACAGGCGGTCAGCGGAGGCGTTCAGGTAGTGCGGGGGGGTGCGGGAGATGGACGCGATGTGCTGCACCAACAGGTCGATGCCCTGCGTGAAGTTGCGGAGGTCAGCGGCAGGAAACACCCCGAATGAGCCCTCCGGGGACTCGTTGATGAGCAGCG
Organism: uncultured Actinomycetes bacterium; assembly: GCA_964476495.1. Taxonomy (GTDB): domain Bacteria; phylum Actinomycetota; class Actinomycetes; order Mycobacteriales; family Nakamurellaceae; genus Nakamurella. The sequence goes on along the minus strand of CAYZBB010000554.1, from coordinate 720 downwards.
ACGCCGTGTCAACCTGCGGCTTCACCGGCTGATTCGTCTGCGGGTCCGTCGGCACCTCGAGCCCGGTTGCCCACCGGGCCGGCAACGCCTGCTTGTCGGACCCGACCAGCATGTCCGCGATCAGCTTGTTGACGGCGTCCTGCAACGGGATGATGCTGCGAATCTCCGACTGTGCGATGACCCCGTGGCGCGAGTGACGGGTGCGCGGCCGGTTCTGGAGCGGGATGACCGGCACGACCCCCAACGGGTTCGGCATCGTCCCTTCGGTCTGCCACGCCGTGTTGGCGGCGTCCACGATGTTCATGTCGGAGCGGGGCTGCGCCGTGCGGAACATGTGGACCATGTCCGGCAGGAACAGCTCGGCGTGGTCGTAGCCCGACTCGTCACGGTACACCCGCAGGCCGGCACGCCGGTCGCGGTGGCGCTTCGGGTGGCACTCCACGATGGCATCGTGAGCGTTCGCGACCGTGATCTCCGGCATGCCCTCGGTCTCACCCACCCACGGAATGACGTAGGAGATGCCACCGACGAGGGCGTCAGTGTGCGCTAGTTGGCTCTGTCCGTCCATGTCGTTCGCCTGCCAGATGGCCCAGGCGTCGGCATCGCCGGCCACGTCGTCACCGACACGGAACCCCTCGACGTTCAACCGCTCCTCGGAGGCGTCCACCACGACCTCGCACCAGTTGTCGGCAAAGGCGTCGAACAGACCGCCGAACGCCT
>CAYZBB010000553.1:0-1791 GCA_964476495.1 uncultured Actinomycetes bacterium | reverse complement strand
CCGTGCGCGCCCCGCTTGCCTTGAGCAGTGCCACCACGAGGTTGGTGATCCACGGCTCGGTGTTGCCTGCGGGCGAGTCGGTCCAGCAACCCACCGCGTTCGCCAGCCGCTCGGCTTCCTCTGGGGGAATGTTGCCGTACTCGACATCCACGACGGTCATACGGTCCTTTCGGTCAGGCCAACGTGCGGATCACGCTCCAGCCGGTCATGCTCGGGACATCGGCGCTCCCGCCCTTCACCCAGAGGCGGCTGTCGGTCGAGGCGCTGCCGATATTCACCGCGAGGTTCCCCGCCACCCCCGTCACCGCCGAGTTCGGCGAGAGCCCGCTGAACACGCTGATCGTCGGCAGCCCGTTCAGGTGGTCCGCCACGGCGTTCATCCAGTCGCGCACCGGGCCGGTCACGGCCGAGGGCGGGGACGGGATCTTGCGGGGGTACGAGGCCACTCAGTCGTCCTTCCACTCGTCGCCCGGCAGGCGCGGCTCCCGCGCGTCCGCCATGAAGCGGTCGTGTTCCTCGATGGTCTCCAGCATCATCTCGTTCTGCTCGATGATCTGGTTGTTGATGCTCATGAGCATCCAGAGGAGCGTGGCCGTGTCGTGGCTGACCCCGAACAGGCCCTTCACCTTGGCGATGCTGTCCCGGTTCTCCGTCGCCACCTCGGCCAGCGTCATCCCGTCCCGCTCGGTGTCGCTCATCGTCCCTGCCTCCGCGTGTGGACCCAGAGCCTTGCGACCTTGGGTCGTCCGGTCTCCGAACAGATTTCCACCACCGGATACCGCGCGTTCACGAACTGGTGGCTCACCACCTGGCTCTCCGTGCTGGCCGTCGGCAGGTGCAGCCGCTGCCCCGCGCCGAAGCTCGCCCCCTGGTCCGGGCTCACCCGCACCGTGAGGCTCGACGCCGACTGGGCCTCGTAGTCCACCCGGATCTCCGTCACGGTCTTGGTGCGGCCCGGCTCCTCGCCCCCCAACCCGCCGCTCCGCCACCGCGCCTCCACGACCACACCCGCGTCGCTCGTGGCACTCGTGTCGAAGGTGTAGAGCGTCCCCCCGCTCGACCCGGCGTAGGTGGCCGGCGGCCCCGCGTTGGTCGCCCCGAACTGCCCCTGCCAACTCCCCGTGGCCGCCGCCCACGTCAGCCCCGCGGCGCTGGCCGAGGACCAGGTGGTCGAGGCCGAGGTTGCCCCGAGCGTCCCCGCCCAGACCCGGGACACGTCGAGGCTGGCATCAAGCGCCTGCGGGGACCACGCCCCGCTCCGGAGGTCGAAGAAGGCGCCGCGCTGGCAGCGCCCGTTCCCGCCGATCACGGGATACCAGAGTTCGTAGTGGTCCGTCTCGGGGTTGTAGGCGGCGGTGGCCCGCTCGGGCAGGTCGATCTCGCCCGCGATCCGGCGCTGGATGGTGTCCCCCACCTTCCGGGCCTTGGCCTCCCCCATCGGCAGCAGGTACACGTTCCAGTCCCGCCCGAGCCACATCGTCCCGGCCCGGGTCAGCGCCACGGTCCATGGGTAGGGGGCACCAACGGAGCGGTCGAGCGGCTGGAAGTCGAGGATGAACGGGTAGTCCACCCGCCGCCCGCCCCAGACTTCCCGGTCGCTGAACGCGAGGAGGAGGCTGTCCTGCGGCACCAGCCGCGTGCCCTGCCCCTGCATGTCGAGCAGGTCCACGAACCCCGAGAGCCCGCCCGTCCACGAGCTGTAGCTCCCCCGGTCGCTCCACTGGACCCGCTGGACGTAGTTGGCCGTCCCCTCCAGCACGTTCATTGCCACGAGGAAGCTGTCGAACGCCG
>CAYZBB010000552.1:0-1811 GCA_964476495.1 uncultured Actinomycetes bacterium | reverse complement strand
GCGTCGCCGACGAGGGCGACGAGAGTCGCATCGCCGTCGGTGTAATCGACGATGACCACCAGGTGATCGACATCGATCGGAGGCGTAAAGTCGCTCGGATCCAGGCCGACACCTTGCACGCTGTTCACGCCGGCAGGCGTCCAAGCGCTCCCTGTGCGCGGGTCTAGCGGCCAATCGAAATTGATCGTCGCCCACCCGGCGCCGGCGACGGTCTGATTGCCGCTCGGCCCGTTGTGGTTTGTCGATCCCTCACGAATCAAGGCATTGAGGGAGGACGGCCCGCTGTCGTCATTCCGCGCGGCGATTGCGACCCGGAAGAAATTGACCGTTGTTGATCCCGGGATGGCGAAGAGGCTGCCGAGCGGCCAGCGTCCATTGCTTCCCGCGGCGGCGGTGGCGATCAGCCCGTCGCCTCCGGTCGCCAGGCAGTCCGGGACGGTGCCGCTGGACGGCACCCACGAGCCATTGACCGGGCTGAAGCCGCCCGACATGGCGACTTGGCGAGTCTGCTGAGCCATGAGGACCCTTGGGGGGTTTAGGACGCCTGGATGTAGAGCGCCGGCGTCGGCAGGTCGACCGTGAAGGTTGCCCCGGTCGCGGTGATGTCGCCCGAATCGGTGACGTAGGCGAGCAGCTCGTCGGCCGACGCCGCACCACCGCGGGACTTGTAGATCACCGCCGTGCGGGCGGTGAACGATGCGGACGGCCATGTCGGATCGGTCCACGAGATGCGGACCTGATTCGACCCGGCGTCGTAGGTGACCGACACCCCGGTGAGGGTCTCGCCGCCGGCGGTGTAGCCGGTCCCCGTGATCTCGTTGGTGACGTCGTCGCGGAAGTCGTGCGTGTCCTGATCCGGGGTGTACGACGACGTGGTGAGCATCATCTTGAAGGTGTCGGTGTCGAGGTCGATGTTGCCCCGGGCGAGGTTGAGTAGGCCGTTGCCGTACCAGGTGAGAGTGCCGGACATGTGGGTATCCCTTCAGCGGGTCTGGATGTGGATGTCGTACTTGGAGGTCTGCCACGGCCACGGGCACGAGTTGTAGGAGTCCTTCCCGGACCCCTCCCTCTTCCAGCCGCCGTACTGGACGTTGCCGGTCTGGCCCGCCAGCTTGCAGTAGATCTTCGCCCGGTACTCCTTGCCCGGGATCGACCCGTAGCAGGCCAGATGGCCGCGGTAGATGGTGACGCCCAGGAAGCCTTTGTAGGTCGTGACCCACGTCGAGCAGCCACCGATCGCGGCGGACGCCTGGGGTGCAGGGCCGATCGTCAGGCCCAGCATGAGCAGCAGGCCGGCCATGCCGGCGAGGATGCGGCGGATCACAGGGTGCTCCCGTCGATTGTGAGTTGAGCGACCCACACTTTGTGGTCGGTGAGGGTGCCCGGATCGAGCAGGGGCAGCCCGCGGCGAGCATCCGAACGCGGCGTCGAGCCAGCCATTGACGGCCGACAGTTCGGCCTCGGTGAGGGTCAGGGTCGTCTCGGCCGGAGTGGACGAGATGAGGTTTCCGTCCGCGTCGCGCACCTCACCGGTAGCCGTGACGCGGACCTCGTACATGTCGGGCATGAGCACTCCAGGGTTCAGACGGGCCAGTCGCCGTAGCCGCCACGGGCGGCCAGGTCGGAGACGGTGAGCGACACCGTCGAGATCGCCAGCACGACCGAGGTCGCGGCGGCGAAGATCAGACGCTTGAGCACGGGAATCACCCCCTCGCGGACTTGTGGAGGCGGCACCACGAGGTGCCGTTGACGATGTACTGGGCGAGGCGTCCGCACACGACGCACAGGAGCGGCTCGGGCAGCACCTCGGT
>CAYZBB010000551.1:0-1818 GCA_964476495.1 uncultured Actinomycetes bacterium | reverse complement strand
TGGTGCTGATCTCCGGCCACGACGGCGGCACCGGCGCGGCGCCGCTGACCTCGCTCAAGCATGCCGGTGGCCCGTGGGAGCTCGGTCTGGCCGAGACCCAACAGACCCTGCTGCTCAACGGCCTGCGCGACCGGATCGTCGTCCAGGTGGACGGCCAGATCAAGACCGGAAGCGACGTCGTCATCGGCGCCATGCTCGGGGCCGAGGAATTCGGCTTCGCTACCGCTCCGCTGGTGGTCTCGGGCTGCGTGATGATGCGGGTCTGCCACCTGGACACCTGCCCGGTCGGTGTTGCCACCCAGAACCCCGAACTGCGCGCCAAGTACGACGGCCACGCCGACTTCGTGGTCACCTTCTTCGAGTACATCGCCCAGGAGGTCCGCGAACTGCTCGCGCAGTTGGGCTTCCGCTCGCTGGAGGAAGCGATCGGCCACGTCGAAGTGCTGCGGACCCGAGAGGCCATCGAGCACTGGAAGGCCCATGGCCTGGACCTGGAGCCGATCCTGCACCGCGTCGACCTGCCCGAGGGAGCACCGCTGCACCGGGTGGTGAGCCAGGACCACGGGCTGGACGACAAGCTCGACGTCCAGTTGCTCAAGATCGCCGAGCCGGCGTTGACCAACGGCGACCTGGTGCGGGCGGATCTCACCGTCCGCAACGTCGACCGCACCGTCGGCACCATCCTGGGTCACCACGTGACCAAGGCCACCAACGGCCTGGGGCTGCCCGAGAACACCATCGACCTGACGCTGCGCGGCACTGCAGGCCAGAGCTTCGGAGCGTTCCTGCCCAAGGGCGTGACGCTGCGGCTGATCGGTGACTCCAACGACTACTACGGCAAGGGGCTCTCCGGCGGCAGGCTCATCGTCCGTCCGCATCGCAGCGCACCGTTCGTGGCCGAGGATCAGATCATCGCCGGCAACGTCATCGCCTACGGGGCGACCAGCGGTGAGCTGTTCATCCGGGGCCAGGTCGGCGAGCGGTTCTGCGTCCGCAACTCCGGCGCGACCGCCGTGGTGGAGGGCGTCGGCGACCATGCGTGCGAGTACATGACCGGCGGCGAGGCCCTGATCATCGGCCCCACCGGCCGCAACATCGCCGCCGGCATGTCGGGTGGGGTGGCCTGGATCCTCGACCTCAACCCGAAGCGCCTGAACACCGAGTTGGTCGATCCGATCCCGCTCAACGACGCCGACGTGGCCCGGATCCGGACGTTGCTGGCCAAGCACCGCGAGGAGACCGGCTCCAGCGTCGCCGAGCGGCTTCTGGAGCTGACCGATGCCGCGCTGCGTGACCGTTTCACCACGATCATGCCGCGCGACTACGCCCGGGTGCTGCGCGCCCGTGCGGAGGCCGAGCAAGCCGGCCTGGACGAGGAGGCGACCACGAAGATGATGATGGAGGCGTCCCATGGCTGATCCGAGAGGGTTCATGACCACCCCCCGCATGGTCGCGGCGCGGCGTCCCGCGGACGAGCGCGTCCACGACTGGCATGAGGTGTACCCCGGAACGCCGGGTACGGCGGTACTGCCGATCATCACGCGGCAGGCCGGCCGCTGCATGGACTGCGGCATCCCGTTCTGTCACGCCGGCTGCCCGCTGGGCAACCTCATCCCCGAGTGGAACGACATGGTGTGGCGCGACGACTGGCGCGGCGCCCTGGATCGTCTGCACGCCACCAACAACTTCCCGGAGTTCACCGGACGGCTCTGCCCGGCACCCTGCGAAACCGCCTGCGTCGTGGGCATCAACCGGGACCCGGTCACCATCAAGAACGTCGAGGTGGCCATCATCGACCGGGCGTGGAGCGACCGTCGC
>CAYZBB010000550.1:0-1821 GCA_964476495.1 uncultured Actinomycetes bacterium | reverse complement strand
AGGTCGGTCAGCCGCACCTTCCAGCGGCGGCCGATCTTGGCGGCGATGAGGCGGTCCTTGGTGCTGGCGATCATGCGGCGCACGGTGCGCTCGTCGGAGCCCAGTGCCTCGGCGACCTCCTTGAGCGTGAGCATCTGCGGGGGTTCACGGCGGGCCATGGTCACCTCGGCTCCGGGATCGGGATCATCCCACCGGCCGGGCTGCTGATCTTGACGAGGCGAAGTGACTTCCCTGCGCGGCGGTAGTTCCAGGCCCGGAAGATCACCGAGAGGTAGGCGGCGCGACTGATGCGCTCGCGGTTCCTGCGAGCTTCGGCGAACCGATTGGTCATGGCGAGGACGGGATCGCCCGTCTTCAGTCCGACCTTCTCCGACGCCGACACCCAGAAGTTGCCCGCCGCGAACGGATCGATCCGGCTCATGACCATGAAGGCGTACGCGACGATGGCGGGCGGGCAGTCGGTCTTGCGGGCGAGGTTCTTGGTGAACTCGACGGCGTGGCGAAGGCTCGGGTTCGCGGCGACGTATGCGGCCACTTCCTCGTGCGACACTTCGCCCTTGAGGTCGATCTCGCCCCGCTCAACTTCGATGCCGAACCGTGCAGCGGCGGCAAGCGTGGTTGCGTTCTTCTCGCCGTCGATGGCGAGCATGTCGGCGGCGGTGCGCGCCCTGCCGGTATCCATCACTGCCTGCGCGGCCGGATCGATCCCGACTGCCACGGCGGTCGTGATGGTGACGCCGGCCTCGATGATGGCGGCGAGGCGGTGCTGCCCGTCGAGCAGGACGCGATCGGCGGAGAACCTGATCGGGCTGCCGTCGAGGTGCCACTTGCCGGCCTTCATGTCGCGGGCGTAGCGGGTGACGGTCTGCGGGCGGACGTTGCGGTTCTTGAGGTTCCGCGTGAGCCAGCGTTCGGCGAGCTCGGGCGTGACCTGCATGAAGCTGAGGCGCGGCTTGGGGTCAAGCTCGTGGCCGTCGAGCAGGTTGGGCAGTGCGGTCATGATGTAGCCTTCCCGGTAGTGGTTGTAGCCATCTGCCCGATGAGCTGGTCCAGAGCGTCTCGGGCTCGGATGAGGTCGTTCGCATAGCGGGCGACCTCATCGCGGTTCTTGGGGTAGCGGTCGTCAGTGACGAGCCGTTCGAAGCGGCGGACGACCTTGTCCAGGTCGAGCGCGGCATCGCGGAATCCGTCGCGCAGAGGGCTGCGGGCGGGCGTCCTCGGTTCGGGGCGGCTGTAGGTCTTGCCGTCGAGTCCGACGATGGATGCGGGGCGGGGTGCAGGCGACGGTTGCGAGTCGTCGGTGTCCTGCTCCTCAACGTCATGGACAGGGGACGGAGGAACCGTCCCGCCCCGCACGTCCGTGATGACCTCGCCGGTGGTGTAGTCGATGCGCTCAGTCGCCACGTGGGGAGATTCCCCACGTGCTTCCATGCGCTGGCGAGTGGCGCCGACGGTCTTGTGGTCCACCCCTGTGCGCTGAGCGTGCGCCCGGTCGCTCAGTTGCGGGTCGGCCTTGAGCGACGCCTCGACGATGGCCCGCCGCTGCTCCCTGCTGAGGTTGCGACGATCCAAGTTCAGCGTCAGGGCCAGCGTCCGCTTCTCGGTGTCGCTCTTGCCGAAGATGCGGGTCTGTGGGCAGTGGACTCCGAGCGACTGCGCGATTGCTTTGCGGTGGTGACCGTCGATCACGACTCCGGACTCGTCCACGACGATCGGAACCTGGACGCCGTGCCGGCGAATCGAGTCGGTGAGCGCTTCGTACTCCTCGGGGGAGAGTGGCGGCATCGACTGGAACAAGACGGGGGCGGTCATCGTGGGCAC
>CAYZBB010000549.1:0-1837 GCA_964476495.1 uncultured Actinomycetes bacterium | reverse complement strand
CGTCAAGGTCGAGGTCGGCGGCGCAGTCACCGCCGGCGCGGTGGTCGCCGAGATCCAAGGAGCCTGATCCCGTGAATGTCTCGGACCAGTCATCGCTGCGGCTGGCGGCCGGGCCTGTCGATGTGAGCGAGTGGGATCGGGCCGCCGCGGCCGTGCTGCGACGGATGAACCGCACCGTGGACGACCCGGCGCGGGCCTGGCAGACACTGGCCACGTCGACCGTCGAGGGTGTGACGATTCCGCCGCTGGGTACCGCGGACCGGGCGGCCGGTCGGGTGCTGCGGGTCGATCTTCCCGCCCCGTCCGAACATGGATGGGATGTGCGGGCAAGGGTTTTCGATAGCGATCCGGCCGCTGCGGCGGCCGCCGCGCTGGTCGAGTTGGAGTCGGGCGCGACCTCGCTGTGGCTCTCGGTCGGCGGGACCGGCGTGCCCCCGGGTGACTTGGCCGCCGCGCTGCGCGGGGTGCGTACGGACCTGGCTGCAGTGGTGGTGCAATCGGCCGGCGACGTGGCCGACGGCACGGCCGCGGCGGCGCTCGGCGACCTGCTGCGGTCGGCAGCTGGTGCGCCGGCGGACGGGACGAACCTGGGTGCGGATCCGATCGGCCGGGCGGTGCGCGCGGGCGACCTGCCGGACGTCGGCCGTGACCTGGGTGACATTCCCTCCATGGCCATCGATCTGGGTGTGCGTGGGTTCGTGGTCGACGGGACGGTGGCGCACGACCGCGGGGCTGGTGATGCCGCGGAACTCGGATATGTGCTGGCTGCCGGGGCGGCGTACCTGCGGGTGCTGGAGGCGTCCGGGCTCGACGTCGACGCGGCGCTGCGGCTGCTCGAGCTGCGCCTGTCGGTCACCGACGAACAGTTCCCGTCCATCGCGAAACTGCGTGCGGCACGAGTGTTGTGGCGAAGAATCGGCGAGCTGTCCGGTGCCGTGGACCCGGATCACGCGACGCGGGTGCATGCGGTCACCTCGTTGCCGATGACCACCCGGTACGACCCGTGGGTCAATCTGCTGCGGACCACGGTGGCGGCGTTCGCCGGCGGGGTCGGCGGAGCCGACGCGGTCACCGTGCAACCATTCGACGTCCGCCTCGGGGTGCCGGACGCGTTCGGCCGCCGGTTGGCCCGCAACATCTCCACGCTGCTCATCGAGGAGTCGCATGTGGCCGCCGTGGCCGACCCGTCGGCCGGGGCCTACGCGATCGAGATGCTGACCGCGGATCTGGCCGAGGCCGCCTGGGCTCAGTTCCTGGCCATCGACCAGACCGGCGGGGTGCTGGCCGCGCTGGGTGACGGATCGCTGCGCGCCGGCTGGGACGACACGGCGGCCAGGCGCCACAGCCAGATCGCCACCCGCCGCCGGCCGCTAACCGGGGTCAGCGAGTTCCCCGACCCGTCCGAGGTGCTGCCGGCCCGGGCGCCCTGGCCGGTGCCGCCCGAGGCCGGGGCTTGGGCCGCGGATTTCGAGGCGATGCGGGACGACCCTGCCCCGGCGCCGGTTTTCCTGGCCACGCTCGGACCGGTGGCCGAGCACTCCGCACGGGCCGGGTTCGTCACCAATCTGCTGGCGGCCGGCGGCGTCGCCACACGGTCGGCCGGTGGCACCGAGACCGTCGGGGACGTCCTGGTGTCCTACCACGGCGAGCGTGTCGTGCTGCTGGTCGGCACCGACGCCGCCTACACGGACCGGGGTGCGGACGTGATCGCCGCGCTGCGGGCAGGTGGGGCCGAAACGATCATCCTCGCGGGCAAGCCGGTGCCCGCAGTGGCCGAGTTGGTCGACGACCACGTCGCGGCCGGTCAGGACGTGGTCGAGTTCCTGCATCGGATCCG
>CAYZBB010000548.1:0-1838 GCA_964476495.1 uncultured Actinomycetes bacterium | reverse complement strand
GGGCGGCATGGTCATCGCCGCCGGCGCCGCGGTCAAGTTCGGCGGGGACTCCCTCGCCGCCTTCGCCGACGCGGACAAGAGCCAGAAGCAGCTGGAGGACGCCTACAAGCGGTTCCCCAAGGTGCAGAACGTCTCGATCGAGAGCTTGCGCAAGTACAACGAGGAGCTGCAGCGCAAGCGCGGAATCGACGCCGACGACACCGCGGCCGCCCAGGCGCAGCTGGGCGCGTACAAGCTGAACGGCAAGCAGATCAAGGCCATGACCCCGCTGCTGCAGGACTATGCCGCGAAGACGGGCAAGGATCTCCCGACAGCGGCCAAGGACCTCGGCAAGGCCGTGATGGGCCAGGGGAAGGCGCTGAAGGGCCTGGGGATTGACTTCAAGGACGCCAAGGACCCGGCCAAGAACTATGCGCAGGTGATGGCCGGCCTGAAGGAGAAGGTCGGCGGCTTCGCCGACTCAATCCCCGAGGCGGAGAAGAAGCAGAAGATCCTCCAGGAGAGCTTCGGCGACCTGCAGGAGGCGGTCGGCGAGAAGCTTCAGCCGGTCATGCTGGGCCTGATCGACGCCGGCCAGGGCGTGATGGACTGGCTGGAGGCGAACCCGAAGGTGACCGAGGGCGCCTCGGCCGCGTTCAGCCTGCTCGGCACCGTGCTGGGCGGCATCTGGGACGTGGTCCGCAAGTACATCCTCCCCGGCCTCGGCTGGCTGGTGGAGGCTGAGGCCAACGTCATCCGGGGCACCGCCGACATGGTCGACGGCCTGAACCAGGTGCCGGTCATCGGCGACCTGATCCCCGACGACGCGGGCGACAAGCTGCGCGACATGGCCGACGGCGCGACCGCGGTCGCTGACGGACTGAAGTCCATGGGGGAGGACCCTCCGGTGGTCGAGGTGGACACGAAGAAGTTCGAGTCCGAGACCAAGAAGATCGACGACAAGATCGGCAAGCTGGAGAAGAAGAAGGTGAAGCTCCAGAGCGAGGGCGACACCAAGGGCGTCGACAAGATCGAGGCCCAGATCAAGAAGCTCAAGGAGAAGAAGCACCAGGTCAACATCGGTGTCGGGCTGACCCCCAAGGGCAAGCAGAAGGTCACCACGGTCCGCGGTGCGGGCGGTTCGATCTCGACCCGCTTCACCGCCTCCGGGCATCCCTCGATCCCCTCCGGCGGCCTCACGATCCTCGGTGACGGCATGGGCCACAGCCCCGAGGCGGTCGCCCTGCCGACGGGCTCGCGGGTGTTCAGCTACGGCCAGACGGCCGCGATGGCGAACCAGGCCAAGTCGTCGCGCGCGGCCGGCACGGTGATCGAGAACCACTTCCACGTCGCCCCGGGTGCTGATCTCCGCGCGCTGGCGCAGGTCGTCGACAAGGCGATGAAGCAGGAGAAGCGGGCCCGCGGAGGCAGGCCGTACGACTGGACGTAGGAGGTGCCGCGATGCCCGTCCCCAACGCGAAGGTGGAGATCCGCTTCGACGGCTCGACGTGGGAGGACGTGTCGTCCTACGTCGACCCGCAGGCGGGGATCAGCATCAAGCGGGGGCGGGAGAACGAGACCGACGACCCGATGTCGGTGGGCACCTGCTCGCTGGTGCTGCGCAACGACGACGGCCGGTTCAGCCCCGGCCTGTCGTCGTCGCCGCACCACCCCTACGTGGTGCAGGGCGTGGCGGTCAAGGTGTCGGCCTACGCCGGCGGCGCGTGGCGGGTGCGGTTCTACGGCACCGTCCAGAACTGGTCGGTGCAGTGGCTGAACCCGCTGGGCACCGAGGCGATCACGACGGTGACGTGCAACGACTCCTTCGGGGCGTTCCCGCAGTACGAACTGTGGCAGGC
>CAYZBB010000547.1:0-1843 GCA_964476495.1 uncultured Actinomycetes bacterium | reverse complement strand
CGGTGCGGAAGGTGCCGCCGTCGTGGATGACCACCATCTCTGTTCCGGGGGCGACCAACGCGACAGGGGTGGTCCGCACCCATGACGGGGCGGTCCGCTCGGTGCCGACCGGGTGGACCACGAACTTCGTGGCCAACACCGGTACCGCGCAAGGCAACATCAACGCCCTGATCAGCAGAATCCAGGCGCTCAACTCTGCGGTGGCGTCGATGCCGTCGACGAACAGCATCGCCGCCCAGGTCGGCGCGATGAACGCAGCGTTGGCCGGCGGTCGTGCACGAGGCGGGCCGGTCGACGGTGGGAAGATCTACCTCGTGGGTGAGCAGGGCCCGGAACTGGTGGTGCCCAGGTCGGCGGGAACCGTCGTCCCCGCGCCACAGACCGCCGCGATTCTCGGCCAGGGCGCCGGCGCCACCTACAACGTCACCGTGATCGCCCCAACCGGCGACGGCGACGACATCGCCCGGGCTGTCCGTGAAGAGCTGATCAAGCTGGAGAGGTCGGACCGATGAGCGGCACCATGACCATCGGCCGTGTCGGCCGTGACGCTTCGCTCCCGTTGTCGGTGCCCGAGTCGGGACGCTGGTCCGGTGACACCCTGTCCCTGTCCGGCACGCTCGGCTCTGAGCTGGGCGACAAGACGAAAGGCCGTGTTCTCCGCGACCAGTTCCACGGCCTCGCCGACCGTGTGGGCCGGGTGCTACCGGTGACGTTCTCCGACACGCCGGAACTGGACGGCTGGTACCGGCTGGGGCGCCCGTCGATCTCGTCGACCGTCGGGTCGTTCGCCACGGGCGTGTTCAACATGTCGATCGACCTCGAGCGTGTGACCCGCTCCGCGAACGTGCTGCAGGAACTGCGGATGCTCGGCGCGGTGCGGACCAACTCTCATTCGTTCACGACGGTGGCCCGAGGCTGGTACTCGCCTGGGGTCCGACCTCTGGCGTTGAGTGACGGCGCCGCCAATCCGGACCCTTACACCCGGCAAACCCGGACCGGGTCGGAGGGGCCGGTAGTGGTGGTGGTGGACTCGGCGCAGCAGTTGTTCGATGCCACGGCGCGGTGGTATGTGTCGCCGGCCGACTACTACGCGGGCGCGTGCAGCGTGTCCCGTCTTGTCGCCGGCACCTATTACACGGTCGTGGGCGATCACATCCCGGCCGGGAACGAGGGGACGTTCGCGATCGGCAACACGCTCGTCTCGGTGCTCGGGTCGACGACCGCAGGCAAAGCCGAGTTCTCCATGCTGTGGCACGACGGCACCGCGTGGGAATCGTTCAAGACTTACCGGATCACGGGCGCCGGCGGTGGGGAGTACGGGTACGGGCCGGTTCTGCTGCAGATCGTCCGCAACGATGTAAACGTCGTCGCGGTGCGACTGTTCTTCGGCCAGTCGGCTACACCCGCTGAACAAGCTTGGCTGGACATGACCATCCGTCGCGGCGCCCGTCACGTCGAGTTCCGGTGGCACTCGGCCACTCGGTCGGATGACTGGGGCGTTCAACCCACGACAGCCAACGCCGGAACGGCTCACACGTCGGGGCTCCATGCTGCGTCGGCGGATGCATCGGGAAACAAATGGATCTTGACTACCCCCCGGGCCGTGACTGCCGACACGGTCAATGGTCGGATCTGGCTCTCCGTGACTGCGGCCAACTTTCCCTTCATGATCGGCGCGGAGATGGCAGGCGCTGGTGGCGGGTTCGACGTCTTCACGTCGCAGGTGTACCAGTACTTCGGGGCGGTATCGACGGCACAAAGGCCCGTGGTGTCGTGAGCCGCGTCACCGAGAAGCTGATGGCCGCCGGGTCGTTCACGATCAACCTCGACCCCGAAACCCCCG
>CAYZBB010000546.1:228-1844 GCA_964476495.1 uncultured Actinomycetes bacterium | reverse complement strand
CCTAATCCTGCAGTGGTAGTTCGTGATCAGGGTGATTGCTCCCGACGCTGGTAGTGGCAGAGGCGGGCTCGTGCTTGGTGTCGGCGTCGCCAGGTGGACCAGTTCAGGAGCTGGGCCAGGCTGCGGTGTGGCTGCAGGATCAGTGCGTCGATCAGTCGGCGCTGCTCGTTGACGGTGATCGGGATGAGCCCTTCGGGTGTCGGGATGGTGGCGCGTTCGGCGGCCGTGATGACGGTCAGGAACGCGTGAGCGAGCATCGCGAGAGTGACCCAGCGGTGCCAGGACGTCCAGCGGCGGACCTGGTGTTCATCGAGCCCGGTCAGACCCTTGGCGGTCTGGAAGGACTCTTCTACCCGCCACCGTTGCCCGGCGACCCGCACCAACGTGCGCAGCGGCACCGGGTGCGGGCTGTAGGTCAAGTAGTAGGCCAGCTCTTCGGTGGAATCGTTGCGGCGCACCAGAACCCACCGATGACCCGACTCGGCCGGGATCGTCACACAGGCCCAGGAGTACATCCGCAGGCCGTGTGCGCCGACCCCGGCGGACAGTCGCTGCCACGACCAGGCCGGCAGACTCACGGTCAGTTCATCGACCCGCCGCCAACCCTTGCCGACCGGGATGCGCCGGCTGCTGGCGACGGCCAACACGTAGCCGACTTCCCGGTCCTCAAGGGTGCTGCGCAGGGTTGGGTCGGCGCCGTAGACCTCGTCGCCGGCGACCCAGCGGGCGGTCGCACCGGCGTCCAGGGCGGCGGTGATCATGCCCGTGGCCAGGGCCGGTTTGGTCGCGAATCCGACGTCCGTCGGGATGCCGGCGGCGGCGCACCGATCCGGATCATCGACCCATCCCTGGGGCAGGTACAGGGCCCGGTCGATCAGGGTGTGTCCGGCCGGCGCGGCGTAGGCCAGGTACACCGCGACCTGGGCGTTCTCGATCCGACCGGCGGTCCCGGTGTACTGGCGTTGCACACCCACGGTCTGGTTGCCGCGCTTGAGATCTCCCGTCTCGTCAACGACCAGGACGGCATCGGGATGGCCCAGGTGGTCGGTGACGTAGCCGCGCAGGTCGTCCCGGACACCGTCGGCGTCCCAGACCGCCCGAGACAGCAGATGCTGCAGCCCGTGCGGGGTTCGATCACCGCGGTGTTCGGCGATCGACCAGCAGTTCTTGCGTCCCAGGTCGGCCATCAGCCCCAGCATCAGCGAGGCGGCGTGCCGACGCGGCTCGTGGCGGGTGAACCGCGCGGCGATCCGGTCTCTCACCTCGCCGAAGCCGGTCCACCATCGGTCAGGGTTTACGCTATGCGCCGCGGCCACCGCGGCGTTCTCTGGGTTCGACACAAACATCGGATGATCGCCCGGTGGCCGCCCTGATCAGCGCAAACACGCCCAAGATCACGAACTACTGCTGCAGTATTAAGCGACCGCATCGGGTAAGGCGGTCTGTTTGATGTGGTCGAGGGTGTCGATGATGACTTCGACGTCGGCGTCTGGGAAGAAATAGTCTGGTCCGGTAGGGGCGCTGTCGGTGTAGGGCGACTCGAAGAGTCTCGAAGGTTCCATCACGCCGTTCTTGGTGAGTTCGTCAACGATGAGGTTCACGAAGCGCACCTGATC
>CAYZBB010000546.1:0-218 GCA_964476495.1 uncultured Actinomycetes bacterium | reverse complement strand
AGGGCGAGGCCCAACCCTGCGCCCACGAGGATCTGCGGCGGCACGGTCCAGCCCGACGAGGTTTCGGACGAAGATTCCCAGACCTCCTTGCGCCGTGGCCCAGGCTATGTCGACGCGTTGGCCACCTGAGGCGACGAGCATCTGCTCCAGTTCCTCGACGTCGGCGGTGGTGAGTTGCTTGTTGCGGCGCAAACGTTGAAGGGCGAGGTTGTCGAGGT
>CAYZBB010000545.1:0-1850 GCA_964476495.1 uncultured Actinomycetes bacterium | reverse complement strand
ATCGAACTGGTCCGGCCGCGGGAGTGCCTGATGGCGGCGGGGGCGACGAGCGTCCCGCTGCCGCCCAACGGCAAGATCGCGTGGCCGCGGCAGACCGGCCCGACCTCGTTCTACTGGGTCGGGGAGAACACCGCCGTCACCGAGTCGAACCCGACCACCGGGCAGGTGACGATGCAGGCGAAGAAGGGCGGCGTGCTGACCCGCGTGCCGAACGAGCTGTTCCGGTTCGCGTCGGTCGCCGCCGACGGGTTCATCCGGACCGACATGGCGAAGTCGATCGCGCTGGGCGTGGACTACGCCGGGCTCTACGGGTCGGGCAGCGCGTTCCAGCCCCGCGGGCTGTCGCTGTACACCGGGACCAACGAGGTCATCGACTACGCCGGCAGCACCCCGACGCCGACGGGCGTGGGGACCAACGGCAACGACCTGCGGCCGGAGGACGGCTACTACATGGTCGGGCTGGTCGAGGACCGGAACTTCGAGTTCAAGGGCTGGATCATGCGGCCCACGCTGGCGAACGCCATCAGCGGGTTCCGGGCGGACGCGGCCTCCCCGAGCGACAAGGCGGGGCAGTTCGTGCAGTCGATGATGCGGGCGATGAGCGACAAGCTGCCCGGGGACAACTGGTGCGGGTACAAGGTGACCAAGTCGGCGGTGGTGAAGAACACCCAGTCGAAGGGGTCGGCCTCGAACCTGACCGACGTGTTCGGCGGGCAGTGGGAGCACCTGATGGTCGGGATGTACGGGGCGGTCGAGGTCGCCAGCAGCATCCACGGCGACTCGACGTTCCCCCAGGACCAGACCCTCATCCGGTCGCTGGTGTTCACGGACATCGTGCCCCGGTACGAGGGGGCGTTCGTGTGGTACAAGCAGGTCAAGCAGCGCTGACCGTTCACCCGGGGGAGGGGCTCACCTCCCCCTCCCCTCGGAGGTACTCTCGGTGGCCAACGGCCGACTATTCCTGGGCGACCCTCGCGCCGAATCCGGTTTTCCGGCGTTCGGCCGAGAGGACGCGTTCGGGCGGCCACCCGGCGTTCAGGCGGTTGGTTATGGTCCGGGACGGGATGCCGGTAATCTTGCTCCACATGTGGGCGGTTTCCGTCCGGCCGTTGTGAGTGATGAGGCGCGCCCGACGGCGGTTCTTCTGCTGCTCGAAGCGTGTGGCCCAGCGACAGTTTTCGGGGGCGTACGGCCCGTCGTTGTCAACCCGCTCGATGGTGTGCTTCGGCGTGGGGCGGGGGCCGACGTCGGCCCGGAACGCGCGGAAGTCGTCCCGCCACCGGTCGCAGACGACGATCCCGCGCCCGCCGTAGTCGGCGTACGCGGTGTTCCGCGGATTGTGGCAGCGGCCGAGCATGCCGCACCAGATTCGGTACTCGGGGGTCAGGTACGCCCCGTGCGTGCGGACCGACGCGGCGACCCGCTCGCGGCGCAGGCACCCGCAACTGAGGGTGGGCGACCGCGAGGACCGCAGGCAGTACGACCGCACGACCTTTTCGGTCCCGCAGTCGCACCGGCACAGCCAGCGGACGGACGCGTTCTTTGCGAACCCGGGCCGGGACGCCCGAGACAAAACCACAAGGCGGCCGAAACGGGTGCCCGTGAGGTCGTTGAACGTGCGGTTCGCCATAAGGCGCTCCTGCCGTGAGAGTATGACCGCAGGCTACACAATAACCCTCTCGGGAGGAATGTCAGATGGCGGGGTTTAACAGCGATTTCAGCGGGGCGTACGGCGCGACCTGCACCCTGTTCGCGACCTCGACGGGCGTCTCGGCGTCGGCGAACGCCTCGGGCTCGTCGGTGGACCTGTCCTCGAACGTCGGCAACATCGTGTCGGCCGCCCTCATCGT
>CAYZBB010000544.1:0-1853 GCA_964476495.1 uncultured Actinomycetes bacterium | reverse complement strand
GGGATGGCGTTCAAGCTGGCGCAGGCCAAGGGCAGCGACGGCGCGGACCTCATCACGGTCTCGCAACTCTCGGCGTATCAGCCGGGGGTGACGATCGGCGCGGTCGATGTCGATAGCCATCCGGTGCTTTCGACCTGGGGCATTTCCGATCTGTCCGGCGGGCACGGACTGGCCGATCATCAGGCCGGGGTCACCGACCAGCGGTATCGCTACGCCACGCTCGATGTCTCGCGGCCCGGCAAGTGGTTCCCGCGCTGGAAGGTCAATACCGAAACTGGCACGGCGGGCGCGTTCTGGCCCTGCGGCGACCTGCTCTACTCGGGCAATGTCGAGATGTACGGGGCCTTCGGGACGGACCTGCACGTCTGGAACGAATCCACCGACGCCTGGACCGACACCACCAATAACCTCACCGCCGCGCCGGTCAATACCGGGGTGGCATTCGAGGGGACCGGCACCCTGCGCCTGTTCATCCCGATGGGGAGTAGCGGGTACGCCACGTACACCGGAGCGTCGTTCGCCAACGTCGCTTCGTCTGGATCGGTCCCGGCGGCCAAGGCGTTCTGCGTCTTTGGCGGCACTTCCCTGATCTGTCTCGCCACCAACGGGCAGCTCTGGTATTCGACCGACGGGACGGCCTGGACCTCGTTCGGAACCGACGGCAAGGTTGATGGCTCGCTGACCGCGAACTGGATTTACGAGGCGCGGGACGCGATGGGCAACCCCGTCCTGATGGTGGTGACCACGGGCGGTCTCTTTACCTTCGACCCAGCGGGACCGACCCTCTACCGGCTCGACCTCGAATACCCCAACCATCCCTCGCAGGGACTCACGGCCTGTGTGTGGCGGGGGGACCAGTACATCGCGGTCGGGATGGGGGTCCATTCCTACACCGGCGGCAACATCGGCGCGATGGGATTGGACCGGGACGAGGGGCTGCCGTTCCTTTACGGATACAACGCCAAGATCATCTCGCTGGCTCCGGAATACAACAACCTCTATGCGCTGGTGCAGGGGAACGGTGCCGACAGTGTGTGCTCCGTGCAACGGTGGGACGGGTTTGGCTGGCATTCGGTGTGGGAGGCGGGCGGCACCCAGACGGCCACGCGCCTCTATGTCTCCGGGGCACGCGGGCAACACCGTGTCTGGTGGGGCGGCGGCAATAACTCGTACACCATCGACCTGCCGATCGCGTTCACGAACCCCCGGCAAATCGCCTACGACGAGCAGGACAGCGCGTTCGAGACGAGCGGGTATCTCTACACGGGACTCACCAACATGGGGATGCCGGGCAGCACCAAGGTGGCCCATTCGGTCGGTGTGCGCGTGGCCACTGTTGGGTCCGCGAGCATCACCAACAGCGCCCCAGCGATCTACTATCGGCTGGGCAACGATAGAAGTTGGGTGCAGTTGTCCGGGCCGTATGACGCCGATGGCAGCGGCGTGGTGTTCGCCGCCAGTGGGCCGATCCCCGACGCCACCTACTTCTACTGGTTCGATTCCGGATTCGATGGGGTGGCCTTCGACGAGATCGAGTTGTACCTGCTGACCGGGCAGGGGCAGCTCACCAAATGGATGGCCCTCTATTTCTCCAAGGTCGTCTCGGGCAACTTCGCCTGGACGGTCACGCTCGACCTGACCAATACCTTCGAGGATGTCAATCCCGAGTTGATGAGCGCGAAACTCGATACGCTCGTCACCTCCGGACTGGTCTACGACTTCATTTATCGGGACACCATCTACAAGGTGCGGGTGGCCTCCTGGAGCGGCGCGGATAGCAGCGGGCGGGGCGATACCCGTGGGATGCGCTCCGTGCAGCTCATCGAGGTGCATGACCGGCCATGAGACTCAAG
>CAYZBB010000543.1:0-1860 GCA_964476495.1 uncultured Actinomycetes bacterium | reverse complement strand
CGCCGGACACCTGGGCAGCGCCGAACACCCAGGCAGCGCCGAACCGGTCGAGGTTGCGTTCGGTTTCGACCCAGCCGCCAAGGTCGCCTTTGCGGACGCCGTGGCGGGGGATGTCACGCAACGCCCGGATACGCCGCAAGCTTGAGTTGTAGGGGTGGCGTTCGTTGGTGAATTCGTACTTGTCGGTCATGATTCTGTCTCGCTTTCCTTGAGGAGTGCGCCCAACTGGGCGTTGAGGGTGTGGATCTGCTTCTTGCAGACCTCGTGGGCGATGGCGCGCCCGGCGTAGTAGTTGCGGGCGGCGGTGACGGTCAGCGTGTCGAGCCTGGCGACCAGGGCGGCAATCTCGGTCATGGTTTGGCCTCGAATCGTGCGGGGGCGTTGGCGACGAGGTTGGCGTCGGTCTCCACCATCTGCCCGATTTCCATGAGCCCGCAGCCATTCTCGTGCGCGCCGTAGTGCGGGCTGCATGTGCAGCGGCCAGCCTCGGTGGCGATGGTGCTGGCGAAGGCGTACCACGGTCCCGGTGTGGCCTTGGCCAGCGCGTCGCGGATCTCGCTCATGTCGGTACTCATGGCGCCATGACCAACGCGGCGCGGCCGAGGCTCCAGCCGATGATGGACGCGGCACCCAGCAGGGCGGCGACGAGGATCAGTAGGCGGGTCATCGCCGAACCTCCCGCCGGGCTTCGCGGACGATCGCGGAGATCGCCACATCGAGCGACGCCAGGAACACGTCGGGGAGGTTCAATCTCCCGGCGTACTGCACCTTGACGCGGTCGCCGACACGGACGACGGTGCCGGAGTAGACGCCGTCTACGCGGATCTCCCACATGGACGGCTGCACGTCGACACCGGGACGGCCCGGGGTGGGGATGGGGGTTGTCATAGGGTGGCTCCTTCTGGGTTGGTGACTGGGCTTGGTGAGGGATGTTCGCTCCGCGCCCCGGGCGTGGCGGCCAGGCGGACGCCCGGGGCGCGGGGCCAGCAGCCCTACGGCCTGCCCTGGTTCACACGCACCGGCACCCCGGCCTGCACATCGGCGACGATCCCGTTGAACGCGTCCTCGAGGGCGACGTCGGGCTCTGCGAGCTTCACGCCGAGGGTGAGGACGCCTTCGCGGATCTGGAACCGGAAGCGGGCGGTGATCGCCACGGGTGCGGACCCTTGGAAGGGGCGCAGGACGAGGGTCAGTTCGCCGGGGATGGTGAGGTCGCCCCGGCTGCCGGCTTTCGCTTCGACGGTCTCCTCGTAGCGGAACTGGCGCTGCCCGTTGGCGAGGATGGCCTGCTGCTTGAACGTGGTGCTGGTGGTGGCCTGCAGCGTCTGGCAGATGTCGAGGAGTTTCGCGCCGTTCGGTTCGGCGATGGTGGACAGGTGGTCCTCGATGAACTGGGCGAACACGTCCTGTTTGAACAGCTTCCCGTCGATGTTGGCCCACTCGGCCCATTCCCGCGACACCTTCAACTGCAGGGTCGCGGTGTGCTTCCGCCATCCGAAGATGCCGTCGAGGATCGCGGTGATGGTGCGCCGGTCGATGTCGGCCCACAGCTCGAGTGATCCGCTGGAGGCGGCGCAGTTCGCCCCAACCTCGTGCGGGGTGCCGGGGTCCAGTTCTTCGTCGACGAGGACAGCGCCAGCAGGGTAGGTGTTGCGGGCGAGATAGTCGATGAACGAGGGGACGTCGAGGACGGTGACGGCGCGCTCAATGCGACGCGGCGAGTCGGCCCGCTCGTCGCTGCGCCGGTCGGTGTAGCCGGGGGTCTCGACCATCTGCACGTTGCCGTCGACCAGGACGGCGTACAGCTTCCCGTCCTCCAGCGGGCGGGGCAGGACGGCCTGCTGGGCGAGCTGGGCCACG
>CAYZBB010000542.1:0-1866 GCA_964476495.1 uncultured Actinomycetes bacterium | reverse complement strand
GCCATTGCATGACCTGGGTGGCCGATTCGGCGGTGTCCAGTTCCCGTTCTGCGGCTGCGGTAGCGACGGCGGCCGCCATGTCGCGGTGGTGGTTCAGCTCGGCGAGCAAGGCATCACCGGCGGGGTCGGCGAGCATCGCCGCGGCCTGCTGGTCGCCGAACACGGTGGCCAACGCGTCCCGCTTGGCCTGCTGCCGGCCGGTGGACAGCGTCTCGACCGCGTGGTTGTACTCCGGGACCAGACTGTCCAGCCGCAGTGGCGCGTCCATCTCCTCCCGCAGGGTTTCGGTCGCGGATCGTTCCGCGCCGTCCCGGGCGATGATTTGTCGCAGCACGACAGCGCTGTCAACCCGGGCGTCGGGGGCTCGCTCGAGGTCGACGTCGAGGGGCTGCTCGACCTCGACGTGAGCGTGGTTCTCCAGCCGGCCGCGGGACAGCGCCGCGTACAACTGTTGCCGGGTCATCCCGGGGTGGGCGATGACCCGGGCGGTGTCCACGGTGATGCCCTGGGCTCGGTCGATCGTCGAGGCGTATCCCAAGTCGACCCAGGTGGTCACGTAGTCGGCAGGCAGCGTGGTGACCGCGTCACCGTCGACCCGTTGCACCGTGAGGGACCCGTCACCGCCGACAGCTTTCACGGTGAACAGAGATCCGTTACGGATCCAGTCGCCGCGGTGCCCGACGGTGATCCGCCGGTCGTTCTTCCGGGTCAGGACCACGTCGCCCACGCCGGCGGCCTGGTCGTCCCGCAACGGCGTCGCGTCGCCGGTCACGGCGCCGGCGGCGCGGAGATCGTTCTGTGCGCGCTCGTTCAGTCCCGCGACAGCTGCGTTGCTGGCGGCCATCATGATGGTGCTGCGGCCGGCTTCCCGGTCCGTCACCCACCCCCGGTAGACCTGGTCGGCGACGTCCACGGTGGTGCCTTCGTGGATCCGCCCCCGCCCCACGTAATAGTCGGCGGCGGCTTGGTCGCCGGCGCGCAGTTGCAGCGACGCGGCCGCTTCCTCCGGGTCACGGAACCGCAGCACGTCGAGCATTTCCGCGGCGCCGAGTTCGGCGGCCAGGAGCCGGAACGCGCCGCCGGCGGACACCGATCCGAGTTGGTGCTGATCGCCGACCAGCCGCACCACCGCGCCCCGTTCGGTCGCCAGGGCCAGCAGCCGGTCCAGGTTCCGGGTGCCGGCCTTGCCCGCCTCATCGACGAGCAGCATGTCCCCGGGCTGCACGGTGTCCGCGTCGAGCAGTCCGTGTTCGTGTCGGGTCAGCAGCAGGTCGATGGTCTGCGCCGGCGCGCCGATTTCCTCGCCCAGTTTGATGGCCGCATCGGCGCTGGGCGCGAGCCCGATCACCTTCCGGCCGCTGCCCTGCCAGGCCTGCACGAGCCTGGCCATCGCGAACGACTTCCCGACGCCGGCGGCGCCGACACCGACCGCGAGCTGGGTGCCGGACCCGGCGAAGTGCTGGACCAGGTCCGCCTGTCCGGCGGTCAGCCCGGTCAGCAGATCCGACGACACGGCCGCGCTCCAGGCGACGGTCTCCCGACCCGCTGCCACCAGTCGGGCCTCCGCGGCCAGCACCGCTTCGGAGGTGTACAGGACCTGGCCATGGACCCGGAACACGCTCTCGCCGTTCGACCGCATCAGCTCGGTCGGCAACGCATCGACGGCATCCATCGTGAGGCGCACCGACATGCCGCCGGGACCCAGCACCAGCCGCTGCACCTCGTCGACCGCCGACTCACGATGCGCGCCGACAGCCAGCGGATGCGCCCGCAGCTGACGCTCCGCTTCGGCGCGGACGTGCGCCGGCCTCCACGTCGACCGCTCCTCGGACACCCGGTCCAGAACCCGCTGCGCGACCTCCGGCA
>CAYZBB010000541.1:0-1878 GCA_964476495.1 uncultured Actinomycetes bacterium | reverse complement strand
GGTATCGGGGTGGCGAGTTCGAATACCACGTCATCGACATCGCCGCAGGGTTGGCCACCACTGGGGCGTTCATCCTTCCGGCCACATCGGCAGGCTTCAGTCTCTCGGGTAGCAACGAAGGGTACCGGGAGATGCCCACGGCCAAGCTGGAAGCCTTCACTCACCAGACCGGCATCACGCTGGAGGCGGGCTGCGGGATCGACACCGCCTACGAGGGATACGGCTCTTGGCATGGCGTGAAACCTCAGGTGGAGATCGTCACCTGCGACTTCCCCACCGCCCCTGTCGTCGCTCTCCCTGAGGTCAAGCCGACCGTTCCGCACGACCCGGGCGACTACGACAGCGACCTATTCGGAGGTGCAGCATGACCGGCGCAATGGGCAGCCATCAGTCGGCGAGGGCGATCAGCACCACATGGCTCACACCGCTCAGCCTGGTGCGGTCGCTCGGACGGTTCGATCTGGACCCGTGCGGACATCCTGGCTGGAAGACCGCCGACCAACTGATCTGCCTCCCCGACGATGGACTGACCGCCGAATGGGTCGGCCGCGTCTGGCTGAACCCGCCCTACGGCGCGGAGGTGTGGCGATGGCTCGCCAAGCTCGCCGCCCACAACCGGGGAACGGCGCTCATCTTCGCCCGCACCGAGACTGCCGGATTCACCCGCGAGGTTTGGGGCAAGGCGTCCGCTCTGCTCTTCCTGGATGGCCGCCTCCACTTTCACCGGCCGGATGGAACTAGAGCACCAGCGAACGCCGGCGCTCCGTCCGTTCTGGTGGCATATGGCCGCGATGACGCCGTCGCGCTGAGCCTGTCGGGGCTACCCGGCTCGCTAGTCACCTGCTGGCGACAGGAGGCGTCATGACCAACCATCCGTGCATCTGCCCCTTCTCCGCCGGCGAACTCCTCGCCCTCGGTGCCATCGCCGAGGTCCGCAGCACCCAACCCCAAGCCCCGGCCGGAGCACGCCGCCTAGCAGAGCTGTGTTTCGAGCATGCCCGGCTACACCCTGCACCCAAGACCGAAAGTGAGGACCAGTCGTGAAGTGCCTGACCGTCCGCCAGCCCTACGCCTGGGCCATCCTCTTTGGCCAGAAAGACGTCGAGAACCGCACGCGAAACATCGCGGGCAGATACCGTGGGCCGCTGCTCATCCATGCGGCCAAGCAGCTAGCCGACGACGACCACCTGGATGACAGGGTCGCGAGCGCAGTCGGGGAGTTGGCGCGGGCAGGATACCCGCTGCCCCGCGTCCCTCAGATCGCTGGCGACGCACCCACGCCGGGGAATGTCATCACACCGTGGTATGGGCATCTCGGTGGGGTCATCGGCGTTGTGGATCTGGTCGATGTGCACAAGGCGGCGAGGTGCGTCGGCATCCACGGCGAGCACTGCTCGGACTGGGCGCATCCGGACGGGGAGCACCTCGCGCTGGCCAACCCTCGCCCGTTCGCCGAGCCGATCCCGTACCGCGGCGCGCTCGGTCTCTGGACCTTCCCCGACGAGCTGTTGCCGGAGGTGGCGTGGTGAAGCATCCCCTCGCCAACCGCTCCGGCCTGTCGATGATCGTCCACCTGCTCAACGCTTACGACGTCTGGGCCGAGCTCACCAAAGCCCAGCGTCTCGCGCTGACCACCGGGCAGGGGCAGTCGGTCGTATTCCGCCGGCTTGAGGCGTACGACCCCCCGCTCTGGAAGGACGGGGAGCCGACCCTGTGGGGTGAGTTCGTCGCGGACTCCCGACGCCAGGAAGCCCTCAACCGGTACACGGTGGACGACGCCGGAAACCTGCTCAAGGTGGTGCCGGCGTGATGCAACCGACCCCGCCCACCGACCGAGCCCACGACCTCCCCCGCTTCTGGGACGGCAAGGCGGTCGTC
>CAYZBB010000540.1:0-1881 GCA_964476495.1 uncultured Actinomycetes bacterium | reverse complement strand
CGGTTTGTTCGTTCCACGTCCCGCGGGCGTTGGTGTAGCTGAGCCGCCCGCCGACAATCGGCGCGAGGGCGCGAAGTGGCGGACCAGCGGAGCGTACCGACTCGGACACGGCATAGGTGAGCGGCGTGGCGAGCGTCCGATCGCTCCACCCAAAGAAGCGGTGCACCGATCCGTATGGGACGGTGAGCTTGACGTGCCGCGCGACGTTTCCGGCCGTACCGTCGAGGAACGACAGCACGCCGCGTGGGCCGCTGCTCGTCGAGAAGTTGTCGGTGTAGCTCGTCGAGAAATGGAGGCGCCCCGCGGTCTTCTCGGCCTGCAACCACGCGTTGATGGCCTGTGCTAACTCCGCGGTGGTGTACGTACCGGCCTGGATCTCATTGACCGACGCGGGCGCACCGCTGACCACCGTGAGCGGGTTAGCGGTCAGGTCCGCCGTGTCTCGGTGCGAAGTGCAGGTGAACTGGTTGTCGCCGCTGCCGCCCGTGCCGACGAGGCCGAGGTACATGCCATCGGCAACCGTCGCCTGCCACGGGTCGGCCATCACCCGCGTCTCGTAGATCGACCGCAGCGCGTGCTCGCACTCGATCACCGTCTCGCCGTTCTCGCCCTCGGTGATGCCGGCGATCTTGCCGGCGAAGGCGAGTTGGGAGTTTTCTGGCTCGTCGAGGACGCTGCCGCCGACTCCTCTGACGACGCGGCAGATCCACACGCCGACCCACCGCCCGACGAAGCCGCGCGGCTCGTCGGCCACGAGCGGCGGGAGGCCGACGCCGACCGGATCGCCGGTGGCGGTCGTGAGGTCGCGGACGATGTGCGAGCGCGCGAACCGGCCGCCGCCGTCGACTTGGAACGGCGAGCAGTAGCCGCGGGTCACGCCGGTAAACGTCGTCGCGGTCTTGCCCGAGTACTTGAACGACTCGGGGCCGATGTACGCGATTCCATCGGGCGGTGGCGCATCGAACGAGCCTGCCGCGCGCACCGGGATCGTGGTGGTCGTCGGCGTGATCGACGAGGTAAGCGACGTCTCGACGCCGCCCGACCGCTTAAACACGTCGACCGCGAAGCCGTCGGCGTTCGTGGCGACGAACGGCTCCTCGGGGACCACGATCAGCCGGCAGATCGGCGGCTGGCCGAACGGCTCCCACGGGTTCGCCGAGGTGTTCTGATCGAAGATGACCGAGAGTCCGCCATAGCAACCCTGGATCGCATCGGCACACCCCGGAAGGGTGGAGTTCTCCCACGCCGACGACGCGGCCGAGAGGTACCCGGTGGCGAGCAGCTTGTCGTAACCCTCGATTTGCACAACGTAAACGACCTCGCAGCCGCCCGCCTGCAACGCCGTCAGGGTGGTGCCCATTAGGGGTGCCCCTTGCGCGACGGTCCAACCGGCGCGATGTTGTAAGTCCTATGCGCACCGCCACGATCGCCGCCGCCCTTGTGATTGCCCTTGCCGCCTGCGGTAGCGATGGCGGGCTGAGCCTGACCGAGCCGCACCAGATCGCGGCATGCGACCTCGCCACGTCTGGATTCGACTTCGTCGGCGAGTGGACCATCGACCAGTGGGGATGTATCGGTCGCTCGTCGCCCGGTGGCGCAATGAACTGCGACCCCGTCGCACTGCCATGGGTCGACGGCGACAGGATCAACATCACGTCGAGCGACAACGTGTCCTTCACGGTCACCCTCCCAGGCGGTACCATGACCGTTGACACCGACGGCCGCGAACTGAGCGGGTCGGTTTCTGCCGCAACCGACCTGCTGATCGCAGGATGCGCTGACGGATCGGCGTTTGTGCTCGCCTACGCTACGGCGACAAGCGACAGCTTCGGCGCCTTCGCCCACCGCCGATAGCGCGATCACGACGGCACCTCGTAGCCG
>CAYZBB010000539.1:0-1883 GCA_964476495.1 uncultured Actinomycetes bacterium | reverse complement strand
GGAGCGCATCACGCTCGACACGAAGCCGGCCGTCGACATCGACGACGCGTTCTGACCCAACTGCCCTGATGGTCTTCGCCGGGGTTCGACTCCCCGGAAGGGCACAACCGCAGGATGCGCAACCCAGGCCACGGACGGCCGACCCCTCGAAGCGAAGCAGGAGCGCGGGATGACTGCCGCCCAGCCAACACAACCCACCGGCTACGGGCGCGCAGCCAGCATCTACCGACGAGCCGGATGGGACGGCGTCCTACCCCTCGAACGTGGCGCCAAATGGCCGCCGCCCGACGGACACACCGGCTACGAAGGCGCCTGGCCCACCGGACAACAGATCCTCGAGTGGGTCACCGCACGCCGGGACGGCAACGTCGCCCTGCGTCTACCGAGAGGCGTAGTCGGCATCGACGTCGACAACTACGGGTCCAAGAAGGGCGGCGACACCCTCGCCGAGCTCGAGGGCCGCTACGGGCCGCTGCCGGCAACGTGGAGCAGCACCAGCCGCGGTGACGGGCCGTCACGCATCCACCTGTTCCGCTGCCCCGAAGACCTCAAGCTCCCCGGCGTCCCAGGCAGCTCCATCGAGGCGATCCAGTACCACCACCGCTACTGCGTGGTGTGGCCCAGCGTCGTCGAAGGCCGCCGCTACCGGTGGTACACGCCCGACGGGACGCCTGCGGACCGCCCACCACGCATCAACGAGCTCGCATGGCTGCCCGAGGACTGGCATCGCATCGAGCGCCGGCCCAGGCCCGTGCTCGACAACTACGCACCCAGGGCCGTCACCGGCGACTGGTCGAAGGCCGTCGAGAAGTACCACGCCGAAGGTGTGGCAGGGCTCGGTGATGTCGGCGGACGCCACGACGCCATGCTCCCCGTGATCATGACCCTGGTCCGGCTCGACCACGACGGCCACCCCGGCGCCAACGAAGCGCTCGACGACCTGCGGGGCCGGTTCATCGTCGCCGTGGGCGACCGCTCCAGCGCCGCCCAGGCGGAGGCCGAATGGCAGCGCATGGAGGACGGCGCAGGCGACCACGTCGCCACCACACCGTCGCTGCGGGGCTCGTACGAAGACCTCAAGCGGCGCGAGCCCCCCACACCCGTCCTGCCGCCCAGCACGAAGCAGCCGGCCCCGGGGCCGGACGAGGAGGCCGACGAGGAGGAGCAGCCACCCGACGAGTGGGACTGCATCAACCTCGCGCCCTACGTGGACGGCACCCACCAACCACCCCGCCCAACCCTCCTACGGAGACGCACATGACCGACACAGCCGAGCACTTGCTGTATGGGTCGATGATCAACGCCCTCAACGGGCAACCCGGAGGCGGCAAGACCTGGGTGGCGCTGCACACCTGCGCAGAGGCCATCAAGCAGGGCCTGCACGTCCTGTTCATCGACCTCGAAGGCAACCCTGCGTCCATCGTGGGCCGCCTCAAGGCACTCGAGTGCAGCCGGGACGAGATCGTGGAGCGGTTCCACTACGTGCGCCCCGGCAGTGCCATGACGATCGACTCGTGGGACGTGCTCGAGGCCAACATCCGCAAATGGGACGTCGCCCTGGTCGTCATCGACTCCATAGGCGAGCTGCTGAGCATGCAGGGCATCCGCTCCAGCAACGACGACGACGAGGTGGCCAAGCTCTACCGGGCCATCCCACGCCGCATCGCCGACCTCGGACCCGCTGTGCTGCTGCTCGACCACGTCCCCAAGGCGGCCGGCGACGGGCCGCAGATGTGGGCCATCGGCTCCCAGCGCAAGAAGGCGGCCATCGACGGAGCCGCCTACATGGTGGAGACCATCAAGGCGTTCGCCAAGGGCGTGCCCGGCAAGGTCGTCCTGCGCACCGCCAAGGACCGTGAGGGCAACTTCGTGGTCGGCGCTGT
>CAYZBB010000538.1:0-1887 GCA_964476495.1 uncultured Actinomycetes bacterium | reverse complement strand
GGACCTCGAACACCTCGCCGCCGCGCAGCCGGTGCGCGATCACCTGCGCGACCTGCCCGAGCGTGAGCCCGGGGATGCGCACGACCACCTGCTCGTCTGGGATGAACCGCGGGTCGTAGTGGATGTGGAGCCCGATCGACGTGATCTGCGGGTCCTCGTGCGGCTCCCCCAGGACGGGGTACGCCTGCCCGCGGTGCAGGATGCAGGGTACGGGGTACCTACTCCCGACGATCGGTGGGGCGGTCAGACTCCGGCTCTCCATCTTCCTCGTCCTCGTCCATGAGGAGGTTGGCGGCCTCGTCGTTCCCGCTCGGTTTGGTCGGCTCCGTCAGGGCCTTCGTGGCTTGTTCCTTGTCCATACGCGCATGGTAGCCGAGTACCAGACGAACGTCAAGCGATCTTCTTCATCAACCGCTCGTACCCAGGATCCCCCTTCTTCAGTTTGAGGGTCCCCTCCCACATCGGCATGCGCTGCCCGCCATCCTTCGACAGGAGCCAGTTCTTCCCGGCCGGCGTCCCGTCCGCGAGCTTGTGGTCGGCGATCTGCTGCATGGACGTATACTTCTCGACTTCGCCGGCGTCGCCGCGCCCAGTCACCCGGAGCGTTCTGGCGAACTCGCTCCGGAATTTGGCCACGTCCTGCGGCCTCGCCTGGAATCCGTAGCTGGCCCACACGTACCGACCGCACGACAGCCCGGCCTCGACCTTGATCTCGGACACCCCAGTCTTCTCGTACAGCGCGACCGACTTACGAAGGACGTCCTTCGCTGCACCGGTCCCCTGCATCTTCTCGTCGCTGATCTCGAAGAAGTTGTGCTTGACGACGAGCTTGCCGCCCTCTCGCTTGAACGTGCGCGTGATCTCGCCGACCTTGCGCCCGCTCGCGTCGGTAAGGTTGAAGTCAACATAGAGGCTGTTGTTGTCGCGGTCCATGCTTGTGATCTCGGCCTTGAAGTGTCCCGACGCACTGAACGCCTCAGATAGTGCGCGCACGCTCGCCTGCGGTGATCCGAAGAATTCGCCCACCTCGTCCACCTTCATCCCCTTGCGACGCTCCGCCACGGACTCCGCCGCCATAGCGATCCTGTCAGCGTCCCTGGCGTGCATGTCTGCGGCCCACGCCACATCCCTCGGACCGCTCTTCCTGCCGTCGAAGTCGACGACCTCTTTCCCCATCCCCTTAGACGCAGACTTGGCCTCGTCAGCGTGCCTCCTCGCCTCGTCGGCCGCAGCACGCGCCTTCCGCGCGTGCTCCACGGCATCCTCCCCGACGGCGTACTGAACGGCCCGATTGTGGGCGCCGGCTCGCTTCATGGCCTCCTCCGCGCGCTTCACCGCTTCGCCAGCCCTGTCCGCGTGCTCGCGCGGCGTGGTGGGCGCCTTGGGCTTCGACTCCGGCTGCTTTGCCTTCGGTTTTTCGGGGGCTTTCGCCGGCTTCGCGTCGGTGCGGGCGCCCTTGACCAGATCGGCGGCGTGGGCGGCCTGCTGCTTCGTGCCGTGCTTGGCGACGGCGGCGAGGCCGGACTCGGCCTTCTTGACCGCGGTGACGGCTTCAGCGGCGTGCTTGGCGGCGGAGGCGTGGTCGGTGGACTTGCCGGCGAGGAAGGCGTGCTGCTTCGCCTGGGCCACCGAGTCGGACACCTCCTTCAGGGCCTTGCTGGCGGCGCTGAGCTTGCCGCCGATCTCCCCGTGCTTGCCGACGCCGCCCTTGTGACCCGGCGTGAACGGGTGCCCTGTCGCGCTGATCCGCACCTGCACGTCGGCCAAGTCCGGGACGCGCTCGACGCTGAGCCCGTGCGCCCTGAGCGCGTCGCACGCCGCGCCGAAGTCCCCGGCCGCCAGCGCTGCCCGCACCGCGGTCGCGGCACCGTAGGCCACCCCGTCGAG
>CAYZBB010000537.1:0-1890 GCA_964476495.1 uncultured Actinomycetes bacterium | reverse complement strand
AGCCCACTAAGCCGATGAAGAAGGGTCGATCCGGACAAACAGACAGAAATTGCTACATCAGAAGTAGACCGGGGAGTGCGATCGCGGCTTCAGTTGTAAGCCCGACACTCACGAGACGAGTCTCCCGAAATGGCCGATCAGCCCGCGGGGGTGGGGCAAGGTCAGGATAACTCCGCCTGTCAATGGGACCGGTACGGCGGCGCTGGCTCGACCATCGTGCAGATCCCGCGATGCGAGCGTCACAGCGTGGCGAAGAACGACTCAGGGACTGGTCCAACCCGCGCCGGCCAACGTGTGTGGCCGTCAGAAGTAACCCATATTGGTATTATTCTGACATGGCCGAGGTTTTGACCTATCTGGAGCGTCTCCGTGAGGTCGCACTGGACCAGCACGGCTTCGTGACGACCGCACAAGCCGTCGCCGACGGCATTCCGAAGACCGAGTTGCCCAAGCTCGCCAGTCGCGGCCGCATTGAGCGCGTCGCACACGGGGTGTACCGGATCCCCCAGGTCCCGACGACTCCGCACGACAACTGGGCGTTGGCGGTGCTGTGGACCGGCGTGGGAGAGGCCTGTCTGTCGCACGAGACGGCCCTGGCCGCGTGGGACGTGAGTGACGTGAACCCTGACCGGGTCCACCTCACCGTCAACAAGAACCGACGACTACGACGCGCCGGTGGTGAGCGGTACGTCATCCACCAGCGCGACCTCGATCCTGGCCTGCGCACCTGGTGGGAGGGCATCCCAATCACCAACTTGCCCACGACCATCGCCGACTGCATCGATACCGGCACTCCCAGCTACCTCATCCGCCAGGCAATCGAAATCGGCGGACGCACCAGCCTGTTGCCCGTGTTCGACCGCGACCGGCTGATCCGACTCCTTGAGGAACGTGATGGACGCGCCTGAGTCGGTGAATCTCGCCGCAGCCCTGGCCGGTCTTCGCCCGAAGGAGAAGGCGCCGAACTCGGCACGGGTACTGGACGGATGGATCGCGCAGGCCGAGCGACAACTCGGCTCCGACGGAGGTCGTCTCGGCTGGCTCGTCGCATCCACCGTGGCAGCAGCCGCCCTCCAGCAAGCAGTGGACGAACAGGGAGAGCCGCTGTTCCTGCTCAAGGGTGGCACGCTGTTGCAGCACCGCCTGCCGCGGTTGTCGAGGGCGACCACGGACCTCGACGGTCTGGTCCGCGGCGACTTCGACCGGTTCATCGAGGTGCTCGACGTGGTGCTCGCCCAGCCGTGGGGTCCGTGCGCCATGCGGCGCAACCCCGTCGAGGTGATCCAGGTGCCCAACCGCGTCGTCAGGCCCAGACGGTTCGCCCTCGTTGTGCAGGTCAACGGCGTGACCTGGCGTCGCATCCAGGTCGAGATCTCCCCCGACGAGGGCTCAGCTGGAACTCACAGCGAACCGGTACCCGCGCCCTCACTGGCCGGCTTCGGCCTACCCACACCCGACCATCTGACCGGGCTGGCGATGCGCTACCAGATCGCGCAGAAGGTGCACGCGGTGTCTGACCCCCACGATCCACCTGACTTCCAGAACGACCGCGCCCGAGATGTCGTCGACCTGCTCCTGCTGCGCGACCTCATCCGCGAGACCGGAAGCCCAACCCATCCCGAGGTCAAAGCGGCCATCCTCGACATCTTCGACACCCGAGCCCGCGACGCCGCCACCCTCGGCTACCCCGAACGAACCTGGCCCGCCCGCATCACGCCCTACCCCCACTGGACCGCCAGCTTCGAACGCGCCGCCCAGTCCGCGGCAGTCGCGGACACACTCGAGCAGGCCGCCGCACAAGCGAACGCCTGGCTCGACGAACTCGACGCCAGCTGAGGCGAACTCGTGATACTTGCGTGATACTGCCGCCCCCGTACCGGCATGCGCCGG
>CAYZBB010000536.1:0-1894 GCA_964476495.1 uncultured Actinomycetes bacterium | reverse complement strand
GCCCGGACCAGTGACTCGCGGATCACGGTCAGGTCGGCGATCTTCCGATCGATCTCGGCGATCTTGGTCGTCGCCCTGGCCTGCAGGCCGGTGTCACGCCGGCCGTGATGGTGGGCGCCGGTTTCCAGGAGTTCGGCGACCTCGTTGAGGGAGAACCCAAGCCGCTGCGCCGTTTTGATGACCCGGAGCAAGGTGACGGCCTGGTCCGGGTAGACCCGGTGCCCGCCCAGGGTGCGGTCCGGTTCGTCGAGCAGACCGCGTCGTTCGTAGTACCGCAGGGTCTGCAGGTTCACCCCGGCGGCGGCCGCGACCTGCCCGGCCCGCAGTCCCGCGGTCACCGGGCGGCCGCTCGGCGGGCCCGATCGGCCAGGGCGTCCAGGACCTCGATCTGCGTTGCGGGGGTGCGGATCTGCAAGGTCAGCTGCCCCCCGGTCGCGGTGAGGGTGAACTCGAAGAACGAGCAGCACGCGGTCTCCCGCACGACCAGGTCGGCCGCCCGGGCCGCGACCGCGGCGTCCGGTCGCAGGGTCAGCCGGGTGGTGTCGGCCGAAAGCTGTTGCACGTCGGTGACGTCCGCGGCGAACAGGGCGTCGAACTCGGCGAGCCGCAGCGGCTGCTGCGCGGTGGGCAGGGTGCACGCGTCCGGCACCCGGGTGGGTTCGGTCTGTGTCATGCCAACGACGGTAAACCCGTACCCAGGTACCGAATGCAAGGGCCGCGGTCGGGTCAGGTCTTGCCGAGCTGCCCCAGTGTGAGTTGGCGGCGGTGGTGGTCGTAGTGCTCGGTGCCGTAGTGGTAGACGTCCAGCACGGTCATGGCGTCCCGGAAGTAGGGGTCCCAGCGGGTCGGGAAGTGCATGGTCAGCGCGAGCGACGCGGGGGTCTCCGCGGCGAGTCGGCGGTCCAATGCGGTGACGGTGGCGTCCATGACCGCGGCCATCCGCCGGGGCGTCAGCAGCAGACCGCCGCCGGCGGAGCCGGCGTAGTTGATCAGGTGGAACGGTCTCTGGGCGGCGTTGAGGGTGGCGGCGAAGCGGCGGCTCCAGCCGAGCCGGCCGAGCAGGTGCACCAGCGGCAGCAGCGTTCGCACGATCAGGTAGCCGAACACCATGTGCCACAGCAGTTGCCGGTTGGTCCACCGGGTGCCGTTGGATTGTCGGCGCAGGTCCCGCGGCGCGCGGTCGTCGACGAGTTGGTGGAAGTCGGCTCGGGCCTGCCTGAGCTCCGCGTGGATGTCGGCCCGGTTCATGGTGCAGCCTTCATTCCGACTCCTGCCGTCCGGTGTCCCCTTCTTCCGATTGTCCGGCGGGCCGGCCACCGTGGGGTATCTCCTTCCGACTTCTCCAAACGTATTGACAGGAGCCAATGTATCGATGATAGTCGATGCATTGATGGTCGTCGATGTGAGGAGTGCGGGATGGGTGTCAAACGGGGTGTGCCGGCTGGAATCGCTGAGGCGGCAGCGGCCGTGGGTGTCGACGCGGTGGCCGGCCGCCAGGGCCCGGCGGCGGCGTTGCCGGTGGTGGTGGTCGGCGCCGGTCCGGTCGGGTTGGCGGCGGCCGCGCACCTGTTGGAACGGAGCCTGGAGCCGCTGGTGCTGGAGGCCGGGGACCGGGTCGGGGCCGCGGTCACCCAGTGGGGTCACGTGTCGCTGTTCTCGCCGTGGGCCTACACCGTGGACGCCGCGGCCGGTCGGCTGCTGGATCGGGCCGGGTGGAGTCGTCCGGACGTGGATGCGTTGCCCAGCGGGCGGGACCTGGTGGCGCGGTACCTGGAGCCGTTGGCGGCGACCCCGGAGCTGGCCGGTCGGATCCGCACCGGCACCCGGGTGGTCGCGGTCACCCGGCAGGGGGTGGACAAGACCCGCAGCATCGGCCGGGACGGGCGGCCCTACG
>CAYZBB010000535.1:0-1899 GCA_964476495.1 uncultured Actinomycetes bacterium | reverse complement strand
GTCCCCCAATCCCCCCCCCGACGCCAAATAACCGCAGGTCAAACGGTGCTAGGTTAAGGGTACGGGTGGGGGTAGGGGTATGCGCCGATCCTATAGAATCGGCGTCTCCGTACCGTTCGGTATGCTCTGCACCGGGTGCGCATACCGATCGGTATGGACGCCGTCACGACGTACCGGCCAGTACGGGACGGGTGCAAAAGTCCTGGTCAGAGCGTTGCCGGTTGGCGTCGAGCGGTGATATTCGGCGACGGTTTCTGCCAGCCAGCATACCCCGCAGTATCTCGCCACGCTGGCAACGGGCCGAGCGTATCCCCTGGTCAGGGGATTGCCCTGACGGCTGTGCGCACATCGACCAGCGACGGGCGTACAATGGCGCAGCATGGGACCGCTTCGTCAGGCCACCGAGGAGCGCATCGCTGACCTCGACGCGCCGGACGTCGCCCTCGTCGCCCTGGTCAAGCGGCTCGCCGACATCATCGACGGCGACTACGGCAACGCCTCCCACGTCAAGGAGTACCGGGCGGCGATGCGGGACCTGTGCCCCCCGGTGGTGCGCGGCCCCTCCCTCGACGACCTCGAGGACGACTGACGTGGACTGGGACCTCCCCGGCGCCCCACCCCAGTACGCCACCCCACGCAACCCCGACCGCGACACCTACGGCCCCGAGGTCTGCGCCGTCATGCGCAAGCTCGGGTTCGACCCCATGCCCTGGCAGCGGCACGTCCTCGACGTCGCTTTCGAGCACGAGGACGGCAAGCTCTGCTACCGCGAGGTCACCGAGCTCGTCCCCCGCCAGGCCGGCAAGACCGCCATGGTGCTCGGCGTGCAGGTCCACCGAGCCCACCGGATGGCGAAGCGTTACGGCCCGCAGCGGTCGTTGTACACCGCCCAGAAGCACGACGACGCCCGCGAGAAGCTCCTGGACGAACATGTGCCGATCCTCGAGGCCAGCCCCTACGCCCCGTTCGTGAAGGTCAGTCGGATGAACGGCACCGAGGGCATACGCTGGTCGAACGGCTCCCGGCACCGGATCGCAGCCCCGACCCGCAAGGCGGCGCACGGCGGCAGCATCGACCTGGTGCAGGTCGATGAGGCGTTCGTCCTCGCCAACGACGACCTCGAGCAGGGCGCCAAACCAACCCAGATCACGAGACGCTCGCCGCAGTTCTACGTGATCTCGGCCGCCGGCGACGAACGGTCGACCTACCTGCGCAACAAGCTGGAGGTCGGCCGGGAGTTCGTCCGGCGAGGTGTCGACCGCGGGGTGGCGTACTTCGAGTGGTCAGCGGACGGCTTGGACGTCGACCCTGACGACCCGAAGGTGTGGGCACGCACCCACCCCGCGGTCGGCTTCACCATCGACACCGACGCCATCGCCGCCGACCACGCCTCCATGGCCCCCCAGGAGTTCCGTCGGGCGTACTTGGCGATGTGGCCCCAGGCCGGCAAGCCGAGGATCGTCAGCGAGGCCCTGTGGCGCTCCTGCGCCGACGTGAGCTCGAAGTGCCTCGACCCCGTCTGCTTCGCCATCGACGTCGCCCCTGACCGCTCCATGGCCGCCGTGTCGGCCGCTGGGCGGCGTGAGGACGGCGCGCTGCACGTCGAGGTGATCCGCCACGACCACGACACCGACTGGGTGGCCGAGTTCGTGCACGGGCTGCTCAAGCGGCATCGCAAGTCGACCCTGTCGGTGGACACGGTCGGGGCGGCGGCGTCCCTACTGCCCGAGCTCGAGCGGCGCAAGATCCCCCTCCGCATGCTCGGTACGCCCGACGCTGCTCGGTCGGCGGGGTTTCTGGTCGACGCGGTGAAGGCCGGCCGCCTGCGGCACCTCGATCAGCCTGAGCTCAACGTGGCGCTCGGGTCGGCGGACAAGCGGCGGATCGGTGACAAGTGGG
>CAYZBB010000534.1:0-1906 GCA_964476495.1 uncultured Actinomycetes bacterium | reverse complement strand
GCGGAGGATCGCACGTTTCCGCCGTCGGTGGGGTTCGCCGCGGAGGCGAATCTGGGGGCGGAGGCGTACGAGCGGGCGGAGGCGGATCCGGACGGGTTCTGGGCGGAGCAGGCGAACCGGTTGTCCTGGGCGACGCCGTTCGACACGGTGCTGGACTGGTCGGACGCCCCGCACGGCAAGTGGTTCGCCGATGGCAGGTTGAACGTCGCGTACAACTGTGTGGACCGGCACGTCGAGGCCGGCAACGGCCAGGTCGTGGCGATCCATTGGGAGGGTGAGCCGGGCGACACCCGCAGCATCACCTACGCCGAACTGCAGGAAGAAGTGGCCAAGACCGCCAATGCGCTGGTGTCGTTGGGTCTGCGGGCCGGTGATCGGGTCGCGATCTATCTGCCGATGGTCCCCGAGGCCGTCTTCTCGATGTTGGCCTGCGCCCGGTTGGGTCTGGCTCATTCCGTGGTGTTCGCCGGTTTCTCGGCGGAGGCGTTGCGGTCCAGGATCGCCGACGCGCAGGCCCGGGTGGTCATCACCGCCGACGGTCAGTATCGGCGTGGGTCTGCGGTCCCGCTCAAGAACGCCGTAGATGAGGCCGTCGCGGCTGACGACTCGCCGGTGGAGAAGGTCCTGGTGGTCAAGCGGACCGGGATCGACGTCGCCTGGAGCGACAAGGACGTCTGGTGGAGCGAGTTGGTCGACGGTCAGCCCGAGGTGCACACGCCGGAGGCGTTCGACGCCGAGCAGCCGCTGTTCATCCTGTACACCTCCGGGACCACCGGGAAACCGAAGGGCATCCTGCACACCTCCGGCGGGTTCCTGACCCAGGCCGCCTACACGCATTGGGCGGTGTTCGATTACAAGCCCGGCGACGTGTACTGGTGCACCGCCGACATCGGCTGGGTGACCGGCCACTCGTACATCGTGTACGGGCCGCTGGCCAACGGGGCCACCGAGGTGATCTACGAGGGCACCCCGAACTCCCCGCACGAGGGCCGCCACTGGGAGATCATCGACAAGTACGGCGTGACCATCTACTACACCGCGCCGACCCTGATCCGCACCTTCATGAAGTGGGGGGCGGACATTCCCGCCAAGTACGATCTGGGTTCGTTGCGGGTGCTGGGCAGCGTCGGCGAGCCGATCAATCCCGAGGCGTGGATGTGGTACCGGCGCAACATCGGCCACGAACGATGCCCGATCGTGGATACCTGGTGGCAGACCGAGACCGGCGCCATCATGATCAGTCCCCTTCCCGGCGTCACCGCCTGTAAGCCGGGGTCGGCGATGACCCCGCTGCCGGGTATCAGCGCCAAGGTGGTCAACGACGAGGGTGTGCCGGTCGGCCGGGGAGAGGGCGGCTACCTGGTGATCGACCGGCCCTGGCCGGCCATGCTGCGCACCATCTTCGGCGACGACGAGCGGTACCGGGACACCTACTGGTCCCGGTTCGCCGCGCACGGCTACTACTTCGCCGGTGACGGCGCCAAGTACGACACCGACGGGGCGCTGTGGCTGCTCGGTCGGGTCGACGACGTGATGAACGTGTCCGGGCACCGGATCTCGACCACCGAGGTGGAATCGGCGTTGGTCTCGCACGAGTCGGTCGCCGAGGCCGCGGTGGTCGGCGCCGCCGACGAGATGACCGGTCAGGGCATCGTCGCGTTCGTCATCCTGCGCGGCACCACCGCCACCGACACCGACACCGACACTCAGGACGGACTCGTCGAGACCCTCAAGAAGCACGTGGCCAAGGAGATCGGCCCGATCGCCAAACCCAAGCGGATCCTGGTGGTGTCCGAGCTGCCCAAGACCCGATCCGGCAAGATCATGCGCCGACTGCTGCGGGACATCGCCGAGAACCGCGCCGTCGGCGACGCCACCACCCTGCAGGACTCAACCGTCCTGAACC
>CAYZBB010000533.1:0-1933 GCA_964476495.1 uncultured Actinomycetes bacterium | reverse complement strand
ACGACAGTGCGCGGCGGGGCTCATCGCAGCCGGTGACGCTGCACGGGCGCTTGGTTGCGGTCATGCGGCACCACCGAAGTCGAGCACGTCCTGCGCGAGTCGCCGTGCGGCGATCTCGCAGTAGCGCTCCTCGAGTTCGACGCCGATCGCCTTGCGCCCGAGAGCCTTTGCTGCGACGAGGGTGGAGCCTGAGCCTGCGAACGGGTCTGCGATGGTGCCCGGTGGGCACTTAGAGATCAGCGCTTCCATCACCCCCTGGGGCTTGGTGTGCGGGTGTCGGTCGCCACCGGTGGGCAGATAGGACCGCATGCCTGATGGGCCGTCAATAACGCTGCTGTCGCCCCCCTTGCTCTGCGGCCACGACCCGAGCACATAGATGCTCTCGGTGTCGCGCCGCCACGGAAGCCACGACCCAATCAACCCGGCGTCGAGCGGCTTCCGCCACGTTAGGACGTGCTTGGTGCCACGTGGCGGGGCGAGCCTCGGGGAGCCAAAGATGAGCGCCGGACGGCCGCCCCACGCCGCAACGGCGGCGTCTCGGGAAGAGGTGTCCTCATCGTTGGCGATTCCGTGATGATCCTTGTCGGGCGTTCTTTCGTAACCACGGAAGGAGTAGCCAGAAAGGTCTTGCTTCCAGCCGATCCCGTAAGGCGGGTCGGTGACCAGCACGTCGGCGGCGAGCCAGTCGGTGATCTGGAGGCAGTCGCCGTGGTACAGCGTCACCCATTCGTCCTCGTAGTAGGGCTTCACAGCTCTCTCCATTTCGGCGGCATCTCCGCGCGCACGGGGCACGGCGGATGGTGGTAGGTGTGGTTCAGGGCCTCCAGCGCCACGGCCCGCGCGTAGTGCCGGTCGCAGCGCAGCAGGGTGTGTCTGCACGGGCCTCGCATGCGGCCGATCCACGCGGCGGGCTGGTCGCAGGAGGGCCAGCCGCACGGGGGTGGTGCGGTGGTGACGGTCGCGTCGGTGATGGTGTCGGTGGCGGTCATGCTGCGGCCTCCCGAATGTGGTCGAGCAGTTGGCGGCCGATGTGCAGTGAGTACGCCGGAGGGATCGCCTCGACGAGGTCGGGCCAATCCATCCAGTCGATGCCCATGGCGCGCTGCCCCTGGGCGAGGCTGGTTGCCTTGGCGCCGCGCTCGGTTCCGTCCGGCCTGAGGTGCTGGTGTCGGTCGGGGTGCTGCCCGTAGACGCCGACTGGACG
Organism: uncultured Actinomycetes bacterium; assembly: GCA_964476495.1. GTDB lineage: Bacteria > Actinomycetota > Actinomycetes > Mycobacteriales > Nakamurellaceae > Nakamurella. The sequence continues at coordinate 729 of CAYZBB010000533.1, read as the reverse complement.
GCCCTGCTCCTTGTGGTGGCAACCCGTGCCACCGATCGGAATGTTCGACTCGAACGCGCGGTGCCGGCGGACGCGGAGCCCGAACGCTGAACCGCAGAGGATGATCGGGTCGACCAGTGGTGCCTGCGGCACATTCTCGATGACGTACGGCAGGCCCGTTTCAGCAAGGAGTTCGCGCACCGGGCCGACGAGGTCCGGGTGTCGCTGGCGGTTGTCCCCGGTTGCTGTGCTGTATCGCTGGCAGGGCGGGCTGGCGTGGATGGCGTCGAACTGATCGAGCCGGACCAGCGGGTGCCGACCCATGAGGACGTCGAGCGCGTCCGCCACTACCATCGTGAAGGGGAAGTCGAGGTGCGGGTGCAGGTCGACCCCGACGACATCGAAGCCGGCCCATGAGTAGCCCATTGCCGCCCCGCCGGCCCCACAGAACAGGTCAAGCAGTCTCGGCCTGGTCACGACAGCCCCCTCGTCGCACGCAGCACGATCCGCGCACGCAGCGCCCGCCACGGATGCAGCAGCCACCTCACGACAGCCCCCGCACGGTCAGCTCGACGTACCCGCCAGCGCCCCAGATCTTCCGCGCGTCCCAATGCACGATCAGCGCGTCATCCCGCAGCACGCCCGCCTGGGTCAGCGCGTCTCCGAGCGCCCTCTCCAGTTTGTCGGTATCAGGGGCCGACGTTTTCCACATCGGCGCCCCGGACTTGACCTTGCCCGCGTTCTTGCCGG
>CAYZBB010000532.1:0-1939 GCA_964476495.1 uncultured Actinomycetes bacterium | reverse complement strand
ACTTCCACGCCGCGCTCACCCAGCTCTCCGACCGGGCCACCTACTTCTATTCCGGGTCGGGCAAACACTGGTACGACGTGCAGCCGAACATCACCCGCACCGCGAAGGACCAGGCCGAGCGTCTGCATCCCGAGGATGTCTGGGCCGAGATCTCGGGACGGCTGAAGGGGCAGGCGCGCGCCCGGGGGGACTTCGCCGGGGTGCACGTCTGTCCCGACTCGCACGCCGACATTCCTGACGTCGACGAGGCCAGGCTGGTCATCCTGCATCCGCGGGTCGCCCACAAGCGGGGGACGGCGTCCGCGGCGAAGGAGCTTGCGAAGGAGGCCACCGAACGGCGCGGCAACGCGCACCGGACGCATCGCAACATGCTGGTCTTCCTGGCGGCCGACGTGGCTCGGCTCGAAGAGTTGGACGCCGCCGTCCGCGACTACCTGGGGTGGACGCACGTGCTCGACAACGATGCCGAACTCGACCTCACCCAGAACCAGCGGAACCAGGCGACGCAGCGCCGGGCGCAGGCCGACCAGACGGCGTCCGCGCGGCTGCTGCAGACATTCACCTGGGCGCTGGTGCCCGACCAGCCCGACCCGGGAGCACCGTTCCTGATCCGTGAGGTCAAGATCGAGGGCCAGTCGGACTCGCTCGCCGATCGTGTTTCCAGGCGGCTCGGCAACGACGGCACGCTGTGCGTCCGGCAGGCAGCCGTGACCATCCGGCACCACATCGGCCGGATTCCGCAGATCTGGGCCGACGGTCACGTCACACTCGGCACGCTCTGGGGGCTGTACAGCCAATACCCCTACCTGCCACGGCTGCGCGACCGCCGGGTGCTGGAGGAGGGGCTCATCGACCAACCGATGCTATGGCAGGCGGACTCGTTCGCACTCGCCACCGGCTACGACAGCGACGCCGGCCGCTATGTCGGGCTATGGACGCCGGACGATCACGCGGCTACGCCCGCACCAACCGATGCGCTGCTGCTGGTGAAGCCCGAGCGTGCCTGCTGGCAGCTCGAGGCCGAGCGGCCGGACGGTGGGGAAGCCGCCGACGATCCGGTCGCAGCTACGCCGGGTCACACCGGGTCCACAGGTCACGGGCCGGGGCCGCGTTCGGACTTCATGTTCCCGCCGCCGAAGATCCGCTTCTACGGCGTGAAGACGCTTGCCGGGGACCGGATGGCGATGGATTTCCGGAACGTGGCCGAGGAAGTGATCGCGCATCTCCGCAACGATCCGGCTGCCCGGCTGGTGGTGCGGCTGGAGATCGAGGCGGTCGACGAGACCGGTTTCGACGAACAGCAGATCCGCACCGTCTCCGAGAACGCCCGGACGCTGAAATTCGACCAATCAGGCTTCGAGGAAGGTTGAATCCCGAGCACCTGTCGCATCCGTCCCTGGCCGTTCGTTGACAAGATGGGCGGCATCCCGGCCGCCAAGACCAAGGAGGATCAATCATGAGCGAGTACCTGCTGTCCGTGTGGCACTACGAGGGCTTCCCCGAGGGCCTCTCCGACGACGACATGCAGCGCCAGTTCGCGCAGGTGGACGTGTTCAACGCCAAGTTGCAGGCAGAGGGCAAGTGGGTCTTCGCCGGCGGGCTGACGGCGCCGTCGTCCGCCACGGTGGTGAGCGTGTCCGGCGACCTGACCGACGGCCCCTACTCGGAGTCCAAGGAGCAGATGGGCGGTTTCTGGGTGATCAAGGCCGCCGACCTGGACGAGGCGCTCGCCCTGGCCAAGGAGGGCGCGGCGGCCTGCGAGAACACGGTCGAGGTCCGGGCCTTCCAAGGGGTGTAGGCCGCGTGCCCACGACCGGACTGCACGACCGGATCGAGCGGATCGTCCGCGACGAGTTCGGACGTGTCGTCGCGGCGCTGGCCCGCCGCTTCGGTGACCTGGACGTCGCCGAGGAGGCGGGTCAGGAGGCACTGGTGACCG
>CAYZBB010000531.1:0-1939 GCA_964476495.1 uncultured Actinomycetes bacterium | reverse complement strand
GCTCCTGTCGCTGTCAGGTCCCTGGAAACCACCGTTTCGCCGGGGTCCACGTCCCGGACCACCACCGCACCCGCGCCGACAACGGCGTTGTCGTGAACGGTGCGGAGGTTGGCGATGCGGGCACCGACGCCGATCAACACACCGAACCCGATGGACACGTCCCCGGCGATGTCCACGCCCGGTGAGATGGTCGTGAACGCCCCGACGTTGGTTCGGGTCAGCGTCGATCCCGGTCCTACGTGGACGTGCTCACCGAGAACACAGTCGGGGCCGATGTGAACCCCGGCGGCGATGACGCAGCCGGGGCCGATGTGGGCGGTGCGGTCGACTGTGGCCGTCGGGTGGATGAGCGTTGTCGGGTTCGACCCGACGGCCAGCCGCCGCCTCGTTGCGGGATCGTTCACACCGACCACGTACGGCGCGCCGTCAGGCAACGCGGCGCATCGGTGCGAAGGCTTGTACCGGTCATCGAGCATGTAGCAGGAATGGCCGGCGGCTTCGGCGACCGCACGGACGTCCTGGCCGTGACCGCCAGCACCCAACACGGCGAGAATCACGGCAACCAACCGCTTGACCCCATGCCGCCTTCGGCTCCGATGTGTTCACATCGGGGTTCGTCGTCCCGGCCGCCCCAGTAAGCAAAAGAAAGCCCGCGGGCCAAACACTGATCGGTGAGCTTCTGTTCGACCCCCGGGCACAGCGACCGCAGAAGCGAAGCGTGCGCGACCATCGGATTAAGCCAGAACCCTCGGCGGTGTTCCTGCCAGCCGCCGCGGTCCACCAGTCCGGGGATGGTGGGGAGAACCGAACCGAACCGCCGCTCAACCTGATTCCACGGCTGACGGACGAGGACCATGTTCGCCACGAACGGGAACGCGTCGAGGGTGGCGGCCATCTCCGCTAGCGGGGCGTCCCGGAGCAGGAAGTCTTCTTCGAGGTGGAACACCCATTCGTCTTCGGTGGTGAGCGCGCCCCACGCTTGTGCGAGATTGGCGGTCAGCCCTTGGCGAGACGGAAGTTGGTAATCCTCCCAGCGTCCCGCTTCGTCGGCCCACGGTGGCAGCGGTTCACATCCACCGTCGAGGGACAGGACCAGGCGGTCGAAGAAGTCCAGGCCGATGACGGCATCCAGCGCCTCTATCGCTCGCTGATGGTACGGCCACCGGCCGTGACCCATGACGAGCAGAGTCCATTTCATGCGCTGCCCTCTTTTCGCTGAGAGGTTGGTCCCCAGGGGTGCCGGTAAGGGCGCAGCGCCGCCCACTATCCGACCCCCTGGGGTCCACTCGTACCCGGATTTGCGCTGCCGGGAGATTCAGGCGGCGGTGAGCTTGACGTGAGGCCACTTGGCCTCGAACGCCGCTCTGTCCGCTGCGATGATGTCGGCCCACCCGTCAGGGGTGGCCGTCTGGGACCCGCCGTCGAGATGTTCGACCAAAGCGTCTACGGCGATGCCGTACCACGCCCCCGCCTTCTCGAGCTCCAAACACAGATCGTTATCGGAGTACCACCAGGCCATCGACTCGTCGAACCGGAACCCACTGGCGATCCATTCGGCCCGGAGAGCGAAAGCGAACCCTGCTAGGCCGCCGGTCCCGTCGTACCTGTTCGCACAGATACCGGACACGGGAACTATCCCGGAGCCTTGGCGGCCGTCGTAGTTCCCTGAGGCGGCCATCACACCGTTCTGTGAACGGAGTCCGCCGACCAGCCTGCGGAGGAACCGTGGCCCCAACCGCAGGTCGTTGTTGAGGAACACGACGTCCGCGATCCCCAAGTGTCGGGAGAGCGCTTCGTTTATGCCGGCGTTCCACATGTGCGAGATGCCCGGTGCGTCCGATGCGTCGTACACGTCGGCGACTGTCTGCGCCTCGAGCCATTCCCGCATCTCGGGGTCGGTGGTGCCGTTGTCGAACAGCAGCAGATCCGAGTAGCCGCC
>CAYZBB010000530.1:0-1948 GCA_964476495.1 uncultured Actinomycetes bacterium | reverse complement strand
GGGCGATGTTGTAGGCGATCGCGTCGGCGTTGCTCTCCGGGTGGTACTCCTTGCGCGCCAGCCCGCCGAGCTCGCCGTGGTTGCCGATGACGCCCACGACCCTGACGCTGGGCACGACCGCGGCGACCTTGCGGACCACCTCGGCCAGCAGTTCCGCGACGAGGAACACCTGCCGGTAGAGGCTGGCGTCGATGCGGTGTGCCTGCCCGCCGAAGATGAGTTCGCCTTCCAGCAGGTCGCCCAGCAGGTAGATGCGGGCGTCGTCCACCGGGGCGCGGTTCTCCACGATCAACCGGACCGCGAGGTCTGCGTACCGGCGGACGCGCTCCGCGGCGATGTCGCTGTTATAGCCCGGCGTCTTCTTGCCCACCTGCCAATCGGCCAGCGTGAGAATGGCCGTCTCGGGGCTGCCCTTGCCCTTGGCGGTGGTCGGTGCCTTGACCGGGGGTACGCGCATCGTTGACGCGGCGTCCTTCGCGGCGCGGTAGACGGCGTCCACCAGTTCCGCCCGGCTGGCCTTGGCGTCGTCCAGCTGCCGCAGGGCACGGACGAGGGCATCGCGGAGGTTGGTGTCCTCCTGTGCCTCTGCGGCGCGGTCTGCGAACGTCATGCGACCAGCCCGAGGACTTCCTGCCGCAGCCGGTTGGCGGCGACCTCGCAGTACCGCTCGACGCACTCCACGCCGATTGCTTTGCGGCCCAGCGACTTGGCAGCGACGAGGGTGGTACCGCTTCCGGCGTAGGGGTCGAGGATGGTGCCGGTGGTCGTCTTGTCGATGCACCAGCGCATCAGGGCTACCGGCTTCTGGGTGGGGTGTCCTCGGTTCTCCGACTTGTACCCGGTATCCCGGTAGCAGTAGACGCCGTGGCCGCCCTTCATCCATGCCACCTCGGCATCGGACAGAAACGACCCGAACGCATCGTCGTTGCGCTTCACCCAGACGAGCGTGGTCCCGACGGGGAGCCGCTGGCCGAAGTGGTTGGAGCCGAACAGGATGACCTCGGGGTATCCCAACCACGGAGACGGGTCGAACGGCTTGTCGTCGTCCACCACGGTCTGCCCGTAGTTGGCCGAACGCGTGCCGGTCTTGCCCTGCCCGTTAGGGCCGATGGACACCCGGCCATCCCACGCCATCCCATAGGGCGGGTCGCTCACCACCGCGGCGTCCTTCGGCAGCGGCACGTCCTCCCAGCGGGCGTGATACAGCGTCACGTGATCGTCGGAGTAGTACGGCGTCATGCGACCGGGCACCCGCAGCCCTGTCCGCCGAGGATGCGGATGCGGTGCCGCCTGACGGCGTCCGCCTTGACCTCGTAGCCGTCAGCCTGGAGCAGCGTGGCGATGGTGGTGGCGTTGATGCCGGGGGTGCGGAGCGCCGAGGTGACCTCTGCCCGGTATCCGGGGGGCATCAGGTCGAGGGCTGCACCCATCGTGCAGACCGGCCCCTGCCGTTGCTGGGCGGCTCTAGCGCGCTCTGCGAAGGTGGTAGATTCCGCGGTCCCCTCGCCCTTACCGGCTGGGGGCACGCCGGGGCCTGTTAGCGCAGGTGCCCGGTCTCCTGTTGCCACGATCGTCCTCCTACGGGTGGGCAGGCGGCGCGAGCGATGCCGGAGGAGGCCAACATCGCTCGCCGCGGCGCCTTCGGTGCGCTGGGGCGCACGTCCACCGTGGTACAGGACGATTCACACGTCAAGGGGTCGGCTACTAGATGTAGGGGAGCGATACTCCGGGGGTGTACCGGATATGGGGTCTACGCTGCCCTCCTCGCTCGGTACGCTTCCCTCTGGCACGTCACACAGTACGAGTGCCCCTCGGCGTTCACCCGCCTCTCGGACGCGGGATGCCCGGCTCGCTTGCAGGGCAGCTCCCGCAGACTCGTCGGCTCCTTCTTGCCGTGCCCCTGGCACGCCCTCCAGCCGTTCGCCTCGCACTTCCAGATGGGGATGCG
>CAYZBB010000529.1:0-1953 GCA_964476495.1 uncultured Actinomycetes bacterium | reverse complement strand
ACCACGACCTCGCACCAGTTGTCGGCAAAGGCGTCGAACAGACCGCCGAACGCCTCACGGAACCGCTTGCTCTGGAAAGACAGGTTGTGTGACCCGTCGTAGTAGTCGGTCGCCAGTTGAAGGGCGGGCCGGCGGGCCACGAGGGCGCCGTGCAACCGGCGCAACCACCATTCGGGGGAACCCATGGGGGCATCATCCATACCGCGCCCCCTTTCGTGGGGTCAGAACACCAGCAGCCGGCCCGGTTTCTTCTCTTCGGGCTCAGGCTCACGCATCACGTCGCCCCTCGCCTCGACCGCCAGAACGGCGCACACGAGAAGGTCGATCTTGTCCGGGGACTGCGGGAACTTCTTGCGCACCGACAGGTGACCCCGGTCCTTCCACCGGCGGGCGTTCCCGACATGAGCGGCAAGGCGTGGGTCCCCGTCATGGGTCAAGGACTTCGTCTGCACCGACGTGTGGAACAGCTCGAGCGCATGACCCATCGGCGTCGGCCGATTCGTCCACCACTCACGCACCACGTCACCGTGCAACCCGTACCAGCGGGCCAGATCCTCCTGCCAGTACGGCGGGTCACCGTACATGGCTCGCACGTCCCACCGGTCGAAACACGACGCCACGGTGACGTCCACCGCCGACTTCGGCACCTCACCACCATGCTCAGCCGGGTCCCACATGTCGACCACGAACACATGACCGTCGAGCGTGCAACCGATCAGCCCCGTCGTGTCATCGAACAGCGACCCGTCGAAACCCAGAGCCACCGGAGTGCCGTCCGGGGGCAACACCATGCCGTCCGGGTGACGGCACTCGCCCCACACGGCCGGCGACAAGAACGAATCCTCATCGGCGACAATCCGATTCCCGAAGAACCGCTCCGCCTGGGCGGCGTCCCTCGGGATCAGCTCGACCACCTCGGCGTCGATCCGGTCAAGGTCGACCCAGCCGTCAGGCTTGCGCGCCGAGTCGGCGTACACCTCGCGGAACATGGCGGCACGGTCACGCTTGTTGCGGATCGACAACGACGCACGGGGCGACGTCATGTCTTTCAGGATGTCCGGGGCGGTCGACTCCCACGTCTCCTGCGCCACCGACTGCTCGGCCGGGTCCCATGCGTTCGTCGTCTCGATGCTGCGGCCATTCATGCCGGCCAGGTTGCGACGCTGGTTGTCCGCCAGAGCCCGACCGCCGTTGCTCTTGAGCCATGAATGAGTCTCGTCCTGCACCGCGAAGGTGATCCGCTGCCCCAACCTCGAGCGGGCCGACGCAGTCACCGGCTCGATCAGCCCGCCGCCAGGCAGGTTGATCCGGGTCAGACCGGTGTCGGGGATGTCGGCGGCCAGATCGCCGAGCTCGATCATCGGCTGAAGCGCACGCCAGACGTTCTGCGTCTGGTCCTCGGACACGGCGGTGACCTGGATGTGAGGCGACGCCCACGGCTTGCCGACCGGCTGTCCGTCGGGGCCCCAACGGTCGAACAGGACGGGCCCGTACGCCTCGGCGCAGATGATGGCCGCAGAGAACGGGCCCTTGCCCCACTTCTGCGGACGGACCAACTGGCCACGACGGAACCTGAAGTTCCCGTCGTCGTTGACCTCGTAGAAGTCCCGCAGGAACACGAGCATCTCGTGGGTGAGCCGGTAAGGGTCGCCCATGCGCTCCCCGTCGGGGATCACGCAGTTGGCCTCGATCCAGTCGGCCACGTCGTAACCGAGCGAACGGATCTCGCTCACGAAACGGACGCAAGGCGGGCGCGAGCCGAGCCCGCCGGCGAAACCTCACGCTTCGCTGAAACCTCGTCGGCCACGATCTCCCACTCGAGCCGGCGCAACGCCAACGGCGTCAACCCCAGCCGATCGGACAACTGGCGGGCCTCCGGGGCGGCCTTGATGTCACCCGACTCGGCCAGCAACGACCAGCGGACATAGCCGGCGACCTCACGGTGAGCCCTGG
>CAYZBB010000528.1:0-1960 GCA_964476495.1 uncultured Actinomycetes bacterium | reverse complement strand
TGGCTGCTGCTGCGGCGATCGGGGCGAGGGTGAGGAAGGGGTTCATGTCCGCCTGAGGGTTCGTGGATGGGTGGTCAGAAAGTGAGGGATTCGAGCCTGGCGAGCTGCTTGCGGAGGCTGTCGAGCCGCTTCTGGCGGCGCTTCTCGGCGTCGGCGACAGCGTCTTCTCGCCGCTCGAACGCCTCCTTGCCGATGATGCACGTGTCGCTGTACCGGTCCTCGGGCTTGCGGAAGTGGTAGACGGCTGCGCCTGAACCGCTGAGCTTGGTGCGAGGTTCCTGGTGGTGCGTCCCGGCCTTCTCGTCGGTGTCGGTGTCAACCTCGACGATGCCGTCGGTGAGGCACCGGTTGGTCAGGTAGTAGATGGTCATTGCTGGTTCTCCTGTCGTTGTGCGATGTAGGCGGTGGCGGAGTGCCCTCGGGCTCTGGCTTCGGCCGGTGTTGAGGAGGACCGGGTAGATCCAGCAGCCGGACGGTTCGTGGATCGTGATGGCTGCGAGGATCTGCTCGATCGGGGTCATTCCGTTCCTCCTTTCAGGTAGTGGTCGATGCCGGATTGAGGGATGAGCCAGCGGGCTTGCTGCCTGCTTTCGTCGGGCTTGGTTGCCCCAGGGAACCGCTTGGCTCTGGCGAGCTGCCGGACCCGGTAGGGGGTGAGCCGTAGGAGCTCGGCGGCTTCGTTGACGGTGAGGTACTTGTCGGTCATGGCGGGTGCCTACCCCGTCCGGTTTGGTTGGCCGGTCGTTGTGGTCACCTGCCGTGCGGCTCTGTTCAGCCGTGGGTGGTGGTTTTGGGTGCTCACAGGGACAGATATACACCCGAGTAGCGACATGATGCAACATGATTGTGCATGATGCCACATGCGATGGGCGTTAGAAGACAAGATGAGAGGCGCAAACGACACGTCTTCAGGGCAGAATCTGCACCGACAGACACGGGACATGCCGCCCCCGCCCTAGCGACAGGACCGACCGCCCACATGCCAAAGAAGCCACCCAAGAAGCCAGGCGACGACGCGCCCGAACCCGAAGAACCAGAGAACCCCAAGAAGGGCTCCGGCAAACGGATACGAAACCCTCCCATCGACATCACCAACTGAACCGTCCGATCCGGTGTCGTACCTCATCGAACGTAGTTTCTGCCGGACGTTAGACATACGCCACACGACGGGACCTAAACCGAACCGCGCAACGCATCACAGCGGCCACGGATCAGTTCCCCACCGTGCAGGTAGCAATGTCCCAACCGGCAGGGCATCATGTCCACATGGCCCGTCCCCGCCTTCTCGACCTGTTCTGCTGCGCCGGTGGCGCTGCTGTCGGCTACCACGCCGCCGGGTTCGAGGTTGTTGGCGTAGACGTAGAGATTCAGCCCGACTACCCGTTTGAGTTCCACAGGGCCGACGCGCTCACGTTCCCGCTCGACGGGTTCGACGCCATCCACGCCTCGCCGCCGTGCCAGTCGTTCACCGCCTACAGGCGCAAGGGGCACGGCGTCGGCGACGGCTACCCGGACCTGATCGAACCGGTGCGCGCCCGCCTCGAGCGGTCCGGGCTGCCGTACGTCATCGAGAACGTGGCCGGCGCCCCGCTGCGGGACGCCGTCATGTTGTGCGGCTCGAGCTTCGGCCTCGACGTCCGCCGGCACCGCTACTTCGAGTCCAACGTGCCGCTCGAGTCGCCGCCATGCGATCACTCGTGGCAAACCCCGAGGTTCCCGCCGGCCACGAACCGCACCAACCTCCGCTGCACCGTGGAGGTCGGGGTGTGGCGCATCCCGCTCGAGGTGCAGCAGCGCGCCATGGGCATCGATTGGATGCCGCTCCGCAAGCTGTCTGAGGCGATCCCGCCGGCCTACACCGAGCACATCGGCCGGCAGCTCATGGCGGCCATCGGCGCCACCGTCTAGTCGACCGCCCGCAGCTGCCTCGAGCGTTCGAGGATCTCGATTGCGCCGTGAG
>CAYZBB010000527.1:0-1972 GCA_964476495.1 uncultured Actinomycetes bacterium | reverse complement strand
TATCCAGTGCGGGCGTATGCGGCGCCGGCCGCCCCGACGGGCTTGTCGATCAGTGGGTCGGGCACGTCACGGACGTTGACCTGGGCCAACACGTCCCCCGGGTCGACCTCGGCGCCTTATCAGGGCATTGTGATTGGCCGTCGTGTCAACGATGGTGCATGGACGAACGTCGCCCAGATCGGCGTGGTCACCACCTTCACGAACACTGCGGTCCCGGTCAACGCGAAGGTCGAATACCGGGTAGCTGCGTTCAATGGCAGCACGGTCGTGGATTCCTCGGGCCCGCCGCAACAGCAGCAGTCGGCGTGGTCGTATGCGGCGGCCGGTGCGGTGTACACGAAGCCGGCGACTCCGACAATGGGCACGGCGGGAAAGCTTGCCAACGGCGACATTCGCCTCACATGGACGGACCAGTCGAACTGGAACACAGTGTTCGACATTCAGGACAGTCCGAATGGGTCGTCGTGGTCTACGGTTGCGTCACCGGCGGATGCGGCGGGCGTGGCGGCGGAGAGTTGGGATCATTCGTCGCCGGACGCGGGCGTGTCGCACCGGTATCGCGTCCGGGCACGGTTGGCGGACGGCCAGACGTCGGACTGGTCCGCGACATCGAACATCGTGCAACTGCTGGCGGCTCCGAATCCGCCGTCGAACCTGGCGCCGTCGGGGACGGCGGCCGATCCGGCCGATCCGATCACCCTCACCTATCTGCACAACCCGGTCGATTCGACACCTCAGACTCAGCGTGAGGTCCAGGTCCGCATAGACGGCGGCTCCTGGTCATCGCTGGGTGCGGACACGACCGCGTCCCAGTCGAAGACGATCGCCGGCGGAACATGGTCGGCTCCGGCGTCGGTGGAGTGGCAGGTCCGCACGAAGGGTGCGCACGCGTCCTGGTCGGGCTGGTCGGCTACCGCGACGATCTCGCTGACGCCGAAGCCGGTGGCGACGATTGTGACTCCGACGGGCACGATCAACGCGTCGCGGGTGACGCCACAGGTCGACTACTACGATGCCGGCGGTCACGCCCAGTCGTCCACGACGGTCACGGTGTGGCGGGATGGTGTGCTGCTGGAGACCTCGGTGGCGACGGGGAATGCGCCGTTGCCGCAGCTCGCGACAGTGTTCGCCGACGGCGGCGAGTATGTATTTCAGGCGTCGGTCACGTCATCTGTGGGGCTCAAGTCTTCGACGGCCAGCGAGACGATCGACGTGTCGTATCTGCCGCCGGCAACCCCTACGGCAGCGTGGGTGTGGGATCGGGCGACGGGGTCGGTCGGGATCTCGACATCGAACCCGGAGGGCCAGGCAGCGGTTGAAGTGCGCCGCAACCGGGCTCTCGATCCTCGCGCGGCCAGCGCCAACGCCCAAGGAGTCGGACGCTGGACGGCCGGGAGCGCGCTGGGCACGTACAGCAGCGTCACCGGGATCTCCGGACCGGTGGACACCGGGATCGACACGGCGAAACGGGTCACGCTGACCAGCAGCGCCTCCGACACCTACGGCTGGCAAGTCATCGGCGATACGACAGTGGGCACTCCGACCGGGGCCAACATGCTGGCCGTGACGCCCGGCGAACCGGTGACGGTCTCGACCTACGCCAAGTGGGTCACGGCGGCCACCGCGGCCATCAGTGGCCTCATCCGGGTCCGGTACTCAGCCGACGGCACCACCTGGCAGGCCGCTGCGAGCACCGCCTCGACCACGCCGATGACCGCAGGGCAGTGGGACCGGCTCTCGGCCACCCTGACGCCCCCGGCGGGTGCGGCGTTCATGGCGGTCGGGTTCTACTCGACCGGGCCGGCTGACCGGGCGAGCGGGGACACGCTGGAAGCCACAGGGCTCCTGATCGAGGATGGCCCCGACCTCGGCGCCTACCTCGATGGTGAGCACAGCCCGGACGCCGCCCTGACCGCCTCGTGGGCGGGGACGGTGGACCTGAGCGAGAGCACCCTGCACACCAAGGCCACCG
>CAYZBB010000526.1:0-1979 GCA_964476495.1 uncultured Actinomycetes bacterium | reverse complement strand
ACCCTGAGCGGGCCCCCGACGCCGTGCGTGTCCGCTGGCAGTCAGGGCTCGACCCGAAGGCTGTCCGCAACTGGCTCCGCACCGTGGACGTGGTCTACGCAGCCGAGACGTTCTACGACCACCGCATCCCCAAGTGGGCGACGGCCACCGGGGTCGCGTCCGTGCTGCATGCCAATCCCGAGTTCTGGACCGGGGCGCAGGACCCGACCCGCCTGTGGTCCGCGACCGACTGGCGGCGCGAGGTCATGCCGGCCCGCACCGAAGTCGTCCCGTTCCCCGTCGCCACCGACCGGTTCACGCCGGCCGAACCGCATGACGGCCCGTGCCGGTGGCTGCACGTCGCCGGGAAGCGTGCGTTGGCCGACCGCAACGGCACCGGCACCGTCGTCAACGCGCTGCCGCACCTGACTGAACCGTGCGAGGTTCGCATCGTGGTGCAGCACGGCGAGGTGCCGTCCCTGCCGAACATCCCCCCGCACGTCACCGTGACGCTGCTCGACCCGCCCGCCGACTACTGGCACCTGTACGACGATGCCGACGCTTTGGTGTTGCCTCGCCGATACGGAGGGTTGTGCCTGCCCGTGCAGGAGGCGTGCGCTGCCGGACTGGCCGTGCTCATGTCGGACCTGCCACCGAACCAGGCGTGGCCGGGGCCGAGGGTGCCCGCCCAGTTCTGGCGCAAGGTGACGATGCCGTGCGGCCGGGTGGCCGTGCATGACGTGTCCCCGATCACGCTGGCCGCAGCGATGGACACGATGGCCGACCCTGACCGTCGGGCTGAGGCGCAGGCCGGGTCTCGGGCGTGGGCTGCTGCTCATTCGTGGGACGTGATGGCGCCGAGGTGGTTGACCATGATGGCCGAGCATCGAGCGGCGTGAACGTCTCCCTGATCGTCCCGTTGGGGGACGGCCACAACGACACACGCGAGACCAACTGGGAGTGGCTGCGGGCGAGGTGGGAAGCGCTCCGCCCGCAATGGGAGATCGTGGAGGGCCGCTGCCGGGCAGACCGGTGGTGCAAGGCCGACGCCGTCGCTGACGCCGCACGGTGGGCGACCGGTGACGTGTGGGTCATCTGTGACGCCGATCTGTGGGTCGAGTCGTGGCCCACCCTGAAGGAAGCAGCCGAGCTCGCACTAGCGCATCCGTGGGTGGTGCCGTGCGGGAACGTCTACCGGCTGGGTGCGCCCGCCACCGCCGACATCGTCGCCCGCGACCCTGACCGGCCCGTCGAATGGCCCACCGCCCGCAGCTCGCTCGACCTCGGCACCCGCAACAACAACCCGTACCGGCTGTTCCCCGGCGGCGGCATCTTCGCCTTGACCCCCGAGACCTACGACCGGGTTGGCGGGTTCGACCCCCGCTTCATCGGGTGGGGCGGCGAGGACACATCGCTAGGCGCGGCGCTCGACACGATGGCCGGGCCGCACCATCGGCTCGAGGCCAGCGTGTGGCACCTGCGCCACCCGAAGTCGAAGCAGGCCGACAAGATCGGCCGTCCCACCGGGGTGAACGAACGACTGAACCGCCGCTACCTGGCCGCTACTGGCGACCGGGAAGCCATGCAACGACTGATCGACCGGGAGGTCTGACCAATGGCAAACACCGCCGTCACGCTCCAATCAAACGTGGTGTCCACCATCACGGTGGACGGCGACCACGACGAGATCGAAGTGATCCAGTTGGCCGGCACCCCCGTCGCCGTCTACTACACGATCGGGACGGTGGCGAACACCACCCCGGACCCGGTGGTCGGCACCATCGGTGCCGGCGAGGGCGGGTCGTTCGTGCTGGCCGCAGTGCTGAACGCCTCGCGCATCCACCGTCGCCCGGCGACCGAGCCCCGCACCGTCGTGAAGATCATCGCCACCGGCACCCCGACCGTGGGCGTGCAGCCGTTGGGGGCGAAGGCGGTCACTGAGTGACCTACCCGACTTCGCTGGACGAGCTGACCGACGGCGTCCCGTCTGATGTGGACGC
>CAYZBB010000525.1:0-2002 GCA_964476495.1 uncultured Actinomycetes bacterium | reverse complement strand
GCCACCGCCGCGCCGGTCAGGCAGTCGAGCCAGTGGTTGTCCGGTCGACCCGGCCTCAGCTTCCACTCGTCCACATCACGGCCGCGACCGGTCGTCTTGACCCGAAACTCCGAGGTCAGGTGATCGGCCAGCAAACGGTGCGTGTCGGGCTTCTCGCCGAACAGGCTGAGGCAGCCGCGGTCGCCCATCGCCGTGGCAAGGCGGGTGTGCACGAAGCTCTTCCACCAGTTCGTGTCGTAGATCAGCTTCGAGACGCTTCGCTTGCCCTCACCACCGGGGACGAGCCAGTTGGTGCCGTGGCGATCGCCGGGCTTGCGCTGCCACTCCAGCATGGGTTTCGACCCGGCCCCGATGTACTTGCCGTGCGATGGGATCAAGACCGTCCGATGCTTGGACTGGCGGATGAACTGGTAGATCAGCTCGGTCGAGACGCCCCAGTTCGCATCAATCACGCACCGCTCGATCCGCAGAGACGCGCCGTCATCGCGGAGCCAGTCCCGCTCCAGGATGTCGCCGGTGAGTTGCTCGAGCCCGCCGTAAATCTGGCCTTCGAGCCCGGTCGCCTTGGTCGCGGTCGCCAGGGTGTGTTTCGCGTCGCGGAGCGTGAAGTAGGCTCGTTTCTGGTCGGGGTAGGTGCCGTAATCGACCACGTAACCCGTGAAATCGTCCTCCCATGCCACGGCAAGCCAGTAGAGCAGCGATCCCTGTACGTCGACAAATGCCGTGATGCGATTGCAGGCCGTCGGGATCAGGCCGCGTGGCATGCGGTTGAGTTTGGCCGCGATCTGGTCGGGCGTGAGGTCGTCGGCGCGGCTGTCTTCCTCGGGGAGCGGTTCGTTCTGGTATTCAGCGAAAAACGCACGCTCATCCCTCAATTTGAGGTTCATGGCGTGCTGGATGGCCGAAAGCTCGTCGTGCTCGTACCGATCGGGCCATGCAACCAGGGCACCCGAGTCCATCGCCTCGCGATTGGCGGCGTAGAACTCGGTGGCCTCCTTGCCGCCGTTGCCCGCCTTCAGGCTGTCGGCACGGATTCGGGCGTACTCTTCCCAGAGCTTCGCGTCGGACGGGAAGCGGTAAACCAGCTTGGTTCGGGTGCCGTTCCACTCCGGGTGTTTGTCGCGGTTGAGGATGTTGTCGGCCATGTCCCCGGCGCGGATCACCGTGCAGGGCATGATGCCGCTGATCTTCTTGCCGGGACCTGCGAGGCCAAGAATTGCACCCGCGAGAATGCGTTCCCGCGTCTCGCACTGGCTCGGAGAGTTGGCCGATCCGTCGGTCTGAGGATCGTCGATCACGACCAGCGACGGACGCACGGTCTTGCCGTCCGGACGCTTGAATTTCATGCCTCGCAGGCCACCCGTGATGCCCGCAACCTTGATCACCGCGCCCGAGGCTTTCGACCCGGGGATCGTGGGCAGCACCAGCTCGCCAGCCGTCCACCCGATGTGCGTCCGCTCGCCCTGGTGCGTCTGGCCGTTGCAGCGGTGCGCGATCCCTTCGAGCCGGGTGATCGGGTAGCAGATCTCCGGGAAGTCCTCCAGGAGCAGCTCGTTGACCTCGTACTCGGTCTTAATCGACTCCAGCATCCGCGTTGCCGCCCCCTCGTCGGAGCCGATCAACGCCACGTAGTCCCGATGCCCGTAGTTGACCGCCCACTCGCAGGCCGTCTCGCTCAGGCTGCTTTTGCCCGACCCTCGCGGCATCGCCGTCGCGAACAGCCCACCGAAGAGCACCGAGTCTTCAATCTGCTTGATCACCGTCAGGTGATCTTCAGACCAACCCAGGTGATACGTCTCGGCGTGGTAGGTTTCGCAGTACAGGCGGAAATTTCGCTCGCAGGCAGCCCGACGGAGAGGATTGACGACCGGAGGAAGCTCGCCGATGTCCCGGCCCTTGGCTGACAGTGCAAGCGAGTGATTGGCAGCCCAGGACTTCTTCTTTTCGTAGGTCTCAGCGGTCGCCATAAGATGGGCAAACTAACGAATTTCGGTTTATTGGG
>CAYZBB010000524.1:0-2009 GCA_964476495.1 uncultured Actinomycetes bacterium | reverse complement strand
CGACCCTGCTCACCACCGCCGCAGCGTGCGTGGTGATGTTCCTGCTCACCACCGCCGCAGTCGCGTTCGTGGACATCCGCTCCGGTGGCCCCGATGCCCGCAACGCGGCGAAGCAGGCCCGGCTCAACGGCGACAACCTGTGCGAGTTCGCGGTGGCCGTGTCCGACGTGCTCGTGGTCCTCGCCGAGCCGCAGGTCATCTCCCCCGAGCAGCGCGACGCGCTGGACCGCATGGAGTCCGTCGCGGCCGAGTGCCGCTCGGTCCCCGAGTAGACGCGCCGTCCACATCGCTGTGATACGCTCGGCGGCATGAGCGAACAGGACAACCACGCAGGTTGGCTCGCCTTCTGGACCTACGTGACGGCTTTGGCGGTGACGATGATCGCCTTCATGGTCATCGCCACCGCCTACGAGTCACGGGCCGAGCGGAACGGCGTCGTCGGCCGCGGCATCGGCTACGCCGTGGTCGAGCAGTACGACACCTCGTGGGTCACCACCGACCCGTCGTGGAACCCGGTCGTCGACCCCGACGGGTGCGGGTGCCTCCCGCTGCCCGAGGCGGCGCCGGGTGGCGGGCGATGAAGTTCAAGGGGGTGGAGATCCCCGAGTGCGGGATCTTGACGGTGCCGGCGACCACGCCCGTCACTGTGGTCCAGGCGCTACTCGATGCCCTGCTGGCGGAAGCCGAGCGGACCGGTCGGAGAGCCCCGCTGGTGGTGGCTCTTGACGAGGGGCAAACCATCGACTCGCTCACCACCGACGAACTCAGGGCGTTGCTCGATGACCTTGAATCACCCGCAGGGGTGAAGCCTGTCAGCGTCGCCGCAGCCGACCACCTCATGAAGGTGGAGGCCGAACGCGACGCCTACCGGGGTGCCATCGAGGCCATCCCTCGCCACGAGCAGCACGTCTGCAACGTCAAGGCGTGCAGCGGTATCTGTACTCGCTGTTGGCACCCCTGGCCGTGCGCGACCGAGCGCGCCCACCGCCTCATCGAGGACGCCGGATGACCTCCATTAGCGTGCTGATCCCGTTTCAGCCGGACCCCCACCAGCGCGGCAAGACCGTGCGGGTCGCGGACGGCGCCAGCCGGGAGGACATCTTCACGTGGGTGAGGGCACGCTGGGAGGCCCTGTACCCCTCGTTCGAGCTCGTGACGGCCGCATCGGGCGATCGGGCGATCAACCGATCCGCGGCCCGCAACGAGGCATTCATGCGGTCGAGCGGGGACGTGGTGATCTTCGCCGACGCCGACATCGTGTTCCATCACGCCAACGTGCTCATGGCGCTGCAGCACATCGAGAACTGCAAGCGGTGGGTCATCGGCTTCGACCGCTACGAGCAGTTGGACGGGCCCACCACCCGCAAGGTGCTCGCCGGCGACCCGGCGTACCCCGTGGACCGCCCGGCCAAGCCGCGGTGGTCGACCGACCAGGGCAACGCTGGCCTGCTCATCATGACCCGAGGTGCGTTCGAGGAGGTCGGCGGGTACGACGAGGCGTTCACCGGGTGGGGGTGGGAGGATTGGGCGATCGCCAACGCACTGCACACCCTCGTGCACCCGATGGTCACCGTGCCGGGTCATGTGCTCCATCTGCGCCACCCGCCGTCGGCGAACCGCAGGCGCGACAAGCAACGGATGAAGCCGCTGTTCGACCCCTACGACCGCGCCTTCGGCGACCCATCGGCGATGCGTGCTGTGATCGACGACCCCGGACGAAAGGGCCTGTGATGGTCTCCAAGGCCGACCAGCGGACGTGGCTCGAGCAGCAGTACCCCAAGTCGTTCGAGTGCAAGTTCTGCGACTCGACCATCACCATCAACCTGCGACACAAGGAAGTGACGACCGTGACCAAAGGCCACGACCCCGACTGCGTGATGGCGCCCCGATGAAGGTCCAGTCGGTCACCTTCCGCCGCCTCGAGCAGGCAGGCAGGCTCGGCAATGGCCTGTTCCAGGTCGCTGCCACCGTCGGGATCGCTCGTGCGATCGGCGCGCAGCCGTGCCTCC
>CAYZBB010000523.1:0-2013 GCA_964476495.1 uncultured Actinomycetes bacterium | reverse complement strand
TGTCGTCGAGCATGCGATACGAGGTGACCTGCTTGAAGTCGTTGACCGACTTGATCGCGGCGATCTCACGCCACGTCTGGTCCACCTCCATGTAGCCCTGCAGGATCTCCTTGTTTGCCACGTTGGACAGGATCCCGGGCAGCGTCAGCGTCGTCGGCCCAGACGCCTCGAACGAGCCACGCTGGCGACCGAACGCAGCCTGGAAGATGCCGCGGATGTTGCCGCTGTGGATGCGGACACCCGGAGACACGAGGTAGCCGTTCGCCGCCGCGCACGCGATCAGCATCTGCTGCAGCCCCATCTGCGGGTAATCCCGCGAGGCCGCGTCGAGCGTCTTCTCGTCGAAGCTCTTCTCGACGTTCCGCAGACCGAGCGACAGCGACAGCGCGGCTTCGAGAACCTGGGGGGCGTTTGAAGTCGTGTGAACGTGACCCGCCGGGGCCTTCGGCCGCAGTTCCTTGATCACTTCAAGCTCGGTCTTTTCGAGCGACCAGTTCTTCTCGATCGCCGTCGCCTCAATGCGACCACGGATCGCGAAGTCCGGGATCTTCTGGACCTCTTCGCGGATCGCGGCGATGCGGCGAGCATTGTCCGCGATCGCCTTGTTCTGGGCGTTGATGATGTCGGCCGCGCTCGCCTGCAGGTTCAGCGAGGCTCCCGCGGCGACAGCCGCAGGGGCAGGCGTGGGCGCCGGAGTGGCTGCCGTGGCACTCGCGGGAGTCGGCGTTGCCGTTCCTGCCAACGCCTCGTAGGCCATCTGCAACGCGGCCGTTTCATCCGGAGTCAGAGCGGCCGGATCGACCCCTTTCGACTTCAACCATTCTTCAAACGTCGGCATCTGCTGCCCTTTCATCTGTAGCGCGGCAGACGCCGCAAGGTTGACCTTGGTGCGGGAGTCCGCACCCATCGGCAAAACACTCGTTTCCCGCAGTTCCGCGGACCGCGCGAGAATGAACGGTCCATCCAGTCGCTGGCCGTTGACGACCATCGATTCGCCCTCGGGGATGACTTCGCCCGAGTAGTTGCACCCGATCGAGGCCTGCCACTGCTGGCCCTTGTCGGACTGAGCGAGCACCTGCAGGCATTTCTGCGACGTTCCGGTAACGGTCCCTGTCAGTCGCAACTGAGTCCCGTCGTTGATGACCCGCTCCACCTGTCCGAGGGTCGTGTCGACCGACTTGACGTGATCGATCAGAATCGGGACGTGGTTGGGGACTTCGAGACCTGCCAGATCGACGACCACCGGGTATGGGGCACCGGCAACCGGGAGTTTTCCGCCCGTGTAGGCGAGGATGTCGAATCGTCGAGCCGCGCCGCCTTCCGCCGCCGTCAGCTTCACGACAGCGGGGCCGATGAGTGAATGCACCTGCCCTGCCGCTTCGACAGACGCCAACTCCGGAGCGTCAATGCGACCGTCTTGGGCGTCTTGAATCAGGGCGTTCGCGCGATCCGGCGACAGACCGAGCGACTGCAACAGCGTTGCCGCCATCGTGGGGGAATTGCGACCAGCGATCAGGTCGTCGAGGACATCGCGAACCGCCTTGACGTTGTTGGTAAACTGGCGACGCCCGAGTGTGCCGAACTCACCGCCGGGGGATGCTGTTGACTGGTCCGCAGTCGGCGCAACTGGTTGACCATCCGCGCCGACGCGAGGCTCGAACCCGTCGAGCGGATTCAACATTGCGTCAATATCGGCATCGGTTAACGTCGGGAAAGCGGCCTTGATTGCCGCCCGTGCCGAGTCTTCCGGCAAGCGGCCGTCGACAACCTGCCCGACGATCTCCAGCAGGCTCGCGATTTGCGCGCCATTCAGCGCCAGTGCCGCAACGTTCTCTTGTGCTGGCGCGGCCGCGTCGGCAATTGGCGAGGCAACCACGTCAGGAGTGCCGAACAGCTTTGCCCGCCGAAGCGCCCGGAGCTGATCGATTGAGACGCCGAGGTCCTGCGACATTCTCCGTTCTTCGGCAGCGTAGTCCCGACCGAGAAGCGTCGTTTCCGTCGACAGCGACGACA
>CAYZBB010000522.1:0-2017 GCA_964476495.1 uncultured Actinomycetes bacterium | reverse complement strand
GGATGTTGGCTGATCAACACGCCGATGTCTGACAAGAAGTCAGACGCAAAACACGACGAGTCTGCGTTGCTCGTTGACGGTGACCGGGATCAGCCCGTCGGGAGTTGCGGCGGCGGCTCTTTCGGCGGCGGCGATCACGGTCAGGAAGGCGTGCGCGAGCACTGCCAGGGTGACCCAACGGTGCCAGGATGCCCACCTGCGGACGTGGTGTTCGTCCAGCCCGGTCAACCCCTTGCCGGTTTGGAAGGACTCCTCGACCCGCCACCGTTGGCTGTCCACCCGGACCAGGGTGCGCAGCGGCACCGGGTGCGGGCTGTAGGTCAGGTGGTAGGCCAGCTCGCCGGTGGAGTCGTTGCGGCGCAACAGGACCCACCGGGATCCGGCTTCCGCGGGGATCGTGAGCCACCGCCCAGGAGTACATCCGCAGGCCCTGCGCGCCGACTCCGGCGGACAGTCGCTGCCAGGACCAGGCCGGCAGGTCCGCGGTCAGCTCATCGAACTGCCGAGCGCCCTTGCCGACCGGGATGCGCCGGTTGCTGGCCACGGCCAACACGTACCCGACCCCACGGTCCTCCACGGTGGTGCGCAGGGCCGGGTCGGCGCCGTAGACCTCGTCGCCGGCGACCCAGCGGGCGGGCACACCGGCGACCAGCGCGGCGGTGATCATCCGGGTGGCCAGGGCCGGTTTGGTGGCGAACGCGACATCGGCCGGCACACCCGCGGCGGCGCACCGGTCGGGACCATCCACCCAGCCCTGCGGCAGGTACAAAGGCCCGGTCGATCAGGGTGTGCCCGGCCGGTGCGGCGTAGGTCAGATACACCGCGACTGGGCGTTCTCGACCCGTCCGGCGGTTCCGGTGTACTGGCGTTGCACACCCGCGGTCTGGTTGCCGCGCTTGAGGTCTCCGGTTTCGTCGACCACGAGCACGGCGTCCTGGTGGCCCAGGTGATCGGTCACGTAGCCGCGCAGATCGTCCCGGGACCTCGTCGGCGTCCCAGAATGCCCGGGACAGCAGATGATGCAGCCCGTGCGGGGTTCGATCACCGCGGTGTTCGGCGACCGACCAGCAGTTCTTGCCTCCCAGGTCGGACATCAGCCCCAGCATCATCGAGGCGGCGTGTCGACGCGGTTCGTGGCGGGTGAACCGCGCGGCGATGCGGTCCCGCACCTCGCCGAAGCCGGTCCACCATCGGTCAGGGTCTACGCTATACGCCGCGGCCACCGCGGCGTCCTCTGTATTGGACAAGCATCGGATGACCGCCCGGTGGCCGCCCTGATCAGGGCAAACACGCCCAGGATCACGAACTACGACTGCAGTATTAACACGGGAGATCGGAGCATGACGGGCTCGACCTTGGAATCCCAACGACGACCGCCCGCGGCCACCCTTGCCGGGCGAGCGATCTGGGTGGCGGCCAATCTGGCTCTCGGCTACTACTTTCTCTTCGCGGCCGTCTTCTTCTCCGTGCTGGCGTTCCACCCAGATCCCAACGATCCCTACCCGCCCGATTTCGGCAGCATGATCGCCTTCGGCGCGACCGTCTCGGCGATCCTCATGAGCTTGGCCGTGGGCAGTATGGCCCTGGTGAACGCCGCCCTCCGACTGCCCAACAGAGACATGAGCCGCCGAGTGTTCTGGTTGTCGTCCGCTACGCTCTACATTGCCGGAACAGCAACCTGCTATGTGCGAAATTATCTCCTCTAGCTGGACGATTCCGTGCTCGACGCGACCAACCGTGCGATGACGAGGTGCTCACCGTCCCAAGCAGGACCACCGCTGGATACAGCGATTGCACTGACCCTCGACGTCGGCGACCGATGGCGATGCTCCGACGTCGAGTTCACATGGTTCACATAGGTGGGACGCGCGCCCGCCAGACTGTCCCACCTGTCTGAGCCAGACCACGACGACTTGGCCTCTTGCGACCCCGCATGGTTCAGATTCGGTGAGACAGCACAATGTGTCAACAACGGTTGAATACTGACCCCTTTTCGTCGGCTGGAAACTGACCCCCC
>CAYZBB010000521.1:0-2018 GCA_964476495.1 uncultured Actinomycetes bacterium | reverse complement strand
GTGGCCTTCGGAGGAGAGCGGTCCTGCGGTGAGTGTGTGGTCTGGGGTCGAGACCTGCGCCGAGCCGGAGACCCACGCCGAGCCGGAGACCCACGCCGAGCCGAAGACCCGCGCCGAGCCGGAGACCCGCGCCGAGCCGGAGACCCGCGCCGAGTCGAAGACCCACGCCGATCCGTCCTGACTCAGATTCTCCAGCGACTCGACCCAGCCGCCCAGATCACCAGCCCTCACCCCGGCCTGCGGGATGTCGACCAGCGCACGGATGCGGTGCAGCCACGGGGCGTCAGGGTGCCGCTCGTCGGTCAGCTCGTACTTCCTCGGCTCACTCATCGCCGTCGCCCTCCAGCACGCCGAACGGCAGCGGGGCCCGATTGAGCCGCCGCTCGCCGGCGGCGATCAGCGCGTCCCGGACGGCCTGCGGGGTGTCCTCGGTCAGCCAGCCCTCAGCCCGGCGGACCTGGATCGTGGGCACGTGGATGCCCTTCTCGACGACGTAGCGGACGTCCTTGACGTCGAACGTGACGATGGCGGTGAGGGTCTGCCCCTCGGGGTCCTTGACCAGGTCCTCGGCGAGACGGTCGAGGCCGTTCACGTCGGAGTCGCCGGGGAGGGCGGAGGAGAGCTTCATGACGGCAGACACAGTGGTTCCTTTCGACGGTGTGGGTTGTGTCAGAACAGGGCGGCCGCGTTGGCCTCGGCCCGGGTGTGCTTCGGGGCGCTCGGCGGGCAGTCGAGGAAGTGCGAGCGGTAGACGGTGAACCCCGGGCGGGGCGCCTCGCCGTCGCGCAGGACGTAGCCGGCCACCAGACGGGAGCCGAGCTTGCGGCAGGCCACGTTGCCGGTCTGCGGCATCGGGACGGCCTCGACGGGCATCCGCTTGCCGCTGGCCATGTCGACCCAGCGGAGCGGGGCCATGCAGCGGGAGCAGGTGGACGGGCCGGGGACGGGATGGTTCATGGCTGCTGCCTCCTGTCGATCGCCTCGACCCACGCCACGGCTACCGCGGCCACCTGCACCAACTCGGCGCGGAGCAGTCTCGGGTCGTCCTCAGCGAGCGCCTCGAACAGCTCCTCCATGAGGACGTGGCGGTAGGTGCCGCGGTCCTCCGCGAACGCCCGCTGGCAGTCCTCGCGGGCCTCCTGCGCCAGCTCGGCGGCGTCGAGGTAGCACCAGCACGGGGTGCTGATGGTCGAGGCGTTGAGGGGTTCGATCACAGGGCCGGTGCCGTTGGGGTGGTCCTGCTCGCCCCACTTGTCGTCCTGCCGCGCGCGCTCGTCGGCAACGTCAGCGAGGACCGTCATCGTCCGGCCCGGATGCACGAGGTAGTCGGTCGACACCGACATGCGGAGTTCGCTCATCGCACCGCCACCTCCCCGTCCTGCCCGAGCAGGTTCGGCAGCTCGCCGTCTTCCTCGGGGTCGGTGGGGACGCGGGCGGCCAGCACGGCGGCGTGCCGGTCGAGCGCGGCGTGCAGGGCCACCTGAGCCTCGGCGTTGACGCCCTCGCAGTCCGGGCACGGCCGGGCACCGAACGGCGGCCGCTTCGGCTGCCGCTCGCCTCGGGCCGGGACCGGCTGGCCGCACAGGCCGACCGGGGAGCCGGACGCCGCGACGTGCCAGACGCGGCCCTTGGGGAGGCGGAACCAGAGGAGGAGGCTAGACATGGTGACCGACTCCGACCGCCTCGGCCATGAGCCCGATCAGCTCGCGGCACTTCGGGCAAATGGGGTTGGCTCCGGGCTTCGGCATCGTCAGCCGGAGGTCGTACAGGACTCCGCAGAGGGTCAGCAGGTCGCCCAGCACGACGGCGTGCGTGCCGTCCTCGGTGGGGAGCCATTCGAGGTCGGCCATGTCACTCGCCGCCCTCGGGTGCGTTCAGGGCCTCGAGCTGCTCGCGGTTGCGCATCCGCTCGAGCACCTTCAGCACCTTGCGGATGTCCTCGCCGTCCAGGTCATTGGTCGAGGCGACCTCCCGGCCCACGATCAGGCCCGTGTACCACAGCCGCTCCTCGCGGTCGA
>CAYZBB010000520.1:0-2019 GCA_964476495.1 uncultured Actinomycetes bacterium | reverse complement strand
CGAGGCTCTGCGGGGCGAGGGAGCGGATCACGTCCCGCGCATCCATGCAGCGGACCACCCAGTTGACGGCATCGGTGTGCGGGTCATTCTGGCGGAGTCGCGCATCCACCGCCTCGGCTCGGGCAGGGTCAATCTCGCAGACGGTCAGGGTGCCGCCACCGAGGGCATGGAGCGTCCACTGCAACGCCTCGCTCGTGGACCCCATGAAGGCACCCGTCTCCAGCACGGAACGGGCGCCACTGGCAGTGAGCAGGGCGCAGACGAGATTGGCGACCCACGACTCGGTGTTGCCTGCCTCGCCATTGTGTCGCGACCACCCAACGGCCCGGTGCAGTCGCTCGGCTTCCTCAGGGGAGATGTTGCCGTACTCGACATCCACGACGGTCATACGGTCCTTTCGGTCAGGCCAACGTGCGGATCACGCTCCAGCCGGTCATGCTCGGGACATCGGCGCTCCCGCCCTTCACCCAGAGGCGGCTGTCGGTCGAGGCGCTGCCGATATTCACCGCGAGGTTCCCCGCCACCCCCGTCACCGCCGAGTTCGGCGAGAGCCCGCTGAACACGCTGATCGTCGGCAGCCCGTTCAGGTGGTCCGCCACGGCGTTCATCCAGTCGCGCACCGGGCCGGTCACGGCCGAGGGCGGGGACGGGATCTTGCGGGGGTACGAGGCCACTCAGTCGTCCTTCCACTCGTCGCCCGGCAGGCGCGGCTCCCGCGCGTCCGCCATGAAGCGGTCGTGTTCCTCGATGGTCTCCAGCATCATCTCGTTCTGCTCGATGATCTGGTTGTTGATGCTCATGAGCATCCAGAGGAGCGTGGCCGTGTCGTGGCTGACCCCGAACAGGCCCTTCACCTTGGCGATGCTGTCCCGGTTCTCCGTCGCCACCTCGGCCAGCGTCATCCCGTCCCGCTCGGTGTCGCTCATCGTCCCTGCCTCCGCGTGTGGACCCAGAGCCTTGCGACCTTGGGTCGTCCGGTCTCCGAACAGATTTCCACCACCGGATACCGCGCGTTCACGAACTGGTGGCTCACCACCTGGCTCTCCGTGCTGGCGGTCGGCAGGTGCAGTCGCTGCCCCGCCCCGAAACTCGCCCCCTGATCCGGGCTCACCCGCACCGTGAGGCTCGATGCCGACTGCGCCTCGTAGTCCACCCGGATCTCGGTCACGGTCTTGGTGCGGCCCGGCTCCTCGCCACCCAACCCGCCGCTCCGCCACCGCGCCTCGACCGTCACGCCCGCGTCGCTCGTGGCACTCGTGTCGAAGGTGTAGAGCGTCCCGCCGCTCGACCCGGCGTAGGTGGCCGGCGGCCCCGCGTTGGTCGCCCCGAACTGCCCCTGCCAACTCCCCGTGGCCGCCGCCCACGTCAGCCCCGCGGCGCTGGCCGAGGACCAGGTGGTCGAGGCCGAGGTTGCCCCGAGCGTCCCCGCCCAGACCCGGGACACGTCGAGGCTGGCATCAAGCGCCTGCGGGGACCACGCCCCGCTCCGGAGGTCGAAGAAGGCGCCGCGCTGGCAGCGCCCGTTCCCGCCGATCACGGGATACCAGAGTTCGTAGTGGTCCGTCTCGGGGTTGTAGGCGGCGGTGGCCCGCTCGGGCAGGTCGATCTCGCCCGCGATCCGGCGCTGGATGGTGTCCCCCACCTTCCGGGCCTTGGCCTCCCCCATCGGCAGCAGGTACACGTTCCAGTCCCGCCCGAGCCACATCGTCCCGGCCCGGGTCAGCGCCACCGTCCATGGGTAGGGGGCGCCGACGGAGCGGTCGAGCGGCTGGAAGTCGAGAATGAACGGGTAGTCCACCCGCCGCCCACCCCAGACTTCCCGGTCGCTGAACGCGAGGAGGAGGCTGTCCTGCGGTACCAGCCGCGTCCCCTGCCCCTGCATGTCGAGCAGGTCCACGAGCCCCGACAGCCCGCCCGTCCACGAGCTGTAGCTGCCCCGGTCGCTCCACTGGACTCGCTGGACATAGTTGGCCGTCCCCTCCAGCACGTTCATTGCCACGAGGAAGCTGTCGAACGCCG
>CAYZBB010000519.1:0-2023 GCA_964476495.1 uncultured Actinomycetes bacterium | reverse complement strand
CGGGGCCGAACGCGCGCGTCACCCACCCGGCCTGCTGGGTGGTGCGGTAGTCACCTGGCATCCGGCTCTCCCTCCTCGTCGCGATGCCAGGAAGCGTGCTGCCAGCAGTAGTCGGAGCCGGGCTGGGCAAGACGCCTGCATTTGCGTCGCCACCACGGTCTCGGGCGGCTCGACACATCGGAGCCGTTCGGACCCTCGATGATCTCGCGACATTGCTTGCGGTCACCGGTCATTGCGCGCGCCTCCTGCTGGGTGGTGCGGTAGTCACCCACGACCCAACTGCTCCTTGATCTCGGCCTGGTACCACGGCAACCGGAAGCCCCATTCCTCGTCCCAGTGGCCGAGGTACGCCGCAGGCACGTGGACGACCTCGGCGCCCGGGTACCGGCCCAGCAGCTTCTCTGGGAGGCGACGATCGCCGTTGCACTGGGGCGACCATCCACCTTTGCCGCTGGTGCCGTTCCAGAACAGGACGCCCTCGCCGGGCATGTGAACCCAGTAGCGATCGGCGTACACCTCCCCATCGCGCGGCGTTTCGATCACGTCGAGCGGCACCGTGATGTAGCAGCCACTCATCGTTCGGCTCCCCGCGCGTCCTGCCGCTCCAGCCAGTCGCCCTCGTACTCGCCTCGGTCGGGCAGTCGACGCGCGGCGTCCTCCGCCCAGTACGCGGGGTCCCGTCGCGCTTCCCGTGCCTCCTGCTGGTCGGTGTTGTCCAGCGCGTAGTCGTGGTTCATCGTCTCATCCTTCCAGTGTCGCGATGAGCTTCTCGGCCTTGGCCTTGGAGATGCCGCGGATCTGCGCCAGTTCGTCGGCGGTCACCGTCCACCTCAGAGGCAGACCGTACTCCTTCACAATCCGCTTTGCAAGCTCCTCTCCAACCCCATTCCACCCTTGCAGGACCCAGGCGGCCCATTCGTGGTTCCGGGCCTGGCCCCACGCGCTGACCACTCCACCGCGCCGCCCGATCCCGTGGTGCTTCTCCTTCGACCAGTACGCGGCGGTCTCCGCGCACCACGCGACGGTCTCCTCCAGCCCCCCGACGTTCACCCAGTGCACACCACGCGCGCGCACCGACCACTCGACCGCGACCATCTGCTTGCGCGTCCAGACCCTCCCGCCGCGTCCCTGCCAGGTGCCGAGCAGCCGGCCGTCGGTCGTGTAGCTCACCTCGCCCTCGACCAGCAGCACACAGATGTCCAGTGGACTCGTGGACATCTGCGCCAGTTGTTGCGCGACGCGCCCGTCATCCAGACTCGCGAGCAGGTCGCGCAGCTCCTTGCGCTGCACCCCGATCTTCAGCCCCCCGGCGAACACCAGCACGTCGCACCCGTAGCTCTCGGGCAGCATGTGGACGCGATCCGCGATGGCGCGGAGTTGGAGTGGCTCGGTGGGGGCGACGATCAGCCGCGACACACTGCGCCCCACGCGTCACGTTCCAGCCGCCTGCCCGCGATCTGTCGTTCCAGCATCTCAGCCTCGATCTGTCGCTTCACCTTCGCTGGCACCTTCACCTTCCCGTCGATCACCGCGCCGTTCGCTTCGGCCCATTCGCGCGCGTGCGTCTTGTACTCATGGCCGGACTTCCACACTCTCCAACGCGCGAGCCGCAGATAGTCGGAGGACAGGTCGAAGCTGATGCCGTAGCGGCCGAGCGCCCGGGCGACCATCGCGACGGTGCCGGTGCCCCCGAACGGGTCGAGGACGACAGCGGGGCGGGTCGGGGCGTCGGGGGTGGGGCAGGCGCAGGCGTAACCGGTGATCGTGGCCTCAGCCGACATCGTCTGATCGTGCATTCGTGTTCTCGCTTGCGGCTCAAGAGCACGGTGTGCCTTGGAGACCTCCGAACGGGTCGCAAGCGTCACGTACTCCTTCCTCACCACGGGCCGGCGTCCCTCGCCGCATTCGAGGCAGATCCCCGACGGTGACCACCCGAGGATCAGCCGGCGCGGCCACTCCTGCGGGAACGCGGCGAAGTGGTCGACGCCGAGCCAGTCGGGGACCTTGAGCGGTTCGGAGGGGA
>CAYZBB010000518.1:0-2028 GCA_964476495.1 uncultured Actinomycetes bacterium | reverse complement strand
CTCGGAGCGGTCCACCAACGCCCGCAACGCCTCCCCGGCCGCCTGCACACTGCGCTGATAGCCCGACCCGGCAAACGCCGCCGCCCCGTTCCCACCGAACAGGCGACGCACCCCCCGCGGCGGCGGGAGCTGCGCACCATCGGAGAACACCGCAGCCCGGTCCGGGTCCCAACCGATCGAGCCGACCACCGCCAAGCCGAGCGCCCGCCCCACCTCGCCGGCGCTGTACGGGCGGCCCGGTCCGACCAGCAACAGCCGCACCTCCCGGCCCGGCAACACCGCATCGCCCAAGGTGAGCGCCCACGACCGGGCCGCCGCGACCGAGGCCAGCCGGGTGCGACTGACCAGCACGGTCACATCCGCCTGGTCGATCAGCGGTGTGGGTGAGCCCTCCAGGCCGAGGCGGCCGGCGTCCACGATCACGTCCTGGTCGCGGGCGGCGAGATCCCGCAACACTCCGGCCAGCGGTTCCCACAACCGGGCCAGGCCGGCGGCCTGCTCATGCGAGCGGGACCCGATAATCACCGACGCCTGGGTGCCGTCCACCGGCATCGCCATCCGCAACAACGCGTCGGCCAACACCCCGGCCCGGTGCGCCTTCACCAGATCCACCACCCCGGTGTGGTCCCGGGTGCCCCGCCAGAACCCCGCCAACAGGGCCGACGAGCCCGACGGGTCAGCCTCCACCAACAGACACCGGCGCGGCCAGCACGACGCCAACGCCAACCCCGTCGACGTCACCCCCGGCGCACCACCCGCCGATGCCAGCGTGATCAAAGCCATGACTCACCGCTCCCGGCTCGCCAACACCAACGCCAGATCACCCGACGCCGCCCTCGCAGCCAGTTCACCTGCGCGGTTGTCGGCCACCAGCACATCCACCACCGTCTCGGTGTCCCCCGCCGCGACGTTCAACACCGTCCCGGTGATCTCCGTCGGCGCGCCGGTCACCTCCACCCCCTGCGCGGGTGCCTGCACCAGCCGCACCGTGTCACCCGCTTTCAGCGGCTCCGTCGGGATCAGACCCGGCGCGATCGGCACCGCAACCACCGCGAACCCCGCCCCCGGAACCACCGCGTCACTCACCTGCTCCGGCGCGACCAGCGTGCCCACCGCCAGATCAGTAGCCGCACGCCTACCCACCACTGAGTCGATCCCGGACGCGGGAATCGTCCGCAGCGCGGGATCCAGCGCCACCCGGACGGTTGTCAAGTTGGCAAGCTCGATCAGCTGACCGCGTTCGACCGGTGCCCGGACGGCGACCACCTCGGTCGCTGCCGATGCGGACGTCCACAGCCACAGGCCGGTTACGCCGCCCAGGCACACCAACACCAGCGCCAACACCACCGCGCTGGGCCGGCGCTGCAACTTCGTCGTCTCCGGCACCGGCAGCGGCGACACAGCCGGGCTGCCAGTGCCTGGTGAGGTCTCAACGGTCTTCATCGGCTTACTCCTACCTGCCGCCCCGGGTCACGATCACCTGGATCTCCCCCACCCGCAGCTGGCGGGTGGAACCCACATCGAGCCGGATCGTCCCCGACTCGCCATAGCCCTGCCACTCAGCAGCCCAATGCGCCACCGCCCGCACCGAATAGCGGCCCTGCTGCTGATACACATGCCCGCACGTCGGGGACTCACCCACCATCCCGTCCCGGTCCACCATCGAGGGGCGCCACTCGGTCCCCCGTCCGCACCGCAACGACGTGCCATCCCCCATCGTCCAAGTGACCGAGGTGACCTTCGCGGTCAGCGAGATCCCGCCGGCGCTGATCGACGCCGGCCCCCAACTCGTCCGCGACGGGTTATCCACCCACAACCACACCGGGATACCCACCGCCGTCATCACATCCGGATCCAGCGGGGTCAGGCCGATCTCCACCGGCTTCAACTGCAACCGGGCAATCAACAGCCAGGCCAACTGCTCCGCGCTCTCCCGCGGCGGCACCCACAACCCGATCGTGTCCTCCTCGGTCGAGGACAACCGGCACTCGATGAACACCCAGTCCTCGGCAGGCGGATCCTCCGGCA
>CAYZBB010000517.1:0-2054 GCA_964476495.1 uncultured Actinomycetes bacterium | reverse complement strand
GTGCCGGTGGTGACGGACTGGGAGCCGCCCACCGACGACGAGACGGAGGACGACCGGTGAGCACGCAACCGATCTCGCTCGGCCGATCCTGCAACTGCGGCACGCTCTGGGGTTCGATCTACCCGAAGCCCCCCTGCCCGGTGCACGCACCACAGCCCGACCCGAATCCGGTGGTGATCCGCGAGCACTGCCACTGCTGCGGCAAGGTGCACGAGTACCGCCGTAACGACCTGCGGGTGACGCTGTGAACCCGCTCGTTGTGTCGAAGCCCGGCGAGTTCAGGGGCGTGACGACCGACTACCTCCGGATGTGGTGCCCGGGGTGCGACGACCTCCACATGATCACGACCGCTCGCAGCGACGGCGGCGAGACGTGGCAGTGGGACGGCAACGCCGAGCGCCCCACGATCAGCCCGTCGATCCTCGTCAACGCTGGCGGCGGCAATCCGCAGCATCCGACCTGCCACAGCTTCGTTCATGACGGCCAGTGGCAGTTCCTCAGCGACTGCACCCACGCTCTCGCCGGGCAGACCGTCCCCATGGTCCCGGTTCCCGACTGGCTGATGGAGGCCTGATCATGCCCAGCACGACCCTGTTCACCGCCGCCCAGTACGCGGCGTGGTTCGATGCGCAGGTCGGGAAGCCGTACGTGCTCGGCGCCAACGGCCCCGCCGCGTTCGACTGCGGCAGCCTCGTCCTTGCGGGCAACCGCGCCTCTGGGGCCGCTCCGATGGGCGACATGACCGCCGCGAGCCTCTACAACCTGACGAAGGCCGTCAGCGGCGCCCCCACGGTCGGGGATCTCGTCTTCCTGCGCAACAACCCCAAGCGCTCCAACGGCATCGGTCACGTCGCCGTCCTCACCCGGAAGCTGAGCAACGGCGACTGGGAGATCATCGAGGCGCGCGGCCGGGCGTACGGCGTCGTCCGGACCACCCTCAGCTACTGGAAGACCCGCCGCTACTTCACCGGCGTGCGGCGCCTCCCGCAGTTCCGGCTGGCGAGCGCCACCACCCCGCCGCCCGCCACGAGCGACGCCGTCCGGCTCCGGGTCGCCGAGCTCAACTGCCTCGACCCGAACATCCGGCAGAGCGACGGCAAGCTGCACCCGCTCACCGAGGCCCGCAAGGCCGGGATCGTCAAGGCCGTCCTGTCCGCGGCCGCCGACGTGTACCTGGTCAACGAGTGCCCCGAGCGCACCCGGTTCGTGATCCGCGACGCGCTGCCCGGCGGCCGTGCCCGCTGGAAGGTCTGGGAGCGCGGCGCGCAGGCCATCATCTTCGACAGCCAGCGCCTCGCCTACAGCACCTCGAAGCGGGTCAGCTTCACGAACTACCACGGCGGCGTCATCGCCCCGCTCGCCGACCGGGCCACCGGCCGCCAGCTCGTGCTCGGCTCCTACCACCTGCCGCCCAACAGCCTCGCCAGCCAGGCGGGGCAGAAGATCGACGTCGGCCTGTTCACCGCCGCGGTGGGCCAGTTCCCCGGCGTCCGGATCATCGGCGGCGACGGCATGGACGACACCCGCTGGGCCGCGCCCCTGGTCGACGTCCGCAGCGGCAAGCAGGCCGACCGGCCCACCTACAAGGGCAAGGCGATCACCGACCGGATCCACGTCGACGGCACCGTCAAGGTCCGCGGCTACGGCGTCCGGGACACCGGCCGCGGCTCCGACCACGACCTGATCGTCACCGCCATCACCATCCCGGCCAGCGTGCCGACCACCTGACTTCCCGGCACGACGCCGGGATGCCCCCGTGAAGGGGGAGAACCGAAAGGAGGGGCGAGATGCCCCGCGAGCGCACCTACACCGACTACGGCTTCGCCGAGGTTCAGTGGTTCAAGGAAGGAGATGTCGTGATCGTCGTTCTCGACGGTCAGGAGATCAACCCCGACGACACTGCCGCGGCACGCCAGGTGACCGTGATGCACCAGTTCACCGACCACGCGGAATTGCGGCGGTGGATCAAGCACCTTCGCCGCGCCGAGCGGCAGATGAAGCCCACCACCTGAGGAGGACCCCATGGAGTCCAGCATCTACACCACCGCCTTCTG
>CAYZBB010000516.1:0-2066 GCA_964476495.1 uncultured Actinomycetes bacterium | reverse complement strand
GGGTCGGCGAGTACCGGACCGTCGGTGGTTTCGGTTCCGGTTCAGGAGGTTGAGATGAGACTCCCTGGTTTCAGCAAGAACGGGGCGGTGCTGGACCGCGACGATGACCCTGGTTTCAGCAAGAACGGGGCGGTGCTGGACCGCGACGATGACGCGGCCGGATCCGAGTCCGGAGCCGCCGCGGCGGGCGTACCGGAGCCGGAGGCCGCGGCGGGTCGTCGTCCTCCGGCTCCGCCGGTCCTGCCTGCGCCGCGGCGCCGTGCCCGCCGCGGACTGTTGGCCGCGGGGATCGTGCTGTCGATCCTGTTCGCGTTGGGCGCCTACATGCTCGTGGAACGCTCCGGGGAGCGCGTCGCAGTGATCGGCACAGCGAATGAGATCTCCTGGGGTGAGGTCATCACCCAGGCCGATCTGGTCCAGGTGCAGGTCGCCCAGGACCCCGCGTTGCGGTCGGTGCCGTGGGCATCGGCCGGTTCCATCGTCGGTCAGCGGGCCGCGATGGACCTGCCGGCAGGAGCGCTGCTGACTGGGTCCTCCGTGCAGGCCTCGACGTCGTTTCCACCCGCGGGTCATGCGTTGGTGGGGGTGCGGGTGTCGGCCGGCCAGGTGCCCTCCACTGCGCTGTCGCCGGGTGACCAGGTGGTGATCGTGCGTACCGGCGATGCCTCGGCCACCGACCGGGCCGCTCAGGCCAAGGACCTGGCGGCGTCCGCCATTCCCGCTGAGGTGTTCGCGGTTTCGGCGCAGGCCGCGGGCTCGACCGACCGGACCGTCGACGTGCTGGTCGATGACGACCCGAACGTCGCGCTGCGACTGGCCGCGATGTCCGCGGCCGGTGAGGCCTCGATCGTGCTGCTCCCAAGGAAGTAGGGGCGGGCGACCATGTTGATCGCGTTGGCGTCCGGCAAGGGCGCTCCGGGAGTGTCGGTGTCCGCGGCCGCGTTGGCGGTGGCGTGGCCCCGGCCAGTCCTGCTGGTCGAGGCCGATCCCCGCGGGGGAACGGTGATGTGGGGACTGGGGCAGGGCCGCTCCTTCGGCGGCCGGGGCCTGCTGGGCTACGAGATGTCGTCGCGACGGATGAAGCTGCTGGATGCGATGCGTGCGCAGATCGTGCAACTGGACCCCGACTGGCCGGACACGTTTGTGCTGCCCGGGCTGGATCAGTCGCGTCAGGCCACGACGGTGTCCTGGCCGGACCTGGGGCTGGTCCTGGCCGGCCAGGACCAGTGGGACGTGATAGCCGACTGCGGCGCCCTGCCGGCCGCTCAGCCACCGTCCGGGGTCTGGGGTGCTGCGGATCTGACGGTGCTGGTGGCCCGCTCGTCGATGGGCTCCGCGCACTTCGCCGAGGACGCGGCGCTGCTGTTGCGTGCGGATCTGCAGGCCACCGGCCTGGGCGTGGACCGTCTGGTGTCCGTAGTGGTCGGGCCGGGGCAGCCGTACCCGGTGGGCGATCTGGAACGGTTCCTCGGCGACGTCGCCCCGGTGGAGGGCACCCTGGCGTGGGATCCGCCGGTGGCGGCGATGTTCTCCGAGGGGGACCAGACGGGTCGGCGCAAGTTGCGCCGCTCACCGTTGCTGCGCTCGGCCGGAGACCTCGCCGGAAGGCTGGGTGGTCTGGCACTGCGGAACCGCAGCGACGCCACCTGGGCGGCCGCCGCAGCCGACCACGCACCGCCCGCTTCCCCGCCCGCGTTTCCCTCACCGTCGGATGCCCGCCCTGGGGAACGGTCCATCAGCGATCGGTCCGCCGGGCCGCGGGGAGTTCCGTTCCAGGCTCCGCGCACCGCGCCGCCCCGTCCGCCGTCCCGTCCCACGACCCCGGAGGTCAACCACCATGCCTGAGATGGACCTGTCCTGGCCGTCGCCGGACCTGGCCCGGGCGTCCGCCGACATCTTGGCCGATCTGGACCTGCGGACCTGCTCGTGCGGCCGCATCCATGATCAGGACGGCACCTGCCCGCCGCCGAAGGACGGTGAGGACCGATGACCCTCACCTCGGGCGTCAACGGCTTCCACGACGACCATGGACAGCCGCCCGACCAGATCTGGACGGTCCGGGCCGC
>CAYZBB010000515.1:0-2068 GCA_964476495.1 uncultured Actinomycetes bacterium | reverse complement strand
CTCGCCCTGGAAGGCATGATCCGCCGCACCATGGGCCCACCCGAGCCCACCGACAGCGACATCCGACAGCTGATGGACCGCGCCGACAGCTGGCGCAACTGCCCCATCCCGCCCCGCCGGCTCGCCCACGTCAACGACCTCACCGCCGCCTACTACCAGGCCTGCCTGCCCCACAGCTGGGCCCAGCCCTACCTCGCGCAACGGTTCGGCACCGACCTCACCGGCCACCCGCACCTGCGACCCGGGTACGCCCCCGACAGCTGGACCGGACTCGTGCACCACCTCCGCCGCCACGGCATCACCGACGACGAAATGCTCACCGCCGGAGTCGCGCTCACCGCCTCCACCGGCCGCCTCATCGACCGCTTCCGCGACCGAGCCGTCTTCCCGATCCTCCACGACGGGACCGTTCTCGGGTTCGTCGCCCGCCGCAACCCCCGTCACAGCGACGACACCGGCCACGGACCGAAGTACCTCAACACCGCCCAGACCCCGCTGTTCCACAAAGGCGACCAGCTCTACGTCGCCGGCGACCTCACCCACGCCACCCCCGTCCTCGTCGAAGGCCCGATGGACGCCATCGCGGTCACCCTGGCCACCGGCGGCCGGCACGTCGGGGTCGCCCCGCTGGGCACCAGCCTCACCCCCCAACAGGTCGCGCAACTCCACGAGCTCGGCTGCACCCCGATCGTGGCCACCGACGCCGACCTCGCCGGCCGCGTCGCCGCCGAACGCGACTACTGGCTGCTCACCCTCTACAACCTCGACCCCCGGTACGCACCCCTGCCCGACGGCACCGACCCCGCCGACCTGCTCGCCACCGGCAACAGCCACACCCTCACCGCGGCGCTCAACAACGCCCGACCCCTGGCCCACACCCTCATCGACGAACGCCTCGACCACCTCGACGGGCCCGCCGCCGCCCTCGACGCCCTCCGCGTCCTCGCCGCGCAACCCCCTGACCAGTGGACCCCCGGCGCCGAACACATCGCCACCCGAACCGGACTCCCCCCAGCCCTCGTCCGCTCCGCCCTGGCCCCCATGGTCCGAGCCTGGAACACCGACCCACGCCGAGCCGCCCAACAAGCCGCCGGGCAGATCACCCAAGTCAAAGAACGGCTCGCCGCGGCAGACACCGCCCAGGCCGCCCGAGACCGCCACGAAACCACCAGCACGACCGAACGGCTCGTGACGGCGACCCAACCCGTCCCGACCACCAGTCTCGGACGCGACCGGGGTGTCAGCCGGTAGGCCGCGGATAATCAGCACACCCCCAAAGGAGACCCCACCGTGCACCCCATCCTCACCACCCTCCTCGCCGCGGCCGCCGCCGTGCCGATCGGGTGGTGGCTGCGCCGCGACCTGGCCGCCCTCGCCTACCGCGCGGCGGACGAACACGACCATCCCTCGCCCGGGCCGAGGTCGTGGATCACCTGGACCAGCGTCGCGGCGATCACCAGCCTCGCCGCGACGGCCGCGTTCAGTCCTGATCCGCTCCCCTACCTCACCCTTCTTCCCCTGGCCCTCACCGGCCCCTGGCTGGCCGCCGTCGACCTCGACGTGATGCGCCTCCCCAACCGCGTCCTCGCACCCACCGCCGCGCTCACCGCCGCCGCAGCCCTGGTTGCCTCCGTGCTGGCGAACAACCCCCAAGCCGGGATCCTCGCCCTCCTGGGCGCATTCCTCGCCGGCGGCATCTACGCGGCCATCCACGCCGCCACCCAAGGCGGCATCGGCTACGGCGACGTCAAACTCGCCGGCGTCATCGGACTCGCGCTCGGTCCCCTCAGCCTCACCACCGTCTGGATCGCCCTCCTCGCCGGCACCATCACCGCCGCCCTCTGGGCCAAAGCACGCCACCACACTGGACCCATCCCCTACGGACCCTGGCTCCTACTCGGAGCATGGGCGGCAGCACTCCTTCCCATCGGGCACTGACCAAGGGCTCCCCGGCCTGCCCTGAGGTCGACGAGGAAGCGATCGTCACTAGCCGGTGGGAGTCCGCGGCGTGCCTCAGGTCCTCCACGCACAGAGACCACGCTCGAGCCCCGCATCACCGCACATCGCC
>CAYZBB010000514.1:0-2069 GCA_964476495.1 uncultured Actinomycetes bacterium | reverse complement strand
GACACCGGGCGCCTGCGCTCGTCGATCACCCACGCCACCTTCAGCGAGAACGGTGTGCTGGTCGAGCACGTCGGCACCGACATCGAGTATGCCGCCTATGTCGAGCTCGGGACGTCCAAGATGACGGCGCAGCCGTACCTCAGGCCGGCCCTCGCCGCCGAGCTCGGGGGGCAGCCATGACCGAGACCTTCCCCGACGTCGAGGGCGGCTGCCGGTCCTGGCTGCGCACCCTGCCGGCCGTGACCTCGGTCGTCGACCAGCGGGTCTGGTTCGCCGTCCCCGACGACGCCGACGAGGACGACTACCCGCTCGTCCTCGTGCAGCGTGTCGGGGGCGGGGACGACGCGTCCGAGGCGATCGTTGACCAGTGCATGCTGCAGCTGACCGTGGTCGGGGCCCGACGCGGTAAGGCCGTCGCGGCCTCCCTCGCTCTCTCGATTCGCCAGGAGCTGAAGGCGATCCGCTCGGCCACCGCCTGGGGGTCGGACGTCGTCTGTCACCGCGCGTCCGTCGAGTCGATGATCCCGACCATCGACCCCGGCGACTCGCGCCCGCGGTACAATCTCACCGTCATGACGGTGGCCACCTCCGGCTCGCTGTCCGGCGACACGTACCTGGTCACCGAGACCCCCGACTACCTGGTGCTGTGAGGACCTGATGCCCTCCAAGAGGATCAACGAGCTGCCGGTCATCACCGAGCTGACGGACGACGACCTGCTCATCGCCATGGACGGGGCGGCCAACACCCGCCAGATCACGGCTCTCAACGCCAAGAGCTACCTGGGCGCCGCCGGGACAGCATCCGACACGGCCGCGGGGATTGTCGAGCTGGCCACGTCGGCCGAGGTGATCACCGGCACGGATGCTGCCCGCGCTGTGACCCCGGCCGGGTTCGCCGCGGGGCTTGCGAAGCAGCCAGAGTTCATGACCATCGCCGTCGGGGACGAGACCACGGCGATCACGACGGGCACGGCGAAGGTGACGTGGCGGATGCCGTTCGCGTTCACCGTCACGGCCGTGCGTGCCTCGCTCGCCACGGCCTCGTCGTCGGGCAACCCGGCCATCGACATCAACGAGGGTGGCGTGTCGATCTTCTCCACGACGCTGACCATCGACGCCAACGAGCTGACCTCCACCACGGCGGCGACGGCGTGCGTGATCTCCGACTCGGCCATCGCGGACGACGCACTCATGACCATCGACATCGACACGGCCGGCACCGGGGCCAAGGGGTTGAAGGTGTGCATCTACGGGACCCGCGCATGAGTGGGTTCGTGCAGTCGGGCCGCTTCTCGACCGCCGCGTGGACGCCCCTGAGCCTCGGCTCCACGCTCAAGCTGTGGCTCGACGCCGCCGACGCCGCCACTATTACCTACTCGACCGGCACCTACGTGTCGCAATGGGCTGACAAGTCCGGGAACGCCAACCACGCCACGCAACCAGCCGGCGACACACAGCGCCCCGACCTCCTGCCCAACATAGTCAACGGCCTGCCCGGTGTGTACTTCCAGACCGAAGATGCACTCCAGATCACCAACTTTGCTTCAGGTTTCACGGCTGGCGAGGTGTTCATCGTCGTCAAGCTGAACGCCGACCCGGCGGGTTCTTCCCACGATTCGGGGTTCTGGAAATTCACGAGCGACACGACCCCGCATGTTCTGCCCTTCACTGACGGCAACTTCTACGACGGATGGGGCTCGACCGCCCGCAAGTCGACCGGCAACCCATCGGCCAGCTTCACGTCGCCACGGCTCTACAACGTGCGCAGCGCGTCCGGTGCCTGGTCGTCGCACGTCGACGGCACGCAGCACTACACCACGGCGACCAACACAGTCGGATTCGGTTCCGGCACCCACTACATCGGCGGGTGGGGTGCCGCCTACTTCATGCAGGGCTATGTCATGGAGATGATCATGACCGACAGCGTGCTGTCAACAGGCGACAGGGCGTCGGTCAAGTCCTACATCGCCACCAAGTACGCGCTGACCATCGCCTGACCACCCAGACCCCAAGCAAGGCAAGGCGTCACCCCCGACGCGCCCCCGGCCGCCGGCCCGACGGGCAACCCG
>CAYZBB010000513.1:0-2072 GCA_964476495.1 uncultured Actinomycetes bacterium | reverse complement strand
GGGCAGAGAGCGCCACCTGTACGCCGACGGAAGGGACAGACAATGGCACGCAACAGGATCTTCGCCGCCAGCTTCGGCAGCATCTACCCGCTCTACGTGCAGAAGGTCGTGCGGAAAAGCCGCAGGAAGGAAGAAGTGGATCAGGTCATCTGCTGGCTCACCGGCTATGACGCCGCTGGTCTGGAGCGAGCCATCGCAGGTGAGGTCGACCTGGAGACCTTCTTCGCCGAGGCTCCCGCCATCAACCCGCACGCGTCCCTGATCAGGGGTGTGATCTGCGGCCAGCGAGTCGAACAGATCGACGACCCGCTGATGCAGAAGATCCGCTACCTGGACAAGCTGGTCGACGAACTGGCGCGAGGTAAGAAGATGACGTCGATCCTGCGGGGTGGCGGCGGATGAGTCCTGGTGGGCCCGAGCAAGGGCCTCAATCAAGCTCGGTGGTCACCCGGGCGATGTGCAGTGACAGGTAGGAGACCTCGTCGTCGGTGAGGCCGGCGTCCAGTCGTATCTCCAGCAGTGCGGCAAGGCGAAGCGCGCACTCGACCGCACGCGGGTAGGCCTGGCGGATCGCGGCGCCGATGGCGGAGTGCTGCTCGTCGAGTTGCTTGTGCTGGTGGATCCGGACGAAGAGATACCGGACGTGGGTGACGAACCGTCCGACGCTGACGCTGGAGGGGTCCAGTTCCACCCGGAAATGCTGGGCCACCACAGACAGCATCTGCTGGATGACCCCGGTCATCTTGTAGGTGTAGGAGAGGTCTCCGGTGGAGAAGCCCGCGTTGACCAGGTGCAGCGCCAATCCCACCGCCTCAGAGCCGGGCAGCTCAGGCTTGCTCAGGGCGTTGATCGCGGCCAGGAGGGCCTGCGCCTGGGCGTACTCCTCGGCATAGAGGTTGGTGACCTCGGCGAGGAGCGGGTACTCGAGGTCCATGCCGATGGCGATCCGGCGGAGCGCGAAGCTGACGTGGTCGGCCAGAGCGATGACCAGCGCCGGGTTGCGGTTCAGTTCGTCGAGTCCGGCTGTGGACAGCGCCGACACCACGAGTTGGATGTGTTCGGGGGGAATGCCGGAGAGCAGGTGCGCCAGGTGGTCGGGGTCGCGTCCATCGGTCGGGGTGAAGACGCGAACGACCTTGGCCGGATCCACCTCCTGACCCGGCCGGGCCTGGAATCCCAGGCCACGGCCGGTCAGGATGACTTCGCGTCCAGCCCCGTCCACTGCGAGGACGAGGTTGTTGTTGACGACGCGCAGGATCTTCATGTCAGAGCTGCGCCCAGTCGGTGGAGGCGATCACGGGTGTCCCGTCACCCCTACGCGGTCACGTCGATGATGGGGTCACCTGCGGTCACCTGGCGACCGGCCGCCCGCGGGGCGACGGAGGCCAGTGCCATGGTGTTGACCACGACCACGAGCGTGGTGGTGTCGAATCCGGCGGCCTTGACACCGTCCAGGTCGACTCGTGCCAGCAGGTCGCCCGCCTCGACGCGCTCATCCTTCACGACGCCCACATCGAAGCACTTCCCACCCAGCTGGACGGTGTCGATGCCGACGTGCACCAGCACCTCGACGCCGTCGTCGGTCTTGATCCCGAAGGCGTGACCCGTGTCCGCGACCGTCACCAGGACACCGGCGACCGGTGCCACCACGTGACCGTCGGACGGCTTGATCCCGACGCCGTCACCAAGGGCTTTGGAGGCGAACACCTTGTCGGGCACCGCGTCCAGGGCCACGATGGTCCCTGCCACGGGAGCGACCACGACGTCGGTCTTGACCAGAGTGGCCACGCCGCCGCCGGCTGCGGCAGA
The DNA here is from genome assembly GCA_964476495.1 of uncultured Actinomycetes bacterium. Taxonomy (GTDB): domain Bacteria; phylum Actinomycetota; class Actinomycetes; order Mycobacteriales; family Nakamurellaceae; genus Nakamurella. The sequence continues at coordinate 263 of CAYZBB010000513.1, read as the reverse complement.
TGCCGCGGCGGCAACCGGAGCAGCCTTACGCGCCTTCTCCAGGGCCATGTCGGCCTCGGCCTGAGCGCGCTCGGCCTCTTCGTCAGCCTTCTGTTCCGGGGTGCGGTAGTCGGAGATCACGATCAGGATCATCGCGGTGAAGAAGGCCGCCGTGATCGAGATGATGTACACCCACATCGGGCTGAACACCGGGATGGTGAGCAGTGAGGTGAAGGCGAACACGCCGGTCTTCACGCCACCGCTGGACCAGCCGAGCAGGCCGG
>CAYZBB010000512.1:0-2076 GCA_964476495.1 uncultured Actinomycetes bacterium | reverse complement strand
CCACGAGTTCGACGTGATCCTGTGGACCCGCACGGCCGACCTCGCCAAGCGCATCCCTCACCGTGACCAGATTCAACTGCTCATCGCTGCGCGGCGGGCAGACGTCCCAACAGTGGCGTTCCACTTGGACCGGTGGTGGGGGCTGCGTGAGCACGGCCGCGAGGACTCCGTGTGGACCGAGCCGTACTTCCGGTGTGAGCACTTCTTCTCCACCGACGGGGCGCACGATGTCGAATGGGCGGTGGCCGGCGTCAACCATCACTGGATGCCGCCCGGTGTGTCCGAGTTCGAGTGCGGGCCCGGGACGTCTCGTGATGAGTGGCGCTCCGACATCGGGTTTCTCGGCTCGTGGCGTCACTACCACGGCGAGCACACGCACCGCCGTGAGCTGGTCGAGTGGATGCGCGCAACCTACGGCGACCGGGTGCGGTTCTTTCCCGGCCCCGGTGAACCCGGCATCCGTGGCGTCGACCTGCGTGACCTGATCGCCTCGGTGAAAGTCTGGGTAGGGGACTCGTGCCTCGCCTCTCGTGCCGACGGCGGCCCGATGGTGCGCTACTGGTCGGACCGGGTGCCCGAGGTGACCGGTCGAGGCGGGTTCTTGCTGCATCCGTGGGTTGAAGGGCTGGCCGAACATCACCAGATCCTGACGTGGCCGATGGGCGACTGGGACGCGCTGCGAACCCTGATTGATCACAACGTGACGAACGACTACGACCGTCAGTCCGTGGCGGACGTGACTACCGCCGAGACGTTCGAGCGGCACACCTACACCGTGCGCCTGGCGCAGATCCTCGAGGTCGTGTGTCCTTCGTAGCGGTCCTCCCGTCCATCCACCCGCCTTACACGTGGACGTGTCTGCGGTCGATGCACCCCGCGTTCCGGGCCCGAACCCATGTCATCGACAACACGGTCTGCAATGCCGGCGTGCCCGCCTCGTGGAACGCCGGCATCGCCCGGATGCACCACATGGAAGCCGACTGGCTCGTCATCGTGTCCGCATCGTGCCGGTTCTCGCCGCTCGGCGGCATGGACCTCATCGACCAGTTGGACCCCGACGGGTTCCCGGTGGTGGAGGCCCGCTACGTCGGGTGGCACCTCATCGCCTTTCACCGCTCGGTGTTCGACCGGGTCGGCCGGTTCGACGAGAACTTCTACCCCGCGTACTGGGAGGACTGTGATTTCTCCCGCCGCCTTGCGTTGGCGTACGAGCTGGAGCCCCCGTTCTGGACGAAGGTCGAGGTCGAAGTGACGCTGGAGTCCTTTGCTCACGGCATCCAGCTTGCGGGCGTGGAGATCGACCCGGAACGCCTCGCCGCCTACTACGTGGAGAAGTGGGGCGGGATGCCGTCGCATGAGACGTTTGCGACGCCTTTCGGTTCCGGCCGCAAGTTGTCGTACTGGCCTGAGCGGGTGGCGGCGTGACCAACGACCTCGCCAAGACGTACCACTACCCGACCCGCATCAACGGCACATGGACGCTGCGCCTTCCGTCGCATCGTGCGATCCAGTACCTACAGGATTCGGCCGGGTGGGAGCGCGAACGGCTCGCCGCCATGCACGCCACCATTAAGCCCTCAGACGTCGTCTACGACATCGGCGCAGAGCAGGGCGACATGACCGGTTTGCTCGCATCCTGGGCCTTCTCCGGGGCTGTGGTGGCAATCGAGCCGAACCCTTGGGTGTGGCCGTGCATCAAAGCCATCTTCGACGAGAACGACCTGACCCCGCCGGCCGCCACGTACGTCGGTTTCGTCGGGTCGCAGCCCACCGTCCCCACCAACCCTGACGGCATTCGTCGCGGGTTCTTCCGTGGCTGGCCCGACTGCGCCACCGGGGTCATCGACCCGGCAGCGGGGTTCGCCCACATGGCGCAAGAACAGGACCGGGTGCCCACCACCACCGTGGACGATCTGGTCGTCAAGACGGGCCTGGTGCCGAACGTGCTGACGATGGACGTGGAGGGCTCCGAGTGGTTCGTGCTACGCGGCGCTACACGGACGCTGGCGCTGCACAAGCCCACGGTGTTCGTGTCGATCCACCCGCAGTTCCTGGAGGAGATGTACGGGCAGTCGC
>CAYZBB010000511.1:0-2078 GCA_964476495.1 uncultured Actinomycetes bacterium | reverse complement strand
CCACAACCGCCGGACGCTGTTGTCGCACGCGCTCGGCGTCAAGGCTGATTGACTGGGACCCGAGGCTGCAGTCGATCGAAGGAGATCTTATGGAAACGGCGCCCATCCTCGCCTGGACCCTGGTTCAGGAGTGTCCGATTCCGCCCGACGTTCAGGGCATGCTGGTGCAGGGCGAGCAGGCAGTGGCCGCCTACCGGACCTTCCGCGACGTCGCGATCTTCACCAGCATGCGGCTCATCGTGCGCGATGCCCAGGGGATGACGGGCAAGAAGGTGGAGATCTACTCGTTGCCCTACTCGCGGGTGGACATGTGGTCGTCGGAAAACGCCGGGACGCTCGACTGGAACTCCGAGCTGGAACTGTGGACGCGGGCCGGACACATCAAGGTCAAGCTCGGCAAGGGCATCGACGTGCGCCGGCTCGACAACCTGATCTCGTACATGGTGCTGAACTCCCGCTGACCGTGCACTCAGTGGCGGGCCCCACCGGCACAACTCGTCCGGATCGACCCAATCTCCTGAGATCGGCGAGCACGGGTCGCGGTAACGCCCCGACATGTCCTGGGTGAAGACGTCGGGACCGAACCAACAGAGGACGCGATGAAACCCCAGACCTGGACCGAGGAGCACTCCGCGGCGATCCGGCATGCTGCGCCTGCCATTCCGGCTGCGGACGTCGACGAGCTCGATCGGGTGTGGGCACGCGTCAGCGCCGGCATTTCCGGCTCGGCGGCTCCGCGGCGGCGTCCGGCCCGGGTCGTCTTGGCCGCGGGGCTGACCGCCGCCGCGCTCACCGTCGGCGGTGTTGCGGCCGCCGAGGTGTTCTCGGCGCACACCGGCCGGTACGCCACCGATGCCGAGGACATCCGGCTCGGTGGGCCGGGCGAGCGGCTGGATCCGGCGGCCCCCGACTACGAAGACGTGATCGCCGAGTTGACCGGTGACGTCCCGTTCCCGTCCGAACGAGCCCGCGAGATCTCCAGGCAGGAGCTGGTAGCCGATGGGAAGAGGGACACACCCCGCACGAGCGCGGTGAGCACCGGTGCGATGCGAGGGTGGACCGCCCAATATGCGGTCTGCGCCTGGGCCAACCACTGGGCCGCGGCTACGAATAGTGGGGATGAGGCGAGCCGGGCCACGGCCGTCCGGATGCTCGAGGAGGCGCCCGGCTGGCCGGCCGTGACCGACCTCGACTCCGAGCAACAGATCCGCTACCAGCGGATTGCCGTGACGGACGGGTCGGGGAGTACGAGCACGCGGCGCGTCGTCGACAACACCGTGTTCGGCTATCTTCCGCTGGTCAGGCAGGCTGCTCCGGGACGCGACGTCGAGGCGATGGGTCGCTTGCTCATCCGGTGGGTGCACTGCCCCGCGGCGCTGATGGCCGACTTCCCGCAGGCCATGCCGAAGATCGCGAAACGATGACCGCAGAGGCCATCGGCTCGGAGGAGTTCGAACACCTCTACCGGGACGTCGCCCCGGAACTGTTCGCATACGTGCGCCGGCGTTCGACCGCCGACGCGGAAGACGTGGTCGCTGAGGTCTTCGCCATCGCATGGCGGCGGCGCGCGCAACTGCCCGGGCCGGAGTTGCGCCGCGCCTGGCTGTACGGGACCGCGCGCAACCTCCTGCTCGCCGAAGGACGCCATCGCAGGCGGATCGGAGAGTCCGTTCACGAACTCGGACTGATCGCCGAGTCGGCGGATGGTGCTGGGCTCGAGACCGCCGACACCGTCGTGCTGGCAGCTCTCAACCGGCTGGGTCCGCAGGAACGGGAGATCCTTCTGCTGACCGAATGGGAGCGGCTCACACCGACCGAGGCGGCGGTCGTGCTCGATATCAAGCCCGGTACGGCCAGGGTCAGGCTCCACCGGGCTCGCCGGACGCTGGCATCCGATGCCGAGCTCGCAGAGTTGGTCGACCGGCGCAAGCGGGCGCTCCGCGCTGAGCACGACCACTGTGAGGTCGTCCAATTCTGACCGGTTCGCGGGGCTTGCACCACAGGTGGTGCGCTCGAACGTCCTCTACTGAGCCCGGGCGACCCAGGGGAAGCGGCGGTCGACCTGAGGGTCGTAGAGC
>CAYZBB010000510.1:0-2081 GCA_964476495.1 uncultured Actinomycetes bacterium | reverse complement strand
CCTCGATCGAGTACGACGCCGACCGCGACGTGACCACCATCAAGGGCCACCCCGCCCCGTGACCGTCCTGCAGATCACCCCGGGCCTGCCGCCGGCATACGGGCCGTACAAGAAGGTGCCGGCCGGGGCGCGGTACTACACCGCCTACGGTCTGCCCGCCGAAATGGCCCCCTACCCTGACCGGCTCGGCCTGTGCTGGCATCTCGTCAACTGGCAGAACGTCGGTGGCACCGCCGAACAGTTTCATCGCAACCACTTCACCCCACCTGGCGACAAACTGTCAGGATCGGGCAGCCTGTATGGCGTCTCCTACCACGGTGTGATCGGCGGCACCAAGGTCGGCGACATCGTGGTCAGCCTCGACGAGACTGCCGGCCCGAACGCGGCAGGGACGATCGCCAACCAGCGGATGATCCACATGGTGATGTTGATGGGCGACTGGACGCACCCCGACGAACGCCACGAACACACCCTCGAAACAGCAGCCCAGTTCGCCGCCAACGTGCTACCGGGGTTTGGCATCCCGAACCGCTGGCATCACGTCTACGACGAACCGGACCCGAAGGTGCGCCTGCAGCGTGCCCTCGAGCTCACCAACGACGACCGCAACAAGATCGGCCAATTCGCCCACCGTGACATTACCGCCGCCTATCAGTCGCTGATGCGCGCCGGGATGACCGCGAAGGCGGCACCGTGGAAGAACTCGCACGGTGATTGCGGTTCAGCGTTCCCGTGGCAACGGTTGATCGACCGCACCCAACAGATCATCGAAGGAGACACCATGTACGTGACCATCAACGGCGACCTCGCCGCCTTCAGTGTCCGCGGCCAGATCGCCACCTGGATCGACTCGCCCGGTCAGCGGCAGCGTCTGCAGGATGACGGTTCACTGCCCAGGACCCCGGTCGCCTGGGACGCCAGCCGCCTCGCGGACTACTACCTCGTTGGGAAGGTCCCAAACGACGTCTACCCGGCCCTGACCAAGATCACCGCCGCGTACTTCGCCGGCCACCTCAAGGCGGCATGACGTGCTCGCGAGCGGACGTACCGAGTTCATGTGGGGCGCCATCGTGGTCCTCGCGTTGCTGGTTGTGGGCGTGCTCATCTGGCGCAACAAGATCCAGTCCATGTCCGTCAAGGCCGGGCCGGTCCAGGCGACGATGGACCTTACGCAGCTCCACGACCGGCTCGAGCGCATCGAGAAGGGAGTTGAGGAGGTCAACGTGTCCGTCAACCATCGGGCGGCCGGGGACCCCACGCTGGTTGCCCGGGTCACAACCATCGAGGCGCACGTCAAGGCGCTCGGGCCGGTCCTCGACTGGCAGAGCGAGACGCTGCGCAGCATCGCGCACCACGTCGGGTTTCGTCCCGTGGTACAGCCGCCGTCACCGCTCGCTCACACCGAGTAGCGGGGCGTCCTCGAGCCGTCACGCAGGACCTTGACCTCGGTCAGCTGCAAGCGCGCTAGCGACGTGTACAGCTGCGGCCGGGAGACCGGAACAACCTCCAAGAGCTGCTCAAACGTCAGTTCGCGCCCGAGGAGCGCACCGACAACAACCCGGTCCCTGAAGTGTGTACGGGTGCACGTGCTGCGCGACCACCGGCCGTTCTGGCCGTGCGCGACACCACCGGCCCGGGCAGCTGCCAGGGCGACCCGCACCCGCTCCCGCTCGAGTGGCTCGACCGCGTTCACGAGGTCGGCCAGGCCGACGTCCTTGTCTGCCGGCAGGGCCGAGTAGACGGCGTCAAGCTGCGAGCGGGAGCGGGAGGGTGCCTCGTTCATGTCTCTGAGAATAACGCGCCCGAGGCTTCCAGGCCGGTGCGGGCGATCCTCGCACCGACGGCCTGAGCCCAGCAAGCGGCCACCGAGGCGACCTGGATCAGCTCTTCCATCAGGTGCTCAAGGCCCTGGTCGTTGTCGTAGGTCAGCGCCCGGCAGACCTCGCCGTACTCCTCACCGAGGATGGCCAGCTTGTGGCTGTCGTCCTGGGTGAGCGAGAGCGGAGTTCGGTCGGTGCCGTGCTTGCGCACCGCGCGCTGCGACTCGGCCTGGACCGCGAGCAGGGTGGCCTCGGTCAGCC
>CAYZBB010000509.1:0-2092 GCA_964476495.1 uncultured Actinomycetes bacterium | reverse complement strand
AAGCCCGCATGGGCGGAAAGGAATGACCGTGGCAAGCACCACCGCGCTCCGCGCACAGCGGGCGAACATCTGGGAGCAGATGAAGGCTCTCACCAACCTCGCCGAGGCCGCCGACCGCGACTTCACCGCCGAGGAGAAGACCTCCTACGAGAAGATGGAGAAGGACCTCGACAGCATCGGCGCCCGCGTCGAGCGGCTGGAGAAGGAGTCCGCGCTGGACGCCAAGCTCGACAAGATCGTCGACCTGCCCGGCGGGCTGAGCGACGCCCAGCCGAAGGACAGGACCGACGACGACGAGTACGCCGAGGCCTTCAACGAGTTCATGAGGGTCGGCATCTCCGACATGTCCACCGACAGCCGCAAGCTCATGGCGGTCCGCCGGCAGGAGATCAAGAACGCCGCCCTGGGCGTCGGCTCCGGCAGCATCGGCGGCTACACCGTGCCCCCGGCCTTCCGGGCGATCATGGTCGAGACCATGAAGGCCTACGGCGAGATGCTCACCGAGGCGGAGTTCATCTCGACCGAGTCCGGCGTCACCCTGCCGTGGCCGACGAACGACGACACGGCCAACGTGGGCGAGCAGGTCGGTGAGAACACCGAGGTCGCCTACCAGGACATCACGTTCGGCCAGGCCCAGCTCGACGCCTACCTCTTCTCCAGCAAGATGGTGAAGGCGTCCCTGCCGTTCCTGCAGGACTCGACGGTCTCCGAGGAGTGGCTGGCCCGCAGGCTCGGCGAGCGGATCGGCCGCATCCTCTCCTCGAAGTTCACGGTCGGTGCCGGCACCACGACCCCCGACGGGATCATGGTCTCCGCGACCATCGGCGTGACCGGCTCCGGCTCGATCGCCACCACGAAGGGCGTCGCCTACGACGACCTGGTCGACCTGCAGGAGTCGCTCGACCCGGCGTACGGCAACAGCCCGAACGCCAAGTGGATGATGCACCAGAGCGTGCGGAAGGTCATCCGGAAGATCAAGGACAGCACCGGCCAGCCGATCTGGCAGCCGTCGCTCCAGGCCGGCACCCCCGACCTGCTGATCGGGCGCCCGGTCGTCGTGAACAACGACATGGCCACCCTGGCGCAGAACAGCCTGTCGCTCGGCTACGGCGACATCCGGGCGGCCTACGTCATCCGGAACGTGACCGGGTCCGCGATGCTGCTGCGGCTCTCCGAGCGCTACGCCGAGCTCGGCCAGGTCGGCTTCATCGCCTTCGACCGCTGGGACGGGACGATGCAGGACGCGGGCGCGTTCAAGTCGTTCAAGACCACGCCGACCGCCTGACCCGCAACCCCCAACCGGCCGGGGCCGCCTCACGAGGGTGGCCCCGGCCTCCGGCTTAGGAGGCCCCGATGGCGTGGATCACCGCCGACGACCTGCGCACCGCCGCCGGCGCCAAGCAGCCCGGCGACCAGCTGCGGATCGAGGAGGCCGTCGAGATCGCCTGCGCCGAGGTCGAGCGGCTCTGCGGCCCCATCCCGTGGGTCGCCGTCACCGACGAGTTCGCCGAGGTGGCCGGCTCGGACCGGGCATGCCTGAAGTACCGCCCGATGGCGCAGGGTGCATCCGCTGCCCTCGTCGCGGTGACCACCGTCGACGGTGTCGCCTTGACCCTCTCGGACTTCCGCGTCGACGGCCAGGTGCTGGCTCGGCGTGATGGTGCTGCGATCAGCACCGACCTGCTGGTGTCCTACCGCACCGGCTACTACGACGACACCCCGGACGGCGCCACCGCCCCCGTCTGGGCGCGATCGATGGCGAAGCTGATCGGGCACCAGTACCTGCGGGTGACCAGGCGCAATCAGATCGACGCGTCGGCGGCGGGAGACCTGACGCAGACGCACTTCCTGACCCCGGCGGCCGCGCTCGACATCGGGCGTGACCACCTGCTGTGGCTGGGCGGTGCGGGCTGATGGCCAGCGTCTCGATCGTCCCCGACCTGGTTGACGCGCTGCTGGTGCAGCTGGCCGACCGTGAGGGCCTGGCCGATGTGCTGGTCGTCGACGGACCCGACCCGATCGGGGACGACAGCGACCAGCTGCTGTTCGTCGGCATGGCCGACCCTCGGGGCTCCGGTACCGACGACAACGC
>CAYZBB010000508.1:0-2093 GCA_964476495.1 uncultured Actinomycetes bacterium | reverse complement strand
CGGCCTCGGTGAAGTCGACGAGCATCTTCATGGCGTCCATGTCGAAGTCGACCTTCACGGCCTTGACGGACAACTCGATGGAGTTGCCCTTGAGGGCGCCGGCCTGGATCATCTTGCCGGTGAGGCGGGCGTGGGGGGTGTCGAGGAGCCATCCCATACCCCAGACGCGGCCGTCGTCCTCGACGGTGACCTCGTCGAGGGAGCCGTCGATGAGGGCCTCGCCGTGGCCGTGGCCGGTCGTGTGCATCGCGGAGAACGACAGTGGGAGATCGCGGACGCCGAAGCCGGGGTCCTGGATCAGGCGACCGTCAGGCGTGCGCTCATTCAGCCGGACCAACTCGAACCGCACGGCGGTGAGCATGTTCTTGGGGGCGGTCTTGGCGTGCTCGCCAAAGCGCTTCATGATCTTCTCCTCAATGGCGTGCCGCGCATCATGCCACGTCCCTACCGGGAAGTCGCCTTGACGCTACTTCTTGGCGTCGCGCTTGGCCCGGTCCCCGGGGTTGCCCGGCCCGTCGGACGAGTCGGCCGGGCGGCGCGACGGCGGGGTGCCTCCGACGCCGGGGGCGCCCTCGGCGTTGCCCTTGCCGACCTTGTCCCAGTCGATCCGCTTGGCGACTTCCTGCTCGAACGTGGCGAGGTACGGGTCCTTCATCTGGCGCCCGAGGATGCGGACCGCCTCCTCCTCGGAAGGGGCTTCGGCTTCGATCGCCCCACCGCGTTCGCGCAGGGCGGCGTCGGAGATCGTGATGCGGTCGTGAAGCTGACGTCCATCCTCGGCAGCGTTCGGCTTCGACACCGCCCCGGACCCGTCGGCCACAACCACCACGGAGCGCCGTTCGGCGAGCGACAGGTCGGGGAACATCTCGTCGATGGCGGGCCACAGGTACACCCGGGTGAGCCCGTCGGCGAAGCGGTTGGCCGCGGGCTGTAGGTGGTTCTGGACCGCCGAGTCCATGACCGACCAGGCCGACCAGTGGGAGGCGTCGCCGAGACCGGTCTGCACTTCGTCGGGGAGGTCTTGGCCGCGGACGATCGTCTCGCGCAGTTCGGACCGGAGCGCCATCTCGGTCTTGTCGATGGTGCGGTCGAGGGTGATGTGCTTGATCTTCTCGCCCATGTCGTCGGGGCCGCGCAGCAGGATCGGCAGCGACCCCGCAGCGGTGCCCCGGTTCGTCAGGGTCGCCTCGAAGTAGGCGATGAGCTGGCGGATGAACGGGTCCTCGGCCAACTCGGCCTGCTCGGATGCGTTCTCGGGCTTGATCGGCAGCGTCACCGAGTTCGGGATGAACAGCAGGCCAGCGGTGGCGAGGCGCGACACGATGCGGGCAGTGATCGACTCGTTGAGCGCCTTGAGCCGTTCGCAGTCGTCGCGCAGGGCCTCGAGCGCTCCGTCGGCCTGCTGGGACCGCTCGGGGTGAGAGATCCAGAACCGACGCGAGTAGTCGGGGGCGACCCGCAGCGCCGGGTTGGAGGTGTCCACGGCGCCGTCGCCGACCGGGTCCCGGTACGCCTGCATTTTGCCGTCGTGGCGGGCGAACACGAGCTCGCGGATCGACACGAACTCCCAGTCGGTCATGCCCTCGGCGACGTCGGTCCCGATCAGCCACCCGTCGGCGGCGGTGTCCATGTTGATCGAGTACCGCTTGAGGATCTCGGGCCCGCCGCCTTGGGGACCTTCGAGGGAGGCGACGATCTCCTCGGCGGCACGCACGAGGTCGGTGCGCCGCCTGTCGCCGATCTCGGGGATGGTGGCGGGGGCGGTGCGGTCCTCGGGGTCGCGGACACCGACGCGCAGCACGAACCGGGACAGGGCGTTGCCCTTCCAGTTCGCCGGGTAGCGGACCTCGGGCATCGTCCGGTAGTAGTCCCAGGCGACGTCCTGCCATGGGCGTCGGGCCGCCTTCTGCATCTCGACGACGATCGGCTCGGAGAGGTTGACGATCGACGCCGCCGCAGTGACGGCACGACGGGACTCTGGGCGCGCCATGTGCGGAGACTAACCCTTGCGCTTCGCGCTTGCCCGGTTGCGCCGGGCACTGGACCGCTGGCGCTTGCGCTTGGCCTTGCGCTTGGCGTGGTCGTTCGCCGCT
>CAYZBB010000507.1:0-2099 GCA_964476495.1 uncultured Actinomycetes bacterium | reverse complement strand
TGCTGACAGGTCTTGCAGGTACAGCTCGGGGGCGGCCGGTCTTGGTCCTCGGTAGATCCAGCGGTGCATCTCGGTGCAGTCGTCGCAGCGGCAGCCGCATCCCTTGTAGCAGAGACGGTCGCCGGCCAGATGCAGGATGCAGGTGTGGTCAGGCATCGCCCACCGCCTCGATCCGGTACAGGTGGCCGGCGTCGTCCACCGTCCACCGATCCAGCCCTTCCTTGCGGCGGGAGGCCACCACGAACTCGGCCCACAGCGACGGCTTCCCGTCCTTCCACAGGCCGCGGTTGGTGAGCCGCTGGATCACGGCGGGACGTCCTTCCCCGGCTTCCAGGGCGGCTCTCTGGGCTTTCGTGAGCGTGCTCCACGTCTCATAGGCGGCGAGCATGTGGCCGATCATCGACAGGCCTGAGCGGTGCGCGAGGGGGTGCTTCATCACGCCACCCCCTCGGGCAGTAGCTCGTCCGGGAACATCCACATGCCCAGACGGCCGCGGAATGGGATCGGGGCCAGCGGGCGCGGGTTGGCCAGCACGAGGTGCTTGACGTCGGCCTGCGCCCACGGTGAGCAGTGCTCACCGTGGATGCCTGCGCACCGCGTGGCGGGGTGAACGTCGATCAGATCAACGATTCCGACTATGGCGCCGCGCCACCCGAGCGTCCCGGCGTGCGCATCCCGGGCACGAGAGAGGCGCTCGGCGGCTGCCTCCACGAGGCGGTCATCACTCTCATCGGCGAGCGCTTTGGCGGCGTGGATCAGGAGCGGACCGCGGTAGTCGCCGACAATGACTCGTGTCCGGTTCTCTACGTCCTTGCCACCGTGGATGATGGCCCAGGCATACGGCTGACGCACGGTGATTGCCCTCACTGGTCGACCTCCTGGTAGTCGGCGGCGACCGCGTCGAGGATGCCGATCAGGCAGGTGCAGCCCAACCCGAGCGGGCGCGTCCGACGACAGCCGTCCTCGTGGTTGGGTCGCTCGGCGCGGATCGCGGCGATGGCCTCCAGCGCGCCGAGCTGATAGTCGACGGATCGTGCGGGCCGGCCCCAGGGATGACACGGGCAGGCACAGTCGGTCTGGTCGCAGTCCTCGTGTGGCGGCTGGATGTGCAGCGGGTCGTCGTCGTACCGGATGTGCTCGGCCCACTCGTCGGTGGGGACAGCGGCATCCCAGCAGGTCTGAGACCATGTGGACGGGCTGGCGTGCCGGGCGGTGTCACGTACCCAGTCGATGAGTCGCCATGGCCATTGGCAGCCGTCAGCAGCCTCCCACAGGGCTTGGGCGACGTCCTTCGCGGGCAGGGTTACGAGGCCGGATGGTTGCGCGCTGACGACGCGGGCGGCGTCTGAAAATCGATCGTTGAGCGAAATGGCTCAGCCCTCCTTCTCTTCGAATGCCGGTGATTGCGAGGCTGCCGGTCAGGTCGTGCAGGTCGCGGAAGATGGCGGGCTTCACGCTGCACCGCCTCCGTCGAAATCGAGGACGTCCTGGGCGAGGTGGCAGCCGGGGGACAGCCACAGCCGCTCACGGCGGCCGTTGTCGGCTCGCTTGCTGTACCCGGCGCCTCCGCCAGCCCTGCCTTCGGCGACGGTCCAGCCGTGGTCGAGCAGGGCGTCGTGCTCGGTGTCGTAGCCGCAGAGGACGATCCGGAGACCGCGGGCGTCGCGGGATAAGCACCAGTCGCGGACGTCGGCACTGATCGTGTCGTCGCCATGGCTGTAGAGGTCGCCGCTGGTGCTGTAGGGCGGGTCGAGGAAGATGGCGCGGCCGCCGTCGCCGCCTGTGCCGCTGCGGGTGACGGATGGTGTCAGGACGCGCCGCCAGTCGCCGCAGGTGATGCGGACCCGCTCAAACCGTCGGGATAGGCCGGCGAGGTAGGCGGCGAGGCGTTGCTGCGTTGCCGAGGTGGGGCAGCTCACGGTTGACGCCCCGGCCTGCGTTGCCTGAGCCTTATCGCCCTGGCCTGCGTCGCCGAGGTGGGGCAGCTCACGGTTGACGCCCTGGCCTGCGTCGCCGAGGTGGGGCAGCTCACGGTTGACGCCCCGGCCTGCGTCGCCGAGGTGGGGCAGCTCACGGTTGACGCCCTGGCCTGCGTCGCC
>CAYZBB010000506.1:0-2100 GCA_964476495.1 uncultured Actinomycetes bacterium | reverse complement strand
GCGGGTCCGGCCCGAACTCGCGCAGGAAATCGCCGACGTAGATGACGGTGCGCCGGGACGTCGAAAACTTCGAGCCGCTCATCGTCAGGAACTCGCTGGACACCACCTCGGTCGGCAGGTTCAGCGCGCCGAAGGTACCGGACGTCCCACCGTGCGACCCGCGGCCGTCGTAGGCCAGCAGCTCGGCCGGCCAGATCTGCGAGTGGAAGGTGATGTTGTCCTTGCCCATGAAATAGTAAGCACGAGCAGGCGCGTCTGCACCGCCGTGCCACCACCGCTGCCAGGCATCCGGATCCGGTCGGCCATTGCTCCCGAACCTGCGGGCCCATTCGATGGACGCGGACAGGTAACCGATGACCGCATCGAACCAGACGTACAGCTTCTTGTCCGGGCGATCCCGCCAGCCGTCCAGCGGAACCGGGATGCCCCAGTCGATGTCGCGCGTCATCGCACGCGGCTTGAGATCGTCAAGCAGGTTCAGCGAGAATCGCAGCACGTTCGGCCGCCAGTCGGTGCGGGTGCGCAGCCACGCCCCCAGCGCGTCGGCCAGGGCCGGCAGATCCAGGAAGTAGTGCTCGGACTCGGTGAAAATCGGTGTCTCGCCATTGATCCGGGACCGCGGATTGATCAGGTCGATGGGATCGAGTTGGTTGCCACAGTTGTCGCACTGGTCGCCGCGCGCCCCGTCGTAACCGCAGATGGGGCAGGTGCCCTCGATGTAACGGTCGGGCAGCGTCCGTCCGGTGGACGGCGAGATGGCGGACATCGTGGTCTGCGGGACGAAGTACCCGTTGCGGTGCACCGTGCGGAACAGCTCCTGGACCACTGAGTAGTGGTTGCGGGTCGAGGTCCGGGTGAACAGGTCGTAGCTCAGGCCAAGACCCTGCAGATCCTGCACGATCACCTTGTTGTATCGGTCGGCGAGTTCGCGCGCACTCACCCCCTCCTGGTCCGCCTGCACCAGGATCGGGGTGCCGTGCTCGTCGGTGCCGGAGACCATCAGCACGTCGTTCCCGGCCATCCGCTGGTACCGGGAGAAGACGTCGGCGGGAACCCCGAATCCGGACACATGGCCGATGTGGCGGGGCCCGTTGGCGTACGGCCAGGCCACCGCGGTCAGGACGGTCGTGCTCATTCCGACCACCCTAGCGTCGACCGACGGGCCGTTCCGTTCGGTCCCGCCGCACGCTCAGGCGGTCTGGACCTCGGTGCGGTCGCCGGACCACAGGGTGTGATAGGTGCCGGACCCGTCGGTGCGTTGGTAGGTGTGGGCGCCGAAGTAGTCGCGTTGTCCCTGGATCAGGGCGGCGGGCAGCCGCTCGGAGCGCAGGCCGTCGTAGTAGGCCAGGGCGGCGGCGAATCCGGGGGTCGGGATCCCGTTGGCGGCGGCATAGCCGGCAACCCTGCGCCACGCGTCCTGGGCTACGGTGATCGCCTGCGTGAAGTAGGGCGCCAGCAACAGCGACGCCGGGATCTGCGACCTGTCGGAAAGGTCGTAGGCATCGGTGATCCGGTTCAGGAACTTCGCCCTGATGATGCACCCACCCCGCCAGATCCGGGCGACGGCACCCACGTTGATGTCCCATCCGTACTCCGCCGCACCGGCGTGGATCTCGTCCAACCCCTGCGCGTAGGCCACGATCTTCGACGCGTACAACGCCTGCCGAACGTCCTCCACGAACGCGTCGACGTCCGCCGGCGGGGTCGGGCTCGGCCCCGGCAAGGCCCCGGCCGCCGCGGTCCGCTGCTTCGTCTGGGAGGACAGTCCTCGGGCGAAGACGGCCTCCGCGATCCCGGACACCGGGATGCCCAGGTCAAGGGCCGTCTGCACGGTCCACGTGCCGGTGCCCTTCATCCCGGCCGCGTCCTTGACAATGTCCACGAACGGCGCCCCCGTCGAGGCGTCCACCTGGGCCAGCACCTGGGCGGTGATCTCGATCAGGAACGAGTCCAAGTCGCCGGAGTTCCACTCGTCGAAGATCTCCGCGATGCGCGCCGGATCCAGACCGGCGCCGCGGCGCAGCAGGTCGTAGGCCTCGGCGATCAGCTGCATGTCGGCGTACTCGATGCCGTTGTGCACCATCTTGACGAAGTGCCCGG
>CAYZBB010000505.1:0-2107 GCA_964476495.1 uncultured Actinomycetes bacterium | reverse complement strand
GCCGCCGGAATTCGGTCCCAGGTCCTTCCTTTTGCGCCAGACAACGATACTTCGGGGACCGACCGATGGCACATTTCGGTGCACTAGAGTATTGATACGAGCCAATTCGCGAGCTACCGCCATGTCACTCGCCACGCCGCCATCATTTGCCTTCACGATTGACTTCAGCCTAAGCTCCCACGATTCGGGACATCGGCTCAGGAAAAGCCCACCGGTTCCTGCAAGTCCGATCTGCGGGCTAGGCGAAGTTGGAAGAGCGTCACGCTGATGGCTCGTGAAGCGATAGGAATGCTTACCAGAAGTTGGTTCGACATGGTTGTCAATACTATAGAGCCTGGCCCCGATGGAGTTAACGAACGCCGGAACAAGAATGAAATGAGCGTTTCCGGGCATCCCAGCTAGGAATTTTGGCAGTTCGCGATTGGTGGCGCCGGCAAGTACGCCGAGTGCCTCTTCGAATGTAAGATTGCCGGGACGTCCGCGAAGAACGGCGCGCATCCAGTCCGACGGCTGCCGGCCTCGTGGGGTCGCCCCCAGTCCAGCATAGGCCAGAATGCCCACTCCGTCGTTTGTCTCAAGAGTCAAGAGCTTTACGGCGTCGTCCTTGGGCGGTCGGTTGGGGTATGAGAGTCTGCGATCTGTAAGCACCCACACCACGCTCTTGCTGTGGATGGAAAGGACCAGTGAACTACCCCGGGTTTGATGCACACCTCGTTACGTGTGTGCGACCGGTTGGTCGGCACCGAGTTGAGCGTAGTAGTCGGCTTCGTGTTCAGCCGGCGGGCGCCGGCCGAGGCGGTGCATGAGCCGCTGGGTGTTGTACCAGGACACCCAGCGGCTGGTCGCGTCCTCGACGTCCCCGAGCCGCTCGAACGGGCCGTTGCGGAACGGCGACCCCGACCGGGTGCATTCGGTCTTATACAGCCCGATCGTCGTCTCGGCCAGGGCGTTGTCGAACGCGTCGCCGACGCTGCCTATCGAGGGTCGCATCCCGTGCAGCTCGACCGCTTCGGTGAAGTGGATCGAGGTGTACTGGCTTCCGGCGTCCGAGTGGTGGATCGTGTTGCCCAAGAGCCGATGTCCTTGCTGGGCGCGGGTGCGGGCGGCCTGCGCGATGGTCCGGGTGACCAGGGTGGTGGCCTTGGACATCGAGCACTGCCACCCCACGATCGTGCCGGCGTAGGCGTCGATCGCGAACGCGGTGTACGCGAAGGCACCGGTCCGCAGCGGGACGTAGGTGAAGTCGGCGACCAGCAGCTCGTTCGGCGCCGGTACCCGGAACTGCCTATCGACCAGGTCCGGGGCCCGACCCGCGGCCGGATCGGCCACGGTGGTGCGGACCCGCTTGGCCCGGGTGACACCGGACCACCCGTTGGACCGCATGAGCCGCTCGACCGTGCACCTGGCCACGGTGATGCCCTGTCGTTGCAGGTGCGCCCACATCTTCAACGACCCGTACAACGACTCCGGCGGCCGCCGGCCGTGCTCGTCCGGCTGGTAGTAGCCGGCCAGCACTTCGGTCAGCACCAGATCCGACAGAGCCCGGCGGGACGGTGCCCGCCGAGCCCAGGCCCAGTACGTGCGCGGGGCGATCTGGCAGCCCTGGGCGCGTAACGCCCGGCAGATCGGTACGACCCCGAACCTGGCCCTGTGCTCGGCGATGAATCGGCAGATCAGCGATGTCGCGGGTCGCACTCCCGCACGAAGAAAGACGTTGCTGCCTTGAGTATTTCAACGGTCTGCTCGAGCTCGGCGTTCTTCCGCTTGAGCTCGCGGATCTGCGCCGCAGCGTCCGAGGACACCCCCGGCGCCTCGCCCGCATCCACCGCGGCCTGCCGGATCCACTTGCGCAGTGTCTCCGCGCTCATCCCGAGCCGGCCCGCGACCGCAGTGATCGCCGCCCACTCCGAGTCGTAGTCACCGACGTGCTCGCGGACCAGCCGCACCGCCCTCGCCTTGGTCTCCGCGTCGTACCTGCTGGACATCACGCCATCCTTCCCAACCAGGAAGGTGTGCATCAAACCCGGGACGATTCAGACAGCGTGGCCAGGGTCGTGTGGTCACGGGTGTGATTGCCGATCTCGTCGCCGTCGGCGACGAGTTGCCG
>CAYZBB010000504.1:0-2107 GCA_964476495.1 uncultured Actinomycetes bacterium | reverse complement strand
GGGGGCTCGACCAGCTCGAAGCACCCCGGGAAGTCGCGAAGCAGGCCGGCGCCCGTCGCATCGTCCACCTCACGCACATCGCCGGGCATCCACCGGCCGGAGGCGCCGGTATAGCCTGCCGTGTGCGCGAAGCCGACGAAGCGCAGCCGCATCAGCCGCGGATCTTCTTCAGGAGGCAGTCGAACACCTCGTCGCACGCGGGGCCGGTGCCGGCCTCGGCGCCAGCGACGTACAGGGCGTCACCGGGCTCGAAGATGGCGTTCGCTCCACCGGTCACGGCCAGGCTCTCGGGCGTGCCGGCCACGGTCGACCCGCCGGCCACGGTGGTCACCCGCGACGCCTGCGCCGTGGTCTTGTCCACGCCGTAGACGGTGAAGGTGCGATAGTCGGTGTCGCTGGCGGTGATCGCGACGATGGACACGCGGTCCACGCTCACGAGCTGGTACTTGCCGCTAAGGCCGGTGGGGAGCGTGGCGTAGCCCAGGCCCGCCGTGTTGCTGGCGGCGGTCACACGCACCTGAAGCGGGATGTAGTCAGCGTAGGCCATGTGATCTCCGATCAGCCGAGGAGCTTGTAGTGGAGGGCGACGTTCAGGGCGGTGCTCTTGTCGACCGGCTTGAAGGTGCCGCGGTAGGTCGCGGTCATGTAGGCGACGCCGCGGGGCGCCTCGCGGGTGATCTCGACCATCGCGCCGCGCCGGCGGAAGCGGGCGAAGCGGCTGGGGGCGGCGCAGATCATCGAGGCGTAGGCGCCGGAGCCGGTGTAGAGGCCGGTGGCGGCCTGGTCGGCGGCCATGAACTTGCTCAGGTAGACCGGCTCGTCCATGAGGCTCGCCACCCGTCCGTCCGCCACACGGCTGACGGTGGACAGGGAGGTCTGCACCTCATCGAAGGTCGCCATCTTCTTGTACATGTAGGCTTCGCCCGTGATGTACGCGGCCGAGTGGCCGACGGCGAGCCTGGCCCGCAGGCTCATCGCACCGTCGAAGGTCTGGATGCTCGACCCGTCGGCGGTGTTGGAGATGTCGAAGGCGCGCGCGCGCAGGCCGATCCACGCCTTCCGGTGGTCGCCAGGGCCGCCGTAGGCGCCGGACGCGGCCGACCAGCGCCCGCCGATGTTCCAGGTCGACAGGCCGGTGTCCTGGTGCGTGGCGGCGGTGTCGCCGCTGATGATGGCGTCCTCCTCGCCGTCCACCAGGTCCTCGGTCATGACGCGCGCGAACAGCGGCCACACGTCCACGATGCTGTCCTCGGAGGCGTTGAGGCCGATCGGGTAGTTCACGGCCATGTTGGCCGGGGTGATCGCGGCCTCGCCGGTCTGCGGCAGCGAGGGCGTGAACACGGCCGGGTCCACGGTCATGTCACCCTGGAGGTAGGGCGTGCCGCCGGTCAGCACCAGGGGGATGTTCATCGCCGCGCTGGTCATCTCGATCGTGCGGAAGATGCGGCCGATGCGCTGGTCGGACAGCAGCATGACGGCCAGATCCACGTCGGGGACGATGCCCTCGGAGGGCACCCACTCGGAGCCCTGCGCGGCGGTGGTGCCGTCGAAGATGCTGCGCTTGAAGGTGTCCGACTCGAAGGCGCTGCGGAACTCGCGCGGGCCCTTGAGCGCGTGCTTGTGCAGGGCGGCGTCGATCTTCGGGGTGCGCTTGAGCTGGGCGCGCGCCACGCTGCGGATCGACCACAGGCGCCGCATCTCGGCGTGCCACTCGCCCGACACGCGGCGGGTGTCCAGGAGGCCCGGCTGGTAGAGCTCGGTGGGAGACTCCTCCCCGACCATCCGCACGGTGCCATCGCTTTTGGCGAAGTCGCGCAGCTCGGCCTCGGGGCCGTCGATCTTGCGCTCCATGGCGGCGGCGACCTGCGCCTCACGCGCCTTGGCGTCGGCGACGCGGAACTCCGCCAGCATCTTGTCGGTCCGCTCGGCCACGTCGGCCGCGACGCGCTGCTGCGCCTTCATCTCGCCGATCTCGCGCTCGTGGGCGGTCAGCAGTTCGGCGAGCAGCCCGCGGAGCTGCACGGCGTCCGAGGTTGCGTTGATGCGCTCCAGGATGGTCATTGCCTCTCCAGGGTGGGGCAGTCGCGATGTCCCGATCAGGCTACTC
>CAYZBB010000503.1:0-2109 GCA_964476495.1 uncultured Actinomycetes bacterium | reverse complement strand
TCGACGACCACGTCGCGGCCGGTCAGGACGTGGTCGAGTTCCTGCATCGGATCCGCGCGAAGCTGGCCGGCGAGGAGGTTCTGGGATGAGTGTGCCCAGGAGCTTCGCCGCGCTGCCTCTGGTCGACCCGTCAGGCGTCCCGACCCGGCAGCCCGAGAGCGGGGGTGGCCGGCTCTCACCGGAGGGCATCCGGATCAAGAACCATTACAGATCAGAGGATCTCGCCGGCGTTGATGCGTTGAACAGCTACCCTGGGCTGCCGCCGTTCCTCCGCGGCCCGTACCCGACGATGTACACCACCCAGCCGTGGACGATCCGCCAGTACGCGGGTTTCTCCACTGCCAAGGAGTCGAACGCCTTCTACCGGCGCAATCTCGCGGCCGGGCAGAAGGGGCTGTCGGTGGCGTTCGACCTGGCCACCCACCGCGGCTACGACTCCGACCACCCGCGGGTGGCCGGAGATGTCGGGATGGCCGGGGTGGCCATCGATTCCATCTACGACATGCGGCAGCTGTTCGACCACATCCCGCTCGGGGACATCAGCGTGTCGATGACGATGAACGGTGCGGTGCTGCCGGTGCTGGCGCTGTACATCGTGGCGGCGGCCGAGCAGGGGGTGCCGCCCGAGCAACTGGCCGGAACCATCCAGAACGACATCCTCAAGGAGTTCATGGTCCGCAACACCTACATCTACCCGCCGGCCGCGTCGATGCGGATCATCTCGGACATCTTCGCCTATACCGCGGCGAGAATGCCCAAGTTCAATTCGATCTCGATCTCGGGTTACCACATGCAGGAGGCCGGGGCGACCGCGGACCTGGAGCTTGCCTACACCCTGGCGGACGGGCTGGAATACCTGCGGACCGGGGTGGCCGCCGGGTTGGACGTCGACCGGTTCGCCCCCCGGTTGTCGTTCTTCTGGGCGATCGGCATGAACTTCTTCATGGAGGTCGCCAAGATGCGGGCGGCGCGGGCGATCTGGTGCCGGCTGGTCGCCGGACTCGGTGCGACGAATCCGAAATCGCTGTCCCTGCGCACCCATTCGCAGACCTCCGGGTGGTCGCTGACCGCGCAGGATCCGTTCAACAACGTGGCCCGCACCTGTATCGAGGCGATGGCCGCGACCCAGGGTCACACCCAGTCGCTGCACACCAACGCGCTGGACGAGGCGATCGCGTTGCCCACCGACTTTTCCGCGCGGATCGCCCGCAACACCCAGCTGCTCCTGCAACAGGAGTCCGGCACGACCGCGCTCATCGACCCGTGGGGCGGCTCGTACTACGTTGAGCGGCTGACCCACGACCTGGCCGACCGTGCCTGGCAACACATCCGCGAGGTCGAGGACGCCGGCGGCATGGCCAGGGCCATCGAGGCCGGCATCCCCAAGCTGCGCATCGAGGAGGCCGCCGCGCGTACCCAGGCCCGGATCGACTCCGGGGCGCAGGCGGTCATCGGGGTGAACCGGTACCGGGTCGACGAGGAGCAGCCCCTTGAAGTGCTCAAGGTCGACAACACCGCGGTCCGGGCCGCGCAGATCGCCCAGCTCCACGCGCTCCGGGCCGAACGTGACCGGCAGACCGTCGACGCGGCGCTGGCCGCTTTGACCGCCGCGGCCGGCGCGGAACCGATGCCCGGCGACCTGTCGCACAACCTGCTCGCGTTGGCCGTCGACGCCGCCGCCGCCAAGGCCACGGTCGGCGAGATCTCCGACGCGTTGGAGAAGGTGTGGGGCCGGCACACCGCCCACATCCGCACGATCAGCGGCGTCTACCGTGCCGAGGCGGGCGACTCGCCCCTGGTGGCACGCGTTCTCGAGGCGACCGAGCAGTTCGCGCAGGACGAGGGACGGCGGCCCCGGATCCTGGTCGCCAAGATGGGTCAGGACGGGCACGACCGCGGCCAGAAGGTGATCGTCTCGGCCTTCTCCGACCTCGGCTTCGACGTCGACGTCGGCCCGCTGTTCTCCACCCCCGCGGAGGTCGCCCAGCAGGCCGTCGACAACGACGTGCACATCGTCGGCGTCAACTCGCTCGCCGCCGGGCACCTGACCCTGGTGCCGGCCCTGCGCGACGCCCTCGCCGACCTCGGCCGGCCGGACATCATGATCGT
>CAYZBB010000502.1:0-2112 GCA_964476495.1 uncultured Actinomycetes bacterium | reverse complement strand
GGGGCCGGTCCGCCGTTCCAGGACTCGTCTTGGAACTCGTTTTGTCCGGTTCGGTGCGACTGGGGTCAGCGCAACCCGCCGGAGCATCCCCAGGAGGGCGGCGCTGCCGGGCGCCCGCCGATGCAGTACTCCGCCGATGCACTACTCTGTCGAGAGTGATTATCAGAACGGTTAACAAGTCGAATGTTCGGCGCCGCCTCTTGACGCCGGTGCTGGCGGGTGCGCTCGCCCTTGCCCTGACCGCCTGCTCCGGCGGGGCCTCCCAGTCCGGGTCCGGCTCGGCGAGCGCCTCCGCGCCGGCCTCGTCGGGAACCGATGCCCCGGCGTCGTCGGGAGCCGGCGGAACCGGGCCGATCACGGTGCTCGCCTCCACCAACGTGTGGGGTGACGTCGTCGAGCAGGTCGGCGGCGACCAGGTGGAGGTCACCTCGGTGATCTCGGACCCCAGCGCCGACCCACACGCCTTCCAGTCGAGCGCGCGTGACCAGCTGGCGTTGTCCAAGGCCGCGTTGATCGTGGAGAACGGTGGCGGATACGACGACTGGATGCAGACCATGATCGCGTCCGCGAGTGCCACGGTTCCGGTGATCAACGCGGTGGACGTCTCCGGGTTCACCGCGACCGACGGGGAACTCAACGAGCACGTCTGGTACGACTTCCCGACGGTGGGCAAGGTCGCCGACGCGGTGGCGCAGGACCTGTCGACGATCGACCCGGCCGGCGCCGAGGCCTACCGAGCCGATGCAGAGGGCTTCACCAAGTCCCTTGCCGACCTGACAACCCAGGTCGAGCAGATCAAGGCCGCCCACGGCGGCGCCAAGGTGGCGATCACCGAACCCGTTCCGCTGTACCTGATCGAGGCGGCCGGTCTGGAGAACGCCACCCCCGAAGAGTTCAGCGAGGCCATCGAGAACGAGACCGATGTACCGGCGGCGGTCATGGACGAGACCCTGAAGTTGTTCGCGGACAAGCAGGTCGCCGTGCTCGTCTACAACGAGCAGACGGTCGGACCGCAGACACAGGCCGTGCTCGACGCGGCCGGTGCGGCCGGCATCCCCGTCGTGCCGGTCACCGAAACCCTGCCGGAGGGGCAGGATTACCTGTCGTGGATGAAGGCGAACGTCCAGGCCCTCGGCCAGGCTTTGGGCGGATGACCGGGCAGGCGGTCGCCGACACGCAGGACGACGTCTCGGGCGGCCCGGCGCCGCGTTCGGGTTCCTCGGACATCCCGGCGCTGCGCCTGCAGGACGCCGGTCTGGCGTTCGGCGATCGCCTGCTGTGGCAGGACCTGAATCTCTCGGTCCGACCCGGCGAGTTCGTCGCGGTCCTCGGCTCCAACGGCTCGGGCAAGTCCAGCCTGCTGCGGGCGGTGCTCGGCGAGATCCCGCTGACCTCCGGCCAGGGCTGGATCATGGGCCGCCCGCTCGGCCGGCGGGGCACCGATGTCGGGTACGTGCCCCAGCGGATCGCGATCGATGCGGCGACCATGATCAAGGCGCGGGACGTGGTGCGGCTGGGCCTGGACGGGCACCGCTGGGGACTGCCCTTCTCCCTCGGCGGCGGCCGATCCGTGCGTGCGCGGGTCGACGAATTGCTGGATTCGGTGGGGGCCGCCGACTTCGGGGATGCCCCGGTGAGCATGCTTTCCGGCGGGGAGCTGCAACGGGTGCGGGTCGCCGCCGCGCTGGCCGCCGACCCGCCCCTGCTGCTGTGCGATGAACCGCTCGCGGCGCTGGACCTGCGGCACCAGCAGGACATCGCCGCCCTTATCGACGGGCAGCGGCGGCTCAGGCGCACTGCGGTGCTGTTCGTCACGCACGACATCAACCCGGTGCTGCCGTACGTGGACCAGGTGCTCTACTTGGCGGCCGGACGGTTCCGGCTGGGCCCGCCCAACGATGTGCTGACCTCCGCGGGGCTGACCGAGCTCTACGGAGCCCCGGTCGACGTGCTGACCGCGCACGGTCGGATCATCGTGGTGCCCTCGGTCGAGGGTGCGGTCGGCCATCAGTCGCACGACGACCACGCCGGACTCGATCCGGGTGAGCACCACCGGTGAGCGAATCATGGGCGCCGCATCGCTCCGTTGAAACGGGTTGGGAAGTGCGGTGA
>CAYZBB010000501.1:0-2113 GCA_964476495.1 uncultured Actinomycetes bacterium | reverse complement strand
AGGTGTTCCGGGTCGCCGGTGGCCAGGGCGAGTTCGAGGCCGTCGGTCAGCCAGGTCAGCGCGGTGGCGTCGTCGCCGACGTCGGCGTATTCCAGGCCGGCGTTGTTGTACAGCCAGACGTCGTCGGGGGTGTCCACCTTCACCTGGTCCCACAGCGGCCCGGCCTCGGCGACGCGGCCGGCGCGCATCAACAGTTCGGCGATCCGGCAACGTCCGTCCGGCCGGCCCCGCCAGCCCGCGGCGATCGCCGACCGCATCGCCGCGATCGCGTCGTCGGTGCGGCCCACCTGTTCGTAGACGTCGACGAGTTCATCCCACAGCTCGGGCTCGTGCCACCGGTCCGCAGCGGCCGGGTCCGATCGGCACGCGGCGACCGCCCGCTCCAGGACCGCGGCCGCGGCCACCGGATCTACCGGCCGCTCGGCCAGGACGCGGTCCAGCTCACCGGCCAGGGCGTCGACGCTCTCCCCGGTCACCTGGCTCCTCTCCGCCGACGAAAAATGACCCCAGCGCTGACGGGAACTCAGGCCGGCCACAGTGTCGCATCGGCCGAGCCCCATAGCTGCGACCGGCGCCGCCGTCGAGATCACCGATTGGCGGGGTCTCACGACCCGATCGTTCAGGTGCGGCTACCACTGATAACCGGGCGTTATCGTGAATATTCGGGTAACCGTGACGAAAGGCGCGGCAAGGATCAGGGTCCGGCTGGCGTTCGCACGACCCGATAGGTGGCGAGTGGTGCCGATTGGGAGGCGGCGCGATCAGCGCCACGGGTCGGTGATCTCCCGCAGGTCGCGCAGGGTCTCGTTCATCTGGCGGAGCCGCTCCTCGCCGACGTGGTCTGCCCACTCGGCGAGGACCCGCTCGACTTCGGCGTCGGCCACTTGTGCGAGGCGTAGGGCCCGTGTCGTCAGCCGTACCAGGCGGGCACGACCGTCGGTCGGGTCGGGGGCTCGCTCCACGTAACCCGCGGCCTCGAGCTGCTCGACCAGGAAGGCCGCGCTCTGCTTGGTGACACGGGCCTGCTGAGCGAGCTCGGAGACCCGTGACCCGAGCGGGGCGATCCTGGCTGCCACGCGAGCCTGGGTCAGCGTGATGTCGGTGACACCGGCAGCTACTAGGGCGTCGAACACTCGCTGCTCGAGCGCCCGGTTGGCGATGAACAGCAAGATGCCCAACTCCTGCCGTTGACCTCGATCCGGCACGGTGTCATATTAGACAGATAATCTGTCTAATATGAAGCCAGGTGACACGGGGTGGAGAGCGACACCGTGTGGCGTCACATCGACGCAGAGCGGGCATGGCTGGCCGATTTGCTCGAGTCGCTGCCAGCAGAGGCCTGGCAGCAGCCGAGTCTTTGTGCCGGATGGACGGTGCGCGACGTCGGCGCCCATCTCACGTTCGCCCATACTCGCGTGCGCGACCTCTTTTGGCCCGCGGTCCGGGGCGGGTTCCGCTACGACGCGATCATTAAGGACACCGCCCTGCGCAGTCCCCTGACCCACCGGGAGATCGTCGCCATCCTGCGCGGGTTCGTCGGCTCCCGTCGACGAGTCGCCTTCGTCACCGACCTCGAGCCCCTGATCGACATCCTGGTGCACAACCAGGACGTCTGCGTTCCGCTGG
Organism: uncultured Actinomycetes bacterium; assembly: GCA_964476495.1. Taxonomy (GTDB): domain Bacteria; phylum Actinomycetota; class Actinomycetes; order Mycobacteriales; family Nakamurellaceae; genus Nakamurella. The sequence goes on along the minus strand of CAYZBB010000501.1, from coordinate 487 downwards.
CTATCGACCATCCCATGCCACCCGATGCGGCTGCGGCAGCCGCAGATCGAGTGCTCTCTACGCCGCGCCCGATCCGGCGTTGGACGGCCCCGAAGGGTATCCGCCTGGTCGCCACAGACATCGAGTGGGCCTACGGGGACGGTGTGGAAGTACGGGCCCCGATGCGTTCCCATTTGCTCACTCTGACCGGCAGGCAGGCGGCCGCCGCACCGCTCACGTCGTCGTAGCCGTTCGGCCGGTCGGGGTGCTGCCCGCTCCAGTTACACGCACTCACCCGTCCCGGCCGGGGGCGGGACCGTCGTCGAGGTGGGGGCGGAGCGCCTCACCGGCTGGATCACCCGGTTCGCCAGTCGCAACGTCGGCATCGAGGCCGCTCCGCACGCGGTCACGCTCACCGGCGGAGATGGCACGACGGCCGACCTCGAGGTGCCGTTCGCGCCCACACCTGATCAGCAGGGTCGTTATTGCGAGTTGGGCGGCGGGCAAG
>CAYZBB010000500.1:0-2135 GCA_964476495.1 uncultured Actinomycetes bacterium | reverse complement strand
GCGGTTGACGCCCTGCCCCGCGTCCCCGAGGTGGGGCAGTTCGCGGTTGACGCCCTGCCCCGCGTCCCCGAGGTGGGGCAGTTCGCGGTTGACGCCCTGCCCCGCGTTCCCGAGGTGGGGCAGGGCGCGGTTGACGCCCCGCCCTGCGTTCCCGAGGTGGGGCAGTTTGCGGTTGACGCCCCGCCCTGCGTTCCCGAGGTGGGGCAGTTTGCGCGTATCTTGAAGGCGTCCGTCGATGACGCGCCACGGGCCGGGTCCGAACGGGTCACCGATGCCGCAGGCGGTCACGTACAGCCACCAGGCGGCGGCTTTCGGGTCGTGCGCCTCGGGGTCTGCCTCTAGCCATGAGACAAGCTCAGGGGTTCGGCGTTCCTGTAGCCAGGCCAGGCGAGCGTGGTAGTCGATTTCAGTCACCGGCCCGGCGGCGTGGTGTGCAACCTCGGCGGGTGAGAGTTGCAGCGCCCGCCAGGTGTTGACAAGCCAGCCGTCGGCGTCGTTGATCGTCTCGGTTCGGCGTCCGATGAATTTGGGCCGGGCGAGTAGGACGGCGGCAGATCCGGCGAACGGCTCCACGTATCCGGCGGGGTCGCCCAGCGACTGCCAGACGATCGGCGCGGCTCGGCGCTTCCCGCCGAAGTAGGGGAACGGTGCGGCGAGCGGGGCGTTCACAGCGCCTCCCCGAACAGGTCCAACTGCTCGCCAGGCTCGACTTCCTGCTCAGGCATGGTGGCCTTGGTCTTGTCGCTCATTTCGGGTCTCGTTTCGCGCTGGTGTGGACGTTCCCGGCGCAGGCGTGTCTCACCCTGAGGCTGAGGGTTGTCATGACGCCTCCCCGGTGAGGTCGAGGGCGTCCTGCGCGAGTCTCTTGGCGGCGATTTCGCGTCTACCCCACGTGAGTCCACGACCGGCCGCGACGAACCAGAGACACGGCCGATTCGCTGACGCCGAACTTGGCTGCCAACTCGCGGCCCGTGAGGGTTGATGTCCTGATCTCACGCACGGCGGCATCAGTGAGTTTCGATGCTCCGTGACGCTCTCCGGCCGTATCGTGGGTGCTGTTACGCCCCTTCTGCACCATGTCAACCGAGTTCTCTCGGTGGCTACCGAGGAACAGGTGGGCCGGATTGACGCAAGAGCGGTTGTCGCAGCGGTGAAGTACGAGCAGCCCATCGGGGATCGGCCCGTTTGCGCGTATCCATGAGTAGCGGTGAGCGTGGTATGCCTTGCCGTCATAGAAGCAGCCATATCCAGTGTCTGAGTGAGAACCGATCCACTCCCAGCACCCATCTTCTGAGATTGAAATATGCTTCTCGAATCTGATTTCTGCGGATTCCCAACGTGCCATGTCATGATTTTACCACCCACTCCTCAAAGTCAAGAACATCTTGACTGAGGCGCCTAGCCGCTATTTCCGCGTAGCGTTCGTCAAGTTCCACGCCGATCGACTTCCGCCCGAGGGCCTTGGCTGCGACGAGGGTGGAGCCCGAACCGGCGAACGGGTCCGCGATGATACCGGGGGGGCACTTGGTGATGAGCGAAGACATCAATCCGACCGGCTTTGGCGTGGGATGCCCAACCTCAGCGACAAGGCCGTGACTTGCGGCCATCATCCGCTGCGAGACATACACGTTCTGCTCCGGCGTGCCGACGAAGCCCGCGCCCAGTACGTAGATTTCTTCGTCAGCAGGGAACCAGGGCGCTGTTGACGCGCGTGCGCCTTGATAGGTCTTCGCTTTGTACCAGATCAGCCGGTGTTGCGTCCCGGTTGGCCGGTCGCTCCGCCACGTCCCAAATACCATCGCTGGGCGTCCACCCCACAGCGCAAGGACGGCATCCCGCGCCTCCGTTGAGGCGTCCCCCGTTATGCTTATGTCGCCGTTCCGTCTGGCGGCTTCGGCCGCTGCCCGCACATCCCTCGAGGCGGCGAACTTTCCAGAGATCCACCCGATGCCATATGGCGGGTCTGTCACCAGCACGTCAGCGGCGAGCCATGCGTCGATCTCCAGGCAATCGCCCAGATACAGCGTCACCCACGGGTCTTGGTAGTACGGCTTCACAGCGCACCCCCGAACAGGTCCAACTGTTCAGCCCCCGGCTCGACTTCCTGCTCGGGCAGGAGTGGGAGCCGTACCCCG
>CAYZBB010000499.1:0-2142 GCA_964476495.1 uncultured Actinomycetes bacterium | reverse complement strand
ACACCGGGGCGCAGCGCGTCGCCCGCCTCATCGAACTGGCGGGGCACCCGTGACCGACCTCGAGGAACTGCAGCAGATCGTGGCGCGTTACCTGCGATGGATTCCGGACTTCCCGTGGGACGAAACGGAGCGGGCACCTGGCGCCACGTTGGCGGCTCCCGAGTGGGACGACCCGCAGCGAATCCCACCGGAGGACGTGGCGTTGTTCGAGAAGTGGGTGAGGCAGGCATGACCCGGGCTGCGCCGTCCCTGCTGTCCGACGTGGTGTCCCGGTGGACACCGGACGGTATGGTCGCTGTGTCGGTGCGCCGCGGGTCAATCGGCTGGCGGTGCGCCGTGTACGTCCTCGGGCCGGACCTGGTCGCCGTGGACCTCGAGCGGCGCCGGTTCCTGCGGGAGCGTCGGGCGTGGGCGTGGCGCGCCGAGATGGTCGCCCGGTACCTCACGGACGGGCCGGCATGAGCAGCGGGCGCCTAACCCCGGTTCGGATACTCGACCGGAACCCGAACACATGTTAAGGTGGTGGGACCGCTCCCGCTAGGAGGACAACATGCCCAACGACCGACCTTGTCCCTACTGCCACGGCATCGGCACAGCACCCGGCGACGGCCGGACCCCGTGCGGGTTCTGCGCCGGCCCGATCCGCTGCCAGCTGACGAACCGGTTGGGGCCGGTGAAGATGCGTGGCGGTACCCGGTTCGTGCCGTGCCGGTCGACGGCCGAGGTGCGGCTCGAGCGGCGGGGCGAGCTCATCGTCGCGTGCCCGTTCCACGCGACGCAGGCCCGGTCGGCCGGGTGGACGGAGGACCCCCGATGAGTGACACCCCCACCACCGCCGAAGAAGTCATCGAAGGCTGGTTCCTGAGCGGCTACCGAGCCGACTACCTTGCCGAGTGCCTCAACTCGGGCACCGTGCCGGACGATTCGTGGGAACCGCACGCAGGGATGCGGAGCCAAGCGCGAGCCAACGCCGAGCAACTCGCCGCCCTCATCCGTTCGTCCCCCGCTGCTCTCGCTGACCTGAACGGCGGGGAATGGGTGCAACCCGAATCGAACGGTCGGATGCCGTGGTGGCAGGACATGAGCGACGACGACCCCGGTGGCGGCGGAAACTGGTTCGTCGTCAATGCACCCGACGCCCCGGAACGTCCCGACGACGTGCTGCCCCTGTTCATCTTCGTCCCCCGGGAGGACCGATGAAGGCGACCGTCGAGTTCGACATGCACATCCCCACGGCTCCTGGCTTCACCGCCGACATCAAGGGCGTGGTGCGGGCTGGCGGCCCGAAAGGACTAGCGGTCGGTGAAGTGGTGGCGGTGGAGCCGAAGGAGCCAGGGTCGAGCGTGCTGGTGTTCACCCTCGACCTGCCTGAGTGCGAGGTGTACCTGGGCGGGGACCGATGAGTGACACCCCCACCACCGCCGAAGAAGTCATCACCGAGGCTTACCAAGCGTGGGTGGTCGCATCGCTACGGCCCGGCATCCACGACGACTGGCCCGCCGCCGTCGTCGCTGCTCTCCGCAACTCGCCCGACGCGCTCGCTGACCTCAACGGCGGCGAATGGGTGCAGCCGACCGGACCGGGCGGCATCACGCCGCACTGGCAACCGAACGCCGACTTCCGGGTCATGCTGGCACTGCCGGAGGAGCAGCCACCTCCCGACACCCGACCCCTGTTCGTGTTCGTCCCGAGGAAGGCCACCAATGGCTGACAAGGCGACGATCCAGCTCCCCGGCGACATCGGGGAACGACTCACCGAAGCGGCGCACGCTCGCGCTGTCGGCCGGAACCTGCTCGCCGCGCTGATCCTGTCGGACTGGCTCGACAACCAGCCCGACCCGTCGCTGATGGTTCGCGCCGTACGACCGAGGGAGGCCACCGATGGCAGCAACTGACCGCTACGTGTTCGCCAAGGTCGGCGCATGTGGGCTGCCGAATTGCGCCCGGGCGCACTCCACCGCCATCCCTGCCCCGTCCCCCGAGGACTGGCAAGCCATCGTGGACGCCGTGGACGCGTGGAGGGCGATTCCGACCCTTGCCGGTGGAGCGAAGGGCGCACGCTGGCACGATGTCGCGTCCCTCGCCCTCGCTGCTGTCCGCAACATGCGGGAGGCGGAGCAGTGACCGACAAGGCGACAAGCG
>CAYZBB010000498.1:0-2149 GCA_964476495.1 uncultured Actinomycetes bacterium | reverse complement strand
CCGACATGATCGCAAAGAGCCCTCGGAGCAGGGGTGATACCGATCTGTGACCAACCTGCCGGGCAAGCCGACCGAGGTGCCCGCGCTGTCAGTGACCGTGGCCGTGGGATTTCTTCGCGTGGGGAGACCAGATCGCCCCGACGTCCTTGGCGAAGGCCGCCAGGATCGACGCCGACGCCTCCAAGGCGCTGAGCTCGCCCTCCTCAACGCGGGCTTCCAAGCCTGCACGGATCGCGCTCACCGACGGGGAGGTGCGCAGCGCGTCCTCCAGTTCGCCCTGCACGAGTGCCCACAGCCACTCCCGCTGCTGACGAGCTCGTCGAGACTCCAACTGGCCGGACGCCTCCAGCCGGGCCCGGTGGTCGACGATGGCCTGCCACACCTCGTCCAGTCCTTTCCCGGTGAGCGAACTCGAGGTAAGCACCGGCGGCCGGGGCGCCGTCGGGTCGGAGTTGATGAGCTTCATGGCGATCGACAGCTCGCGCGCGGTGACCCTCGCTTCGGCTTCGTGCTCGCCGTCGGCCTTGTTCACCGTGATCACATCGGCCATCTCGAGGATCCCGCGTTTGATGCCCTGCAATTGATCGCCCGCCCGGGCCAGAGCGATCAGCAGGAAGGTGTCCACCATCCCTGCAACGGCGACCTCGGACTGGCCCACACCGACGGTCTCGACCAGCACAACGTCGTAGCCGGCGGCCTCCAGCACCAGCATCGATTCGCGTGTGGTGCGCGCCACACCGCCGAGGTGGCTGCCGGCCGGCGAGGGACGGATGAAGGCCCGGTCCGACTGGGCGAGCTCCCCCATCCGGGTACGGTCGCCCAGAATGGAACCCCCGGTCTTGGCCGAGGTCGGATCCACCGCCAGCACGGCGATCCGGTGCCCGGCCCCGATCAGTCGCCGCCCGAGAGCGTCGATGAAGGTCGACTTGCCTGCTCCTGGAACCCCGGTGATCCCCACTCGGATGGCTTTTCCGCTGTACGGACGCAGGATCCGCAAGAGGTCGGCCGCCACCTGGTGGTGGGAGGGCTTGCTGGACTCCACGAGGGTGATCGCCCGAGCGATGCCCCCTCGGGATCCCGTGAGCACCTGCTCAGCCAGCGCCTGCGGATCGAAGCGGGGACGCCTGACGACAGCAGGATCGCGCCGGGGTGGAACCGCATCACCGTACTGCCGACCGGGAGTCGCGCTCGACTCCTGCCACAACGGTGCCCGATCCTCACCCACGACGCGACCCTCGAAACTGTCAGGACGCGTCGAGACGCTCACGCAGCTTGGTGAGCAACTCGATCGCCGACTCCGGGATCACCGTTCCCGGGGGGTAGATCGCGTCGGCCCCGGCGGCGTAGAGCTCGTCGAAGTCCTGCGGCGGGATGACCCCACCGACCACGATCATCATGTCCGGGCGACCCAGGTCGTCCAGAGCTTTGCGGAGCGCAGGCACCAGGGTGAGGTGACCGGCCGCCAGTGAGGAGACGCCCACCACGTGGACGTCCGACTCCACGGCCTGCCGGGCGGTCTCCTCCGGGGTCTGGAACAGCGGACCCACGTCGACGGTGAAGCCGAGGTCGGCGAAGGCGGTGGCGATCACCTTCTGGCCGCGGTCGTGCCCGTCCTGGCCCATCTTGGCCACCAGGATGCGGGGACGGCGACCCTCGGCCTTCTCGAACGCCTCGGTGGCGTCGATGACCTTCTGCACGTTGCCGCCCTGGCCCGCCTCGGTCCGGTACACACCGGAGATCGTACGGATGACGGCCTGGTGGCGCCCGTAGACCTTCTCGAGGGCGTAGGAGATCTCGCCGACCGTCGCCTTCGCGCGGGCCGCGTCGACGGCCAGGGCGAGCAGGTTGCCGTCGAGCGAGCCGTCGCGGCTGGCGCCACGCTCGGCGCTGGCCGTCAGGGCGTCGAGGGCGCGCTCGACCTCCTGCGGGTCGCGCTCGGCGCGCAGCCGCTCGAGCTTCGCGACCTGCTGGGAGTACACCGAGGCGTTGTCGACCTTGAGCACGTCGAGCGGGTCCTCGTCGGCCAGCCGGTAGGTGTTGACGCCGATGACGGCCTGCTGGCCGGAGTCGATGCGTGCCTGCGTGCGGGCGGCCGCCTCCTCGATGCGCATCTTCGGGATGCCCGCCTCGATGGCCTTGGCCATGCCGC
>CAYZBB010000497.1:0-2166 GCA_964476495.1 uncultured Actinomycetes bacterium | reverse complement strand
GCCTGTCCGGCGGGCAGCAGCAGCGGCTGTGCATCGCCCGGGCGATCGCGACCAAGCCCGAGGTCATCCTGATGGACGAGCCGTGCGCCTCCCTCGACCCAATCGCGACCGGCAAGATCGAGGATCTGATGGCGGAACTGTCGGCCATCTACACGATCATCATCGTCACCCACAACATGCAGCAGGCCGCGCGGGTGGCCCAGCGGACCGCGTTCTTCACCGCGAACGTGAACGAGAAGGGCCAGCGCACCGGGGTTCTGGTTGAGGTCGACCGCACCGCGACACTGTTCAACACGCCATCGGATCCGCGCACCGAGGCGTACATCACCGGCAGGTTCGGCTGACCTATGGGGGGATGTGAATGAGCCAAACCAGGACCCGCAGCACCAAGACCCGAACCGCCGCCACACGCAGCACCGCGACCCTGTCGGATCAGCTCCCGACGGCCCGGTTGCTGGCCGAGTTCACCGGACGGGACCGGCACGCGGCCCGCCGGTGCCAGGTACTGCTCGCCGCCCCGGCGGCCGAGGCCCGCCGGCTCGCCCAGGCCTGGGCCGGTCAGGCGGTCGAGGTAACGGTGTGCGAGAGCCTGGCCCTGACGCTGCTACGCATCGGCCGGCTGCACCCGGACGCTGTCGTCATCGCGTCCATCATCGACGCGTTGCCCCCCGTCGAGGTCGTCCGCACCATCCGCATCGACGACAAGGATCTGCCGATCATCGTCGGCTTGGACGAGGACCACACGACGCTCGGCGTCGAGGTGCTGGACGCCGGCGCGACCGCGATCATCCGTCAGCCGTTCAAACCGGACGACCTGCTGCGCATGCTGTCCGCCACTCCTCCGGCGGGGTACGACCTGCCGATCCGGCCGCTGCCCTTGGAACTCGGCGGCCGGCTGCGCATCGACGGGTCTTCGCCGCGGATGTGGTTGGACGGGCAGGAAACCATGCTGCCGGCCGTCGAGTACCTGTTGCTGCGCTACCTCGCCGGACGTCCCGAGGAGATCATCTCCAGGGTCGAGCTGTTCGAGGCGGTCTGGGGAGAACGCGGTGTCCGGTCCAGCAACACGCTGACCGTGCACCTGGGCCGCATCCGACGTCGCCTCGAAGGACCGCACGGTGAGGAATGGATCCGATCGATCCGTGGTTTCGGCTACCAGTTCGTGGTCCCCGAGTCACCTGTCGCGCGTTCCGAGTAGCCCAGATCGCCGAGCCCTGGTTTCCGGAGCGAGTGGGGAGAAGGAGCGCCGGAGCCCCCCCGGAGCCGCGGTCAGGACACGACCAGCGCGGCCCGCTGTGTCAACAGCGACGTGACCGCCCCCTCCGGGTCGACGGCTGTCGGGCACGAGTATCGCGCGCCGCGCCGTCCCGCTCACCTCGTTCAACCCTACGACGGGCCGATGTTCACCGAGACCCACAGTCAGGACATCCTTATCGCGGTTTGGTGGCGTAGATGATCGCCGCGTGCATGCCCGGTGCCGCCTCGTGGGTGAACGTCACGTCGACGTCGACGAACCCCGCCTTCGCCAGGCCGTCCAGGTACTCGCTCCGGGACAGGGCGCCGGCGATGCAGCCCACGTAGGAGCCGCGGTCGGCCCGGTCCGCCGCGGTGAGCTGGTCCTCGGCGACCACGTCGGAGATGCCGATCCGGCCGCCCGGGGTCAGCACCCGGAACATCTCCCGCAGGACGGCGGGCTTGTCGACGGACAGGTTGATCACGCAGTTGGAGATCACCACGTCGACCGCGGCGTCGGGCAGCGGGATGTCCTCGATGTGCCCCTTGACGAACTCGACATTGCTCGCGCCGGCCTTGGCCGCGTTGGCCCGGGCCAGCTCGAGCATCTCGTCGGTCATGTCCAACCCGTAGGCGAAACCCGTGGCGCCGACCCGCTTCGCGGACAGCAGCACGTCGATCCCGCCGCCCGAACCCAGGTCCAGGACCCGCTCCCCGTCCCGCAGCTCGGCCACCGCGAGCGGGTTGCCGCAGCCCAGGCTGGCCAGCACCGCCTCCTCCGGCAGGTCCGAGGTCTGCCCGGGTTCGTACAGGCCGGCGCCGAACGGCGCGTCCGCGTCGTCCAACACGGTCGCCCCCGCGGTCGGGCCGCAGCCGCCGCCGCAGCAGTCCGCGGTCGTGCCCGCCCCGCCCACCTCGGTCACGGTCAGCGCG
>CAYZBB010000496.1:0-2167 GCA_964476495.1 uncultured Actinomycetes bacterium | reverse complement strand
ATCCTGACCCTGATCACCCACGCCGAGACCGCCGCCGAACCACTCACCGACATCGGCTGAGGATCACCCCGGGCCCGCCCCGGGGAGGGGCGAGGGCGTGCCCGCCGGGCCCTTCCGCCCAGGTTCCATCAAGAGTCTCCGCGGAGCCGTGCCATATCGATGTGGATGCTGCCCGTTGCGGGGCAAACGACGGCCGGCGCAGGCAGGCAAATCCGGCAGCGATCCGATCAGGCCGCCGCCGGTCCGGCGGACTGCCAAACCGCGAGCAGGTCCCCAGGCACTTGGTAGGCAATGGCTGTGCCCGCCTCGTACACCGGCGAGAACAGTTCCGGGCGTACCGCGGGCACCAGCTGGTGACGATCGGTCAGCTCCCGGATCACCCTGGACATCGGCCGCGTGAACCCCTTCAACGTCGTTCGATTCGGATCCTCGCTTGACTCCAGGATCGCAGCACGCGAGATCAGACCCGAACCCTTCAGTGCAGATCGAAGGGCCTTCTCCAGCAACCAGGCACCGGATCGACCCAGCTGGCCAAGAACAAGCTCAACTTCAGCAACAGTCCAGCCGGTCGTCCCGGGTTGCGCCTCGACGACCCGTACCGTTCCCGACACTGCGGCAGCCTCGGTTGCGACGCCGTCATCGTCGTCGGTGCGATCGATCCGATCGGTCGTTGCCGCGGGAGCGACGTGGCTCCACAGCGCCGTCAGGTTCGCGGTGATCTCGTTCGGCGTCGCGCCGCGCACGGGGACCAAGACGTACATCTGGGGTAGATCCGGGGACGTTGTCATTGCGGCATCTCCTTGCCGGGTCGGGGTGGGTCTTGCTGACACACGAATGTCGAGTCGTCGTGACGCGCTGTCATGCTGCGTTCTTCGGGCAGGCCGGTAGGTGGTGCCGGTCGTGAACGCCGTGCACGTAGGTGAGCTTGGTGCGCAGCTTCACCGTGATCACCGTGCGGGTCGCAGGGCAGAACACGACCAACATGTCGGGTCCTTCCAGGACCCGCCTGCCCTGCGGGTGTTCCCAGCTGCCAGGCCATGATGCCAACGGGCTGTCCACGACCTTTCGTACCTCCTGCGCACTGAACCCGAGACTGGCCATCCGCTCCATTGCGTGGGCGGACATGTGCACCTCACCGGCGCGAGGCACGCCGGCGAGAAGATGGGCCGGTTCCATTCGATACTCCTTCACGAGGGATGGGTGTCCCGCTCTCCCCTTGCTGGAGTAGACGGGAATGGGTGCTGCCGATCGGCTCAGACAACTGTCGCACACGGCCTCCGGGCACGCAAGCGAATGCGCCTGAATTCGTCGAAATCAATCGAACGAGGCAACTCGGGAGGCTCGTCGCATGGGCTCGCCCCTGCAGCGCATGAGCCCCACCTGTAGCGCAGGGCTGGCCTCACCGAGACCATATGTCCTGGTCAGAGGCTATCGACAGAAGCGTCCCGCCATCGATCCAGCGGGCAAACGTCGTAGCAGTAGTTCTCAAATGAGAGAGTTCCAGCAAACTCCAAATCGCCAGTAGGATTATACGCGAACCCACGATGGATAATTTGGGGCAAAGCTGGATCAGAACGTGACAGTAATCGTAGATCTAGCAGAGCATGCCAAAAGGAACGCGTCAGAACCGTAGCGGGAATCTGTTTGGAGCGATCGTTACAGTAGAAACAACAAGGCTAAGAATAACCAAAGCTTGCGAAGCAAGATCTATAAGGTCAGCGCACGAACTAGCGCTGAGATAGATCCGGGAAGGTTCACGCGTAACAAAACGACCTGCAGATGTAGCACTAACCGGCAGGCTCAAAATCGCGCGCTCAAACTGAGTCGAACACCAGAGACGAAATCCCGCAGTCAATCGACTCCACACAACCAGCGCGATGCCGCGGATGCTCAAACAGCCCCGACAATGACACCAACCGCGCTGCGGGCCAGAAGGGAATCACCCGACCACCTCGACGATCGCCCGTCTACGAGCCTCTCAGCCCGTCGCTATCAGTTACCAACTGATTGCAGCCGCTCCTGGACGGGTGGACACTGGTCCGGACGAGGGGGCTGGCGACACCCGGTCATGCGCGGTCATCGCGGTGGGTACCCGTCCCGCTCAGGTGAGTTCGGTGATCCGGGGCAGCGCCGCAGCCAGTTGATCGAACAGGTCGGGCCAGCCGCG
>CAYZBB010000495.1:0-2174 GCA_964476495.1 uncultured Actinomycetes bacterium | reverse complement strand
GGTCGGGTCACGTGCTTGCCGGACGGGAGGACGATGATGGCGTTGCCGCGTCGGATGGCGAGGAGCCGCCCGGTGATGGTGGTGCCGGGGAGGTGGCCGGGTGCGGACACGATGGCCCTCTCCTTGGCGTGGAGGACGTTGGGTCGGCCGGTCACTGGTCGCCTCCGATGGCGTCGCGGAGTTGGTGGCCGGCGGTTTCGAGCCGTCCGGTCAGTGAGGTCGCTGCGCGGCGCGCCTCGGCCCACGCGTCGTCGGCGGTGGCCGCCAGCCCGGTCCGGTAGTCGCCGTGGCCGGCGTCGACCTCCCAGATCCACGGTCGGGCCAGAGCCTCGACGGGGCCGGTCACGGCGATGGTGACGATCGTCTGGCGGGTCACTGGTTGCCTCCGATGAGCTCGAGCCAGTCGTCCAGTTCGAGCACGACGAACGACCGGCCGATGTCGCCTATGCCGTTGCGTTTGAGGACGGCGACGGGGAGCAATGAGCCGGCGTTCGCCGCTTCGATCTTCGCCTGATCAACGGCCTCGGCGACGGCGTATCCGCGCCTGTTCTTCGCCTCGATGACGTGCAAATCCCCGTCGCTGTCGATGACGTGGATGTCTCCGAGGTCGTGGGCTCCGTTGAGCGCGACGCGTCGGGCGTCGAGCCCGGCGGCGCGGATGTGGTCGACGAGCGCCGTCTCGAAGGCCGAGCCCTTCTTCTTCGGTGGGTTTGTCATCGGTCGACCAGCAGGCAGGCGGCGCACACGGTGAGTGCGGTGAGCGCGGCGGCTGGGGGCCCGACGGCGAGCCAGACGGGGACGGCGACGAATGCGCCGACGACGCCGGCGCCGATGATGGACACGGCGGGGTGCGGTCGGCGGGTCATGTGGCCTCGCACTCGTCGTGTTCGCCAGCGCCGCACCCGAGCGAGTGGAGGCCCATGCGGGAGATCTCGGCGCGGAGCCGGTCGACCTCGTCGCAGAGCATGGCGGCGGTGCAGGGCCACGACTCAGCGCAGTGGTGGCACCATCGCTCCCCAGCGTCGTCGTCTCCGATCACGGGCAGCCGGTGGGTGGCGCGGACGCCGTCGGTGCTGACAGTCACCATGCTGTCCTCCGCTGGCACTCGGGACAGCACCTCGTGTGGCGCCACGTGCGGCCCGCATGGCACGCCTCAGCGCGGATCAGCCGACCGCCACAGACGGAGCAGGAGGTGGTCGATTCGCGCTCGATGGTGCGGCGCACCTCGACGACAAGATCGGTCGTGTCAGTCATCGGGCACGCACCACCAAGACGAGCAGGACCAGGGCGGCGATCTGCCAGCGGGCGCGGCGTGCGCCGGTGGCCTGCGCGTGGCGCATGCGGGCGATGGCTCCGAGGTGGACCTGGCGTGCGGCGCCGATCCCGTCCCACAGCGCGTGGACCCTCGGCCAGACGAGGAGGGCGATGACGATGAGGACGGCGGCGGTCATGGCGTCACCGGCGCATCGTCAGGATGCGCGGGGCCGATCACGGTCGCCCACGGTCGGGTGAGCGCGTCGTAGTGGGCCTGGGTGAACCCGTGCTGTCCGATCATGTCGCGGACGACGAGCGCCCGTGCGGCGTCCCATACGGCGTCCCATACGGCGTCCCATACGGCGTCCAACACGGCGTCCCCTGCGGCGACCCGTGCGGCGACCCATACGGCGTCCCATACGGCGACCCGTGCGGCGACCCGTGCGGCGTCCCATACGCCGACCCGTGCGGCGACCCGTGCGGCGTCCAACCGTCGCGCCTCGTCGCCGGTCAGCGTCACGGCCCGCAGGATCAGCGCGCACACCGGCTCCCACTGCGGGCCGAACACGTCGGCCAGCTCGTCGGCGGTGATCGGGTCGGCCGTCCGCAGCCAGCCGACCACCTCGGCCTCGGTGCGGTTCCGCTGGTCGTTCCAGCTCTCGCCGTGGCCGCGGTGACGGGCGACCGCACGGGCGATCAGCCACTCACCCGGCGCGAGGCCACAGGATTCGAGCCCGCCGACGAGGCACATCCGGTCGCCGTCGTGCATGTCGCCTTGCATCCAGTGGCCTTCCACCACTTCGGCGGCTTTCGGCCACGGGGCCGGGTCGATCGGCAAGGTGTCAGTCACGGTCATTCTCCTGATGTGAGTTGGATGGTGAGCGAGCGGAGCCCTCTGGCCCCGTCGTTGGCGAGGACGA
>CAYZBB010000494.1:0-2185 GCA_964476495.1 uncultured Actinomycetes bacterium | reverse complement strand
GACCGACGGCCAGGGCCGGACGGTCGACTTCCGCAACGTGATCCTGATCATGACCTCGAACCTGGGATCGCAGTACCTGGCCGACCAGAGCCTGGACGCCGACCTGAAGAACCAGGCGGTGATGGGAGTGGTCAGGCAGGCCTTCAAGCCGGAGTTCCTCAACCGCCTGGATGAGGTGGTCATGTTCGACCCGCTCACGATGGGGGACCTGGCGCACATCGTGGAGATCCAGCTGCGGCGGCTCAACAAGCGGCTGGTCGAGCGTCGGATCACCGTCGAGGTAGCCGAGGCGGGAAGGGAGTGGCTGGCGATCACCGGCTTCGACCCGGTCTACGGCGCACGTCCGTTGAAGCGCCTGGTGCAGACCACGATCGAGGACGCCATGGCCCGCCGGATGCTGGCCGGCGACATCGACGACGGGGACACGGTCACCTTCGACGTCAACGGCGACCGTTCGGGTCTGGTCATCGTCTGAGCCGTGGTAACGCTGGCTGAGCCCACGGGACGCGCCCTGAGCCCGACGAAGACCCCGGGACGCGCCCTGAGCCTGACGAAGACCACGGGACGCGCCCTGAGCCTGACGAAGGGTCGCCCTCTCCGCTCAGTCGGGGCTTCCTCAAGCTCAGCCACGTCCCGCAGCGCGGGGCCGTTTGGCTGGCGGAATTCGTCCCGGGGGAGGCTAGCGTGCCTCCCATGAGCAACCGGGTGATCCGTGACCAGGACAACCCGGGTTCGTACCTGGTGGTCAGCGGGCCGACGTCGCAGTCGTGGGTGGACCCGAACGATCCGCTGCGGCTGGAGTTCGAGTACGTCCAGCGGATCGGCGAAGCGCTGGAGGAAACGGTGCTGGCGCGCTCGCCGACCGAGCGGATCCGGGTGGTCCATGTCGGGGGCGGTGGGCTGACCCTCCCGCGCTACGTCGAGGCTCGCCGTCCGCACACCGCCCAGATCGTCCTCGAACCGGACGCCGACCTGGTTGCCGAGGTGCGGACCAGGCTCCCGCTGCCCAGGCGCAGCGGGATCAAGATCCGCGAGGTTGACGGGCTCACCGGCGTCGCAGCGATGCCGGGCGACTACGCCGACGCCGTCGTCGTGGACGCGTTCGCCGGCGCCCAGGTGCCTGGCGAACTCGCCACGGCGGAATTCTTCGACGACCTGTTCCGGGTTCTCCGCGACCGCGGTTTGCTGTGCATGAACCTCACCGACTCCGCCCCCTTCGCCTGGGCCAAGCGCTGTGTCGCCGGGCTGTCGGGCCGGTTCGACCACGTCGTGGTGAGTGCGGAGATCCCGGTCTGGAAAGGCCGCCGGTTCGGCAACCTGGTCGCCGTGGCCTCGCAGCGTCCGCTCCCGGTGGAGGCCATGGGCCGCTGGGCAGCCCGCGCGGCCTTCCCCTACCGGTTGCTCTGGGGACGGCCGTTGCTGCGCTGGGTGGGTGACGCCGTCCCGTTCAGCCGGGTCGACGCTGTGGCGTCACCCGACCCGGCGTGGGGGCGTGCCTGGTTCTGAGGCGCGCCCGGAATCGGCGGTGCCGTGCCCTAGCGTTGGGCACATGACCCCACGTGAGCGCCTGATCCAGCACATCCTCGACCTTGCCGTCGTTCGTGGACGGGTGACCCTCGCCTCGGGCAAACAGGCCGACTACTACGTCGACCTGCGCCGGGTGACCCTCGACGGAGTCGCCGCGCCGCTGGTCGGGCGGGTGATGCGCGAACTGGTCGCCGACTGGGACTACGACGCGGTGGGCGGGCTCACCCTGGGGGCCGATCCGGTGGCCGTGGCGATGCTGCACACCGCGGCCGCCGCCGGCGAACGACTCGACGCGTTCGTGGTGCGCAAGGACGCCAAGGCGCACGGCCTGCAGCGTCGGATCGAGGGCACCGACGTCGCCGGCCGCCGCTGCCTGGTGGTCGAAGACACCTCCACCACCGGCGGCTCGGTGATGACCGCCGTCGACGCCGTCCGCGCCGCCGGGGGGACGGTCGTCGGGGTGGCTGTGATCGTCGACCGAGACACCGGCGCGCGGCAGCGCATCGAAAGCGAGGGCATCGGCTACCGCTTCGCGGTGGGTCTGGACGACCTGGGATTGCGCTGACGCCGCCACGGTCTAGGCTGGTCGGAACCTGATCCCCGACGGAATTGGAGGAGTGGATCATGAATGGATTCGCATGGTTCTTCGTCATCGTCC
>CAYZBB010000493.1:0-2193 GCA_964476495.1 uncultured Actinomycetes bacterium | reverse complement strand
TCGGCCCCGCCGTCATGGACTACATCCAGAGCAAACTCGGCGCCCTGCGCTGAACCACCATGGCCCGCCAACCCCACCCGATTCGTCGCCTGCACGCCGGCCGACGTGACCGTGCCCACGGGCGGGGGGAGCGGGGTGCGGTGGGGTCGGTGCAGCTGGTGGTGGTGCTGCCGCTGCTGATGGGCCTGTTCATGGCCGCCATGCAGGCCGCCATGTTCTACTACGGCCGGACCGCGGCGATCAGCATCGCCCAGACCGGCGCCACCGCCGCGGCCGCCGAACACGGCACCCTCGCCGACTGCGAACAGGCCGCCGCCAGCCTGCAGGCCAGCATCGGCGACGCCCTCACCGAGGTCCAGATCAGCTGCAGACTCACCCCCACCCGGGCCCGCGTGACCGTGTCCGGGCAGGCGCTCACCGTCTTCCCGGGCTGGCAAAGCCACATCGTCCAGCAGGCGGAGGCCCCGGTGGAGAGGCCGACATGACATTCCGGTGGAGGGACGAGCGAGGCTCGGTGCTGGCCGTCGAGTTGCTGGTGTGCGCCCCGATCCTGGCCGGTTTCATCCTGCTGATCATCTTCGGCGGGCGGATCGCGCTGGCGAACCAGGCCGTCCAGACCGCCGCCGCCGACGCCGCCCGCGCCGCCTCGATCGCCCGCACCGCCACCACAGCCAGCAGCCAAGCCCGCGAATGGGCCACCACCAGCCTGACCAACCAAGGCGTGTCCTGCAACGACGTCCAGGTTGAGGTCGACACTGCCGGGTTCCGTCGCCCGGCCGGCACCGAAGCCACCGTCACCGTGCGGGTCAGCTGCACCCTCGACACCGCTGACCTTGCCGCCCTGCCCGGCATCCCCCGAAGCATGCCAATCGAGGCCACAATGACCAGCCCGCTGGACAAGTTCAGGGAGAGACGATGATCACCCTCGCCGCACGGCTGCGCGATGAGCGCGGCGCGGTCGTCTCGGTGTGGACGGCCGTGATCGCCACCACCATGGTCCTGGTCCTGGGCATCGCGGTCGACCTCAGCGGCCTCGTCCACGCCAAACAACAAGCAGCCGACGCCGCAGCCCAGGCCG
The DNA here is from genome assembly GCA_964476495.1 of uncultured Actinomycetes bacterium. GTDB lineage: Bacteria > Actinomycetota > Actinomycetes > Mycobacteriales > Nakamurellaceae > Nakamurella. The sequence continues at coordinate 1,115 of CAYZBB010000493.1, read as the reverse complement.
CCCGGCAGGCCGGCCAGCAACTGTCCACCGGCACCCTGCTGCAACAAGGCCGGCTCGAAGTCCGCACCCGGCAAGCCAGGGCGGCGGCTGTCGACTACCTCGAAGCGGTCGGCATGACCGGCACCGCCACCGTCCAGGACGGCACCACCCTTGTCGTGACCGCCCAGGCCACCTACCAGCCACTGTTCCTGTCCGGCATGGGCATCGGAACAGTCCAGGTCAGCGGCACCAGCTCGGTACGGGTACTGCGCGTCGAAGACGGAACGGAGCGATGACCATGAGACGACGACTCACCGGGCTACTCGCCGCGGCCGGGCTGGCCGGGATCATCATCGGACTCCCGCTGCTCCTGATCGCCACCCACAACGTCGCCGCCCCCCGGCTGGGCTGGACCTGGGACGGGATCTGGCGGGCACTGCTGGCACCCGACGACGGCACCCTGCTCGTCACCATCGTCAAGATCGTCGGCTGGATCTCCTGGGCCATCCTCACCACCACCATCGCCGTGGAGATCACCAGCCGAGCCCGACACCTCCCCGTCCCCCAACTCCGCGGCCTGGCCTGGCCCCAACTCCTGGCCCGCGGCCTGGTCTCGGCGATCCTGGCCGGCTTCATCGCCACCAACACCCTCAACTCCACCACCGAGCCAGTAGCCGCGCACCCCAGCCGCGCATCGGCCGCGCCACTGGTGGCGACCGCACCACTCCAGGCGCCCGCCGAGACGCCAAAGGCTGCCGACACCTACACGGTGAAGCGTGGCGACACCCTGTCGGAGATCGCGCTGGACGAGCTGGGCGACGGGCACGCCTACCCGCGCATCTTCAAAGCCTCCAAAGCCACCCTGCAGCCCGACGGGCGCAAGCTCACCGACCCCGACCTGATCATTCCCGGCTGGAAACTCACCATCCCCAACACCCACACCGACCCGGAGAAGCCCGACACCAAGCCCGACCGGCACCGCCGCGACGAGGACAGTCCGGCCAAGCCGCCGCGGCCGGCATCGCCGGGGCCGACGGCCGCAACCACCACCCCAACCGCCCCGGCAACGCCGACCCTGGCGACGCCGAGCGTGGCAGGTTCGGATCGGGTTGACCCGGCACCGGTCCTGGACGACG
>CAYZBB010000492.1:0-2199 GCA_964476495.1 uncultured Actinomycetes bacterium | reverse complement strand
GTTGAGTTGCTGCTGGTCCTCAGGGGAAAGATTCGACATCGAAGCGGGCCCTCCCGGGGGTCAACGCGGCGTCTTGCAATCTACCGATGTTAACCCAAGTTCAGTCCTGTTCGCGGCGCGATCACGGCAGTACAGAATCGTCGATGGTCCTGTGAGTCGGGACGCCCTCGACTTCAGGGTGCTGGTCTCGCCCTGGAGACGACTCAGTGCGCGGCCCCGCTTTCGCCCTCGACAACGGGAAGGTCGAGCGGATGGTGGTCACCGCGAGCCTTGCCGGCATCGACGAGATCGTCACCTCTATCGGCGTGGAGACGGCCGACCGGTCCGCTGATCGACGAGCGACTCGAACGGGTCCGAACAACCGCCTCGTCGGCCGGCGCGTCGACTCGAGAGCGCCGGGCTAATGCGAGCAGACCCTGGGGAAACCGAACCTAGAAGATCGGTTCCACCGCAGGGCCCCGACATACACCACACCGTTGATTGATCGAATACCGCTCGGCGCGCCGGTCGGTGGCTGACGGACGTGGGGTCATGAAACGACAGCGCCCCCGGCCAGGCCCGCACCACTCTACCCGATACCAGCGGCACGCCCCGGGGAGGGGTGTCGGCGGGGGTGTGGCAGCCTGACCTGATCGCTACGCTTGCGGTATCACGCACGCGAAAGGTATTGGTAGGTATGCGGAGTCCGGCGAGCGGAGTGGTGGTTGAGGGCACATTGCGGGCTGATTCAGCCGTGGCGATGTCGATCGATCCGCAGGGTATGGCGCACATCATGGGGGTGCTGACCAACCTCTACAGCGACGCGCCGTTGGCGGTGCTGCGGGAGTACGCGACCAACGCGCGGGACGCGCATCAGGCGGCCGGGGTGACCCGGCCGATCGAGGTCGGTTTGCCGACCGCGCTGGACCCGACGTTGCGGGTGCGGGACTTCGGGGTGGGGCTGTCCGAGCAGGACATCCTGGGTGTCTACGCCCGGTACGGGTCCTCCACCAAGAGGGACAGCGACGAACAGGTCGGGGCGTTCGGGTTGGGCTCGAAGTCGGCGTTCACGCTGGCGCAGCAGTTCGTGGTGACCTCGGTGCACGACGGGTGGCGCACGACGGTGCTGTTCGCGTTGGGTTGCGATGGGGTCGGCTCGGTGTCGGTGCTGCACCGGGGTCAGACGCCGGACCCCAGTGGGGTGCAGGTCGAGATTGGTGTGCCGCAACCGCATCTGGTCCGGTCCACCGCCGCCCGGTTCTTCGGGACCTGGCCCGAGGGATCGGTGCTGGTGGACGGCGCGGTTCCGGTGTCGGTGCGTGACGGGGCGGTGCTGACCTGCGATGGTCTGGTGCTCGCGGACCAGCAGAACGAGGTGGCCGCCGACGGGTGGCATCTGGTGATGGGCGGGGTTGGTTATCCGCTGCCGCTGTCGCTGCTGATGCGGGCGGTGCGGGCCGAGGACGTGCCGCAGGTCCGGGCGGCGCTGGGCGCACGCGGCTACCGGTCGGTGTATGCGACGGTGCCGATCGGCGCGGTCGACATCACCCCCTCCCGGGAGGGCCTTCGAGACACCCCTCGCACGCTGCGGGCGGTACAGGAGGTGTTGGACTCCCTGCCCGCCCGGTTGGCGGCCCAGGTGCAGTCCGAGCTGGACGCGGCGGATTCCGCGACGCGGGCGGCGTGGGTGCTGGCCGGGTACCAGCGCACGCTGGGCAAGCGGATGCTGCCTTGGGGTGAGCTGGCCTACCGCGGTGATCGGATCGGTGCACCGATTCCGGTTCCGCTGACCACGATGACGCTGACCGCCCGCCGGGGCAGCCGGGGCGGGCGGGAACTGCGCGTCGACGACGGCCTGCTGGTGTCGACGACGAACGTGCGGGACGTGCTGGTGGTCACCGACACGCCCAAGGGTGCGGCCCGCAATCATCCTGCCCGCCGGTACCTGACTCAGAACGGCGACGACGTGCAGTGGGTGGTGTTCGCACCGGACTGCGCCGCGTCCTTCGGCTGGTTCGCCTACGGCCCGGGCAGCCCGGTCAGGACCGTGCCCTACCCAGGGTTCCGCAACCAGGTCGACCAGTACGGCACCAGGAGCACCCGGCGGGCGACGGTGTATCGGACGGTGGCCCCGCACGACGGCGAGCCGCTGGAACGGGACGTGACCTGGCTGCGTGAACAGCCGCCGCCGGTCGTGCTGCCGTCCCACCACTTCGGGAC
>CAYZBB010000491.1:0-2209 GCA_964476495.1 uncultured Actinomycetes bacterium | reverse complement strand
ACTGCCGTTCGAACCACAGCGCGTCCGCGTGTTCGTGCAGTCGATCGAACTCGGCTCCGAGGCGGGCGGCGTCCGCCACCGCATCCCCCGTGGTGTCGGAAACCGGGCCGAAGGAGTCCAGCGGTTCTCCCGGTTCACCGGGCTCGGTGGTGATCCCCCGAACGTCGGTGAACCGGCGCCGCAGCTGCCCGACCTCGCTGGCCAGGGTGCCGATGACTAGGCGCAGGTCCTCGATCAGGCCACGGAGGCGGCGCACCTCGTCAGCCGGGTCGGGGGTGGTGATCGAGATGCGCGGTCGAGGTGTCGCCGGCCGATGCCGGCGGAGCAGGGTCATCCGTCGCCTCCGCGCATCTGGCCCCCTTCTCGGCGCGGCCAGTCATGGGGTGCAGCGAGACCGGGGCGTCCGGATCGAGGGCCACCTCGGCCGCTAGCCGCCGTAACTCGGCTGCGGGCAGGCCCAGGTCCTCACCGAAACCCGCGGCGAGCGCGGCCCAGTGCTCGTCGTGCGGGCGGAACGCCAGCATCGAGGCCTGGGCGACGATCTGCAGGTGGAAGTTCAGCAGCTCGTGCACCCGGCGGGTGGCCGCCGACGCGGGGAGAGCCTGCGCCCGGCGGTCCAGGGCGAGGTACCGGGACACCAGCGATCCGCAGGCGCGGGCCAGATCCCCGTCTGGATCGGGGTCCCGGCGGCACCGCTGCACGGCGACCTCGGCGTCGTCGATCATGGCGGCACCCTGCCGGACGACGCCGGCCAGCTCCCGCCCGAAGACGACGGTCACGCTCGACGGTGGCCGCGGACGATCGTTCTGGGGCGGGGTCTCAACGTCGGATGGTCGCCGTCGGGGCCAGCCCGGCCGGGTAGCGCTTGTGGTGCAGCGCGGTCAGGACGGGGGCACATTCGGCGCAGGTCACCGCCCGGGTGGGGTAGTCCCGAGTGACGCCGACACCGGCGTTCGGGGTGATCACGTGGGTGTCCAGCTCCAGGTGTGTGGGACAGACACCGGCGCCGCAGGTGGTGCACACCCCCACCGCGGCCGACTCGCGCTGCTGCGTCGAACAATCCAGGCACATCATGATGGCACCTTCTCTTTCATTTAAACCGACGAACAAGGGTCTGATTGGCGCACGCCAAAGAAGTGGCCGGCGCCCCGTTGGGAACGCAAACCGAAATCAACGCGCATGACTTACCGGCCCGGCGTTATGCACACGATGGAACAAGAACAGTTGCCGCCGGGTCGCAGGATCAATCACGGGAATTTGCATCGCTAGCAGCGGATCTCTTCCCGTCAGGCATGACTACCGGACGCCGGAGAGTCGTTGCCAGGTTGATGTTTTCAGGGATCGTTCGACACGGTGACCTCCTCCAGCCGTCTTCGCGTCCCAACTGGACCCGAAGGTGGGTGAGAGGCCATCAACGGACGACATTGTCCGTGGTTTCGGCGAGCCCCATCGCCTTCCTGATACCAGTATCCTCTCCCGGATGCTTGTTGTGCAACGTGATCAACAAATATGCCGGCACCCTTGTGGCTTTCGTTGCGCCATTGTGGGAGGCGGCTCGTCGCGCCGCGGAGCCAAATGCCGGTCACGGTGTCACGTCCCGGGCCGGCGGCTGAGCCGTCCCACGCAGCTTGTCCAACCGGTCAGCCAGCAGATGAAGGCGCGAGAGCCGCTCGTCGGAGCAGTCGTCGGTGGTTGATTCCTCGGTGGTTGATTCCTCGGCCTGTTCGGCGGCGTGGGTGGCGCGTAGCAGCTGAGCCCGCCGGGCCGCGCAGCTGGCGTCGGCCTGTTTGCGTAGCTCCGCGTCGATTCGGTGGATCTGGATCTGGAAGTCCGATCGGGCGCGCCCGATGTGTTTGCCCAGCATGCGTTCCACCTCCTCGTGCAGGAAGCGGATCACCCGTCTTCGGCCGGCGGCGCCGGGCAGGTGCCGCCGTACGGCAGCGGTCACCGGCTGATTCCATCCGGTGTCCGGGACGAGGTCGAACCCGAATCCCGAACCGGGCGGCAGGGTGAGTACCGGGGGGTCGGCCGTCAGGTCGACCCGCAGCAGTTCCCACGCGAAGGTGCGCACGTCGGCCACGGCCTCATCGATCTGTTGTTGTTGCCGGTGGGTCGCGTCGGCGGCGGCGACGGCAATCCGTGAAGACCAGGCCGTGCGCCAGGTGGTGACGGCATCGACCACCAGATCGGTGATCGCGGACCAGCCGGC
>CAYZBB010000490.1:0-2232 GCA_964476495.1 uncultured Actinomycetes bacterium | reverse complement strand
TTCGGCGCGAGGTCGGCCTTAGCGTGACTCTTCTCGTGGTTGCTCCTCAACCCCCAGGCCGCAGAAGGATCGTCGACGTTCCACCGTTATAAGGGTGCAACGGTACGGAGCTACGCACGTGTATCGCCACCCTGGACCCGCGGCGTGAGGGGTCGGCTCGCAGCACGCGTTACGGACATCAGGATTCAGGGTCGGAAGGTAGCGAACCGGGTTCTCGCCTCCAGCCACGCACGCTAGCCAGCCGCCGCCGGGACGGACAACCGTTTGAGGATGGCCCGATGCGAACTGGCCGGCTTGGCTGAGCGTCCGACCCATGCAGCTGTGTCGAAGTACTGTCCGCGTCCGTCTGGGCGATACGTTCAGACCATGGCCCAGTCGCCGACATGGAGACCTCGTTCCGAGGAAGAGCTTCGGGCGGTGATCGCGGCCGGCGACCTCGAGGAAACGCACTTCTTCGAGATTAAGCAGGACATCGCAGCGGGCAAAGGGGGCGGCAAGGAACTCGCCCGCGATCTGGCCCAATTCGGTATCGACGGCGGAATCTTGCTGATCGGAGTCGAAGAGTCCAGCGATGCCTCGCCACCGTGGCAGCCGACGCCGATTCCCTTGGCTGGCCTGAGCGAACGGATCGAGCAACTGGCTCGGAGTACCGTCGATCCTCCACTGAACATCCGAGTGGACCAGTTCTCGGCCGATGCCGACGCCGCGACCGGTTACCTTGTCATAGAAGTTCCCGCGTCGCCCCGAGCGCCGCACATGGTCGATGGCATCTATTTCGGACGCGGCGACAAGACGCGACACCGATTGTCCGACGCCGAGGTGATGCGCCTACACGCCGCGCGCCGCGACACCGAGGAAGAAGTCAACCGACTCCTCGACGCGGAAATAGCTCGAGATCCCTGGCCCGCGAGCCGGCGGGGTCATCTATACCTGGTCGCGCACCCACAAATGGCCCGCCCAGACTTGGCTCAAGAACTCCTGCAGGGCGACGTTCGGAGGCTTCTTCAATTCAACGGCGAAGCCAGTGTGGAGCGCGCCCTGCAACGATGGGCGCCAACGCCATCATCGGCCTCCAGCACGCCGCGGCGAGCACATGGCGTAGCTCTTTGCTCGCAGGAACTGCGAGAGGGTCGTCAGGTCAGCTCCTACGAAGCAGGAATCGAGCGAACGTCCCTGGACATCGAACTCCGAGAGGACGGTGGGTTCCGCGTCTTCGTCGGTCGATTGACCGACGAAGATCGCAACGGTACACCGTTGATCCTGGACGGACTTGCGATTGCCTACGCAACCCGACTCGCCGAATGGGCCCGATCAGTTGGATTCGTAACCAGCTACTTCGGTCGGTGGCTGTTCGGCGTCGCTGGCAGCGGCCTACGGGGCAAGCGCAGCCTGACCTACGAGGAGCGCTTCCTCGAGGAGGGTCCTACCTACGACGCCGACGATTACCGCCAAACCACCACGGCCGAGTACTTCGAGTTGGACGAGAGGCCTGGCGACATCGTTGAACGGCTGATCGGCAGACTTCTCCGCGGTCTAGGAACCGCTGATTACTTTGCCTCCCACGTCCACCACTCCACCACTGTTCGCTCCGCCCAACGGGGGGCCGAATCACCTGGATCCTAACCTCCGGGGCGCAGATTTCAGATGTGTTGAGCAATCGAACCGATGGATGATCACTCACCGACGCAACTACGGCGTCCCCGGAAAGGATCGGATTACCGGGGAGGGCGCCAACCTGTCCGGGTTCGAGAGATAGCCTGACGGCCATGAGTTCGCGTGGAGATGTCTTTGCTTGCTTCGATGACGATTGGCCCGGAGTTGCCGAACATGGCTTTGAGGGCACGGACGGGTGGGTGCGGCTAGGTGAGGTTCCCGGCGGGGCGGGGGTCGAAGAGCGGTTCTGGGACGCGGTGAACCTTCAGCAGGTGGGCGGTGGCCGTGCTAGATGGAAGCCGAACGTTGATTTTTATGCGGACGTTCTCCATGATAGCCAGGCGTACGTTCGTCTGAATGCGGCCGGGCCTGCCGGTGCCGAGCCGTTCTGGTTGGGCCTGCACCCTTTCGTTGTCATAGACCGGTTGTTCGTTTCCAGTGGAAAGGTAATTCGGAGCGTCCCTTTGCACCGTTTCGAAAGGCACCCTGGAGTACGGCAGCTACCGAATTCGACGCTGCTTGGCTTCCGCTTACGCCTCACGGGCGGCACATACTTCGAGATCGAACGCCGCTGACGGT
>CAYZBB010000489.1:0-2243 GCA_964476495.1 uncultured Actinomycetes bacterium | reverse complement strand
CCTCGATCGAGTACGACGCCGACCGCGACGTGACCACCATCAAGGGCCACCCCGCACCGTGACCGTCCTGCAGATCACCCCGGGCCTGCCGCCCGTGTGGGGCCCGTACAAGGCGAAGCCCGGCTCGCGCTACTTCACTGCCGCCGGCGTCACGCCCGCACAGGCCCCCTACCTCGACCGGCTCGGCATCTGCCTGCACCTGGTGAACTACAGCAACATCGGCGGCACCGCCGCATCGTTCCACGTCAACCACTTCGTGCCCCAGGGCGACAAGGTGAGCGGCTCGGGCAGCCTCTACGGCACCTGCTACCACGGCGTCATCGGCGGTGCCGGTGACGTGGTGATCTCGCTCGACGAGACCGCCGGCCCCAACAGCGCCGGCACAGCGAGTAACGCCAGGTTCGTGCACCTCGTCATGATGATGGGCGACTGGACTCACCCCGACGAACGCCACGAGCGCACCATCGAGGCCGTCGCCCAGCTGTGCGCCGACATGTGCATCGGGTTCGGCATCCCGCCCACGTGGTGCAACGTCTACAACGAGCGCGACCAGACCAAGCGCCTGGCGGCCGCAATGACGTTGACCAACCCCGACCGGCACAAGGTCGGCATCTTCGGCCACCGCGACATCACCGCGGCGTACACGACGCTGACCCGCGCCGGGCTGACCGAGCGCGCCGCCCCGTTCAAGAACACCCACGGCGACCCCGGCAACTTCCCACCCGACCGGCTCATCACCAGGGTTCGCCAGATCATCGAAGAGAGGACCGACGACATGGACCGTCTGTGCAGCATCCGCGAGATCCCGGCCGACTGGCCGACACACCCGTGCCTCACGCACCCCGGCTTCTACGTCGATCACGGCGGCATCCTCGAACCCGTCACCACCGACCAGGCCGCCGTGCGGGCGCGGCAGAAGTCGATCAAGGGCGACCCCGCGGTGGCCGACTCCGTGGCCGCGATCGACCGCAACACTCTCGGATCGTACCGGCTGCAGCCGGGCACCAGGCCGCACGCCCCGATCGCCGCCACCGAGTTCCTCCCGGCGGTCTGACGTGACTGCGGCGGTGTTCTCCACGGCGGACGCATCCATTGTCGTCGCCCTGATCGCGGCAGTGGTCACGGTGTGGAATGCACGGGCGACGAAGATCGCCGGGCGCGCTGCAGCCGATGCGGCCGATGCCGTGGACAAGCAGACCAAGCCGAACGGCGGGTCGTCTTTCCGCGACGTGCTCGACCGTACCGAGGCCCGTTTGGCGCTGCAGGAGACACAGGGAGCGGAGCGGCACGCCGAGGTGCTAGCGCGTCTCGACCACGGTGCCGTCGTCATGGCCGAGCACGCCGACCGTCTGGCCGTGCTGGAGGCCCGCCCAGCCAACGCTCGCACCCGCACCACCGACAAGCCCGAGCCCCGAAAGGCCACCTCATGAGCAAGTTCCGCCCCCTGTTCACCCGCTCGTTCTGGCTCGACGCCGCAGAGCGTGCCACCAAGACCGCCGCCCAGGGCGCACTCCTCGGCCTCGGCGCATCCGACACTGGCCCGTTCAACCTGTTCTCGGCCTCGCCGCTGACGGTGCTCGGCTTCGCCGGCGGCGGCGCGCTGCTGTCGGTGCTCACGTCGGCCGCCTCGGCGCCGGTGTCGGGTATGTCGCCCGCCTCGATCGTCCCGCCCGGGGCCTGACCGCTCGTGGCCTCGTTCAGCTGGCGTCAACCCGGGGCGGTGACCTGGCGCCAGCCGGTGGCGCGCTCGTGGTCGATACCCGCTGTGGTGCGCTGGCTGAACCCGACCACCATCCCCGACCCCGCCCCGTCGGGGTTCCTGCTCGTGACCGAGGCCGGCGACTACCTGGTCGACGAGCTCGGCAACCAACTCGCCTACGCATGAGGTGCAGCGCATGACCTTCAAGTTCCACAAGGGCCAGGCCCTTCCGGCGATGACGTTCTGCCTGCGCACCAGCGCGGGCGCGGTCGTCGATCTGTCGTCCGGGTGGACGGCGACCGCGAAGTACGCGCTCGACGCCAACAGGGGCACCTCGCTGGCCAACGCCACCACGGTGACCCTGGCGGCGACGGACCCGAACATCACGATCTCGCCGACGTTGACCGAGTTCGACTCGCTCACGGCCGCCGACGGCGGCACGGTGTACGCGATCCACATCCGCTGCACCCGCACCGCCGACGGCTACACGCTCGACTTCGGTGACCCCGAGGACCCGCCCACGTTCACCCTGTTCCCGGCGGTG
>CAYZBB010000488.1:0-2247 GCA_964476495.1 uncultured Actinomycetes bacterium | reverse complement strand
TGGGAAGCTACGGCCGGTCGAGCCCGTCGCGGTCTCAGAGTTGATCGCGTTCGGGTCTGGCTCCAGAACTCGTTGCCGGCGTTGGTGTCTGTGGATCCGGTGAACGCGCAGACCGCACTCGTCATCCCGGCGAACGCCGGGATCTCTAACCCCGGACCGAAACCCAGGTCACCTTCGAGGAGTCGGTCCGGTGGATTCGTACTCGGCCTGTGGATAACTCCCCACGAGGTTGCAGATCGTGTCAGACTCGGGCAATCGACCCCGGGAGTCCCGATGAAGTACCTGTTGGCCTTGTTGCTGTTGTTGACCGGTTGCACGCAGACCGTGGCACCGTCGGCGGGCCCCACATCCCAGTCGCCGTCGGCGTCCTCGAGCGAAACCGCGACGCCGAGCGCCACCCCGATCTGTTCGCCCATGGGCGGGACGCCGGTGCCGTGCTCCGCGGAGGAGTATCAGAAGGTCGAGGAACAGAACCGGCTAACCGAGGAAGCGATCGCGCTCTATCGGCGGTGGACCAAGGAGAGCACCAGGTTGTATCGGGCCGGTGGGACGAACAAGGCGACGCCGGAGATGCTTGCGACGACGGCGGGCGAGTTCCGCGGTAGTGTCTTGGGCATCTTCCAAGACCTCAAGGCCGCTCGTACCCGGGCAGTTTCGGGCGAGGTGAAGATCGTCAAGATCGGCCCCGACGTCCAAGTGGAAGAAACCCAGGGGAATGTGGCAATCACCGCCTGTCTCGATGCTCGCTCACTTAGGTTCGAGCGTGATGGCAAGTCAATCGGGAGTGGGGTTATGGCCGAGGAGGATGTGGTCGCCAAGCTGGACAGCGGTCAACTGCGCCTGTGGTCGGTCAGTTCCGGCGAGGTGAAGGCATGCTAAGGGTATTAGCTCGGCGATTGACCGTTTGTGTTGCCGCGCTGGCCATCCTCATCGTGACCGGAGGAATCGCGCGTGCTGAGGATAAGAAAGATGACGCGAACAGCAGTTCGCCGTCGAACTCCAGCGGCGCACGCGTGAAGATTTCGACCAAGAAGGGCAAGGCCACGGGCTCGTTCGACTTTCTCCAACGTACGTCCCGCAAAGCTGGATCGCGGGAGCGAGCGTGGAACGGCACGAACAAGAGCAAAAAGAAGATCCCCGCGGACGACCGCCGTACTATCGTGCTGCGCTGCTGGGCACAGACTCAGGACCTGTCGTGCTTCGACCTCGACGGCCCCAGTGGCGTCTCGATGCTCAGCGGCCCGGTTGCTCGCGCGATGGCGGTGAACCTGGTCACGAGCCTGCGTTTCCCGGCACCCAAGCCGATCTTCGGTCCTGATCCGAACAACAACGAGTGGAAGATGCTCGCGGTCGGGTTCCCGGTGTGGCTCTGGACCGAGGGTCCGACGACGGTGTCGACGTCGGCTTCGTCCAACGGATTCACCTTCAGGATGTCGGCCCGATGGCGTTCCACGACTTTCCACATGGGTGACGGCACGACGCTCACCTGCACGGCCATGACCAAGTACTCAGCGTCGGTGAAGCCGGGCGACGCGTCGCCGAACTGCGGTCACGTCTACACCAAGCCGTCGCTGCCGAAGGGCACGTATCAGGTGCGCGCTGTCGCCGACTGGGACGTCACCTGGTCGGTCGCAGGCTTCTCAGGCGTCCTGCCCGCCTACAACGAGGCGTCCGCCAGCATCCCGATCGGCGAGTTGGTCGCCCTGAACCGGTAGGAGCCGGTCGCGCGGGCAGTCGGGTCGCGTTGACGTCACCACCGCCCCACTTCTGGTCGGGTGGCGGCACCACCGGCTCCACTTTCGCTCAACCCTCGGTTTACGTGGGTGTGTGAAAGCCAGGTCAGCCGTGGGGTGTTTTGAATCGTTGGTGTCGTCGGGGTTGTCGGTGTCGGTCGACGAATCGGGGTGGGATGATTTCGGGGATGCCGTCGCTACCGATCCGGACCTGCCAGCGGCGATCTTCCGGCCCGTTACCGGGTTCACACAGATTGTGATGATGCGGACACAACAACACCAGATTCGCCAAGCTCGTCGCGCCACCTCGCTGCCAGGGTTGGATGTGGTGGGCGTCACAATCGGCCGCCGCCCGGTTACAGCCCGGGAAGACACATCCTTGGTCGCGGGCGTGGAGGGCGTGCCGGATATCGGGAGTCACCAAACGCTGTTCCCGGCCCACATCCAACGGTGCCGAGTCGCCGCCCAGGACGACCGGGATGATCCCGGCGTCACACGCCCACCGACGCACCTG
>CAYZBB010000487.1:0-2262 GCA_964476495.1 uncultured Actinomycetes bacterium | reverse complement strand
CAGACAAGAAGGGTGACGTGAGCCACGACGACATCAAGGCCGCCCTGGAAGCGGCGACGCCGCGGCCGTGGGACGAAGAGTGGAGAACCATCCCTGACCAGATCTACTACGAAGTCAGCGACCAGGGTGGGGTTAGATCATGGCGTGCTCAAACCCGCAAGGTCGGAGCCAATCCGCGCGCCGAGTCTCCTCACCCTCTCGTACTCCGAAACAGTCAGCGAGATGGTCGCGGTTATCAGACCGTTTCCCTCCCGGACGCCACTGGTCGTTATGTCACCAAGACTGTGCACAGCCTGGTGTTGGCCGCATTCGTGGGGCCGCGTCCAGACGGGCTTGAGATCGCGCACTTGAACGGCGACCCCAGCGATAACCGCCTGGCCAACTTGAAGTACGTCACGCACCAAGAGAACGAGTCTCACAAGGTGGCGCACGGAACCCGTGCGACCGGAGAGGACGTCAATGGCGCACGGCTATTGGGGTGGCAAGTCGCGGAGATTCGATACTTGGCGACGCAAGGCGTAACCCAAGCCAAGATCGCCGCCTTGTTCGACCTACATAGCAGCCACGTCAGCAACATCATCACGGGACGGATTTGGCCCGAGACTCTCAAGCGCGATACTGCGTCCCCGACCTGGCTGGCCGAACTCCTGGCCGAGAATGAGCGGCTTCGTGACTCGATCCAGCACTGCGCCGACACTCTCGCTCTTCATGAGTGCGAACGGCCTGAGATTGAGCGGCTGACGGACGAGAACGACCGTCTCCGCCTGGCCGACGACTACAAGCCCGAGGGTGTGGACATCGTTATGGCGAAACTCCGCGACTATAGACGACGCGCTGAGGCTGCCGAGCAGGCCGTGCAGCGAGTGCGGGAGTTGGCTCAGCACTACGACGGTCGCGCCTACACCGACGCCGCTGCCGACATCCTCCGCGCCCTGGACGGCGGTGCCTCATGATCCCCGTCCACCAGACCATCCTGGCCGACCCGGCACGCAACGACGGCCACGACGCCACCGGCCAGCCCGGCAACCCTCACCGCGGAGGTCGGATCATGACCCACGAATGCCTATTCACCGCCGGCGGTGCTGCATGACCGGCGCAATGGGCAGCCACCAATCCCACCGATCCCTCAGCACCACTTGGCTAACCCCCATCGAGATCGTCCGGGCACTTGGCCGGTTCGACCTCGATCCCTGCGGACACCCTGGCTGGCCGACGGCCGACCAACTGATCTGCCTCCCCGACGATGGACTGACCGCCGAATGGGTCGGCCGCGTCTGGCTGAACCCGCCCTACGGCGCGGAGGTGTGGCGATGGCTCGCCAAGCTCGCCGCCCACAACCGGGGAACGGCGCTCATCTTCGCCCGCACCGAGACTGCCGGATTCACCCGCGAGGTTTGGGGCAAGGCGTCCGCTCTGCTCTTCCTGGATGGCCGCCTCCACTTTCACCGGCCGGATGGAACTAGAGCACCAGCGAACGCCGGCGCTCCGTCCGTTCTGGTGGCATATGGCCGCGATGACGCCGTCGCGCTGAGCCTGTCGGGGCTACCCGGCTCGCTAGTCACCTGCTGGCGACAGGAGGCGTCATGACCAACCATTCGTGCCCCTTTTCCGCCGGCGAACTACTGGCCCTCGGCGCTATCGCCGAGGCCCGCAGCCGCCAACCCCAAGCCCCGGCCGGAGCACGCCGTCTAGCAGACCTCTGCTTCGAGCATGCCCGGCTACACCCTGCACCGACATCCGAGAGTGAGGCCACCGATGGGGACTGACCACACCTGCCCGCTGCATCTGGCCGGAGACCGTCTCTGCTACAAGGGATGCGGCTGCCGCTGCGAGGACTGCACCGAGATGCACCGGTGGGACCAGCGCGGCGCACCGCAAGCGCCGCCGGGCGCCTACAAGCGGGACCTGTCGGCCGGAAACTGTGTCGGATTCCGACAGTTCACCGAGTTGCCGATGGCCGCCCAATATCGGGCCTGCATAACCTGCCCCGTGTTTGCGATCTGCCCACAGCCGACACCGTGGCCGCGAGGCGAATGCTGCCGCGAAGGACACGACGTCGAGCACCGCCATCCGACGCTGAGGCATTGCACAGAATGCGAGCGGGAGCGGGGCCGCCGGAAGAAGCTGATCGCCCGATCCCGGGCATCGGAAAGGGCTCCCGAAGGGCACCGACAGCGTCCCCCGCTACCTGTGGGAGGCATCGTGAGCATCGGCGACTTGACAGCCCGCCACCTCGGTCAACGGATCCGCATCCCCGGACTG
>CAYZBB010000486.1:0-2264 GCA_964476495.1 uncultured Actinomycetes bacterium | reverse complement strand
TCGGCTGGTGGAACAACCTGAGCTTCTCGGTGCCCGGCATCGACGTGCCGCTCGGCCCTGACGTCCCCGGATTCACGGTCAACACCCCGAACATCCCCTACCTCGCCGCTGGCGGGCTCATCAAGGGCGGGCGGGGCGGCACCCTGGCGATGCTCGGCGAGGGCCGCCACGACGAGCTCGTCGTCCCGCTCAACCGTGCGGCCAACAGCCGGCTCGGCGGGAACGTGGTCAACATCTACGCCCAGCCGGGCACCAACAACCGTGAGCTTGGCCGGATCGTGCAGCGTGTCCTCAGCGAGTACGGCAGGGCCGGATGACCCCTGAGGTCAAGGTCGAAGTCGCGTTCGGGTTCGGGCCATACGACCCCGAACCGCTGGCGATGGACTGGGACGACATCACCTCGGACGTGTTCGAGATCAGCGTCACCCGCGGCCGAGAGTCCGAGTTCGAGCGGTTCCCGGCGTCGACCGCCACGATCCTGCTGCGCAACGAGGATCGCACCTACGACCCGCTCAACACCTCGAGCCCGTACTACGGGCAGCTTCTGCCGAACGTCCCGATCCGCATCACCGCCACTGTCGACTCGACCGACTACCCGGTGTGGCGCGGGTACGTGGACGGCTGGCCGACCGTCTGGTCCGAAGCCGGGTTCGCCGCCGAGGTGCAGGTGGCGGCGACCGACGCGTTCAAGTTGCTGGCCGAGCGCAAGATGCCCGACACGCTGCGTACCTGGCTCGACGGCACGTTCACCCCCGGGCTGCCCGGGTTCTGGGCGCGCATGGACAACGCCATCGACAACGTCCTCGTGAACGACGGCACCGTCGGTCACGACGGCGTCGCCCTTGCCGCCTTGGGCGCCGTCGACCCGCTCGTGCCCACCTCCACTGCCGCTTTGCGATTGCCGGCCCTGGTCTGCGCCGAGGCCGCCGAGTACACGTACGCCGCCTATTTCCCGATCAAGGATGTCGCGCTCGACGACGTCACCACTGGGGACACCTGGACGATCTCGGCGGTCGTGCAGTTCAACGGACGTGGCTTCCGTGGCATCTTCGAGACGGAGCACCAGGCCAACAACCCGTTGGTCGTGCTCAGCACGAACAACTACAGCGCCCGGGTCAATACGATCGGGTTCTACATCGACGGCGGACTTGCCAACATCACCGGGACCAGCGGCAAGGACGTAGCGGACGGGGCTGTCCATCACATCGTGTTGGTGCGCAGCGGCACCGCCGCTTACCTGTACATCGACGGGCTACTCGACACCACCGGCAACAACCCCTCGGCGACGGGCTGGGAAACCGGCGCGTCGGGTCGGCACATCATCGGCCGTTCGCCGCTCGGGCCAACCACCCAAGGCCCCGAGATCGTGATCGACGAGATCATGGCGTGGCCGGGGACGGCGCTCAGCGGCACCCAGGTCGCCGAGCTCTACGACGCCCTGACCGTCGGATTCTCCGAGGAGGTCAGCACCGGCATCGCCGTCGACCGCGTCCTCGACGAGGTGTTCTGGTTGCCCGACTTGCGCTCGTCGTTGCTCGGCGAGGTCATCGTCAAGCTGCCCGCCAACCCCGCCGGCCGTGGCGTGCTCGAGCTGCTGCAGCTCATCGCCGACAGTGAGGGCGGCCGGTTCTACGTCGACAAGGAAGGCAAGCTCTACCACGAGCCCCGGTCGGCGGACATCTCCGAATCGCCGACGATCGCCTACACCTTCACCGACAACAACCGGGACACCAACCCGACCGACGTCGGCCTCGCCGACGGCACGCTCAAGATCACGATCGACGACAAGCTCACCTTCGACGCCGCAGAGGTCACCCGGGAGGGCGGCGTCACCCAACGAGCGGCGCTGAACGACACGCCGCTACGGACGATCACCCGGACAGGGCTGCTGTTCCTCACCGACTCGCAAAGCCTCGGTCTGGCGTCGTGGTACCCGTTCCGGTACGGCACCCCGCAAGCCCGCACCGAGTCGTGGACCGTCAACCCCGAGGTCTACCCCGACGACTGGGGCACGATCCTGGACCTCGAGATCGGCGACCGGGTGTCAATCGAGATCACCCCCGGCGGGGTGGGTTCGGCGATCGAGCTCGAGCAGCACATCAGTTACATCGAACATCGCATCACCCCCGACGAGTGGTTCATCACCTTCAACGGCACGCCGGTCGACCCGAACAGCTACTTCCTGTGGGACTCGATCGAGTTCGCAGACAACGACAACGGCTGGGCCGACACCGACGGTGACCCCATCGGCGGGGCGTGGGGAT
>CAYZBB010000485.1:0-2267 GCA_964476495.1 uncultured Actinomycetes bacterium | reverse complement strand
CTCGCCACGGCGCACGCACACGGGCAACGCGCCCTGGACTGGCGGTTGCAACGAGCCCAAGCCGTCCGCGACCAGGCCGAGGTCGACGAGCCGCTGCTCGCCGCCGCTGTCGCTCAGAGCGTGCCCACCCGGGGCGACGCGTTCCGCGCCGATCTCGGCCGACACAGCACGACCGACCGGGCGGCCGCGGCGCACCACCTGCAGCAGTTCACCGCGGGCGCCACCCGCGACTACGGACTGCGTCAACCGGAGGACCACGGCGTCGTCATCCGCCTCGGCGGGCACGGCATCACCGCCCGCCACGAACCAGCCATCAGGACCGCACCCGCGTGGACGTTTGGAATCGAGAACACGCCCCGCACCAGCATCACCATCCCGGGCGCCGACATCGGAGACGCCCGCGGACTGCTGACCCGACTGGAGAATCGCGTCGCCGCGCTCCCCACGGTGCTCGCCGACGTCCGCAACGAGCGAGCCGGCGCGCTACGGGACATCGACCAGGCCCACGGGCAACTCGGCCAGCCGTTCAAACACGCGGCCGCTCTCGACGAAGCTAGGACCCGGCAGAACGACATCCGCCAGCGCATCGCCGCCGCGGCCGCCCCGCCGCCGGCCGCCACCGAGGCGACCTCTTCGCCGCCGACCGCTAACACCACCGTCGTCACGGCGTCGAACACCCCACCGTCTTTTCGGGACCGACTCAACTCGGCGGCCGCGGCGGTCCGATCAGCGCCCGAATCACGCAGGGCCGATCGCCACGACGTCGTCGACCTGAGCGACCAGGATCGTCACGCGAATCGGGTGCACACTCACCAGGGCCTCCACCAGTAGGCGGCGGGACCCGGGGCTCGATGGGCCGCTCGATGTCGATCTGGCCGTCAAGCCAGGCTGGACCCGGCCGGGGTTCAACTGTCAGCCAGCGTCGAAGAGATCGAGCTGGTCACGATGTACCGGAAGCAGGCCGGCCAAGACGGCATCGGCGGTGTCGCCGCCGGCCCGGGCGGCGTCCCGGATCGCTACGGCGCGGCCGCGTGCACCCCGCGTGTCGGCGAGCGAGCCGCGTACGACCGATCGTCGGTGGGCGTACTCCTGACCGTTAGCGCGGTGGTTGCTGGCTCGCCAGTGATCGGGCAACTGACACAGCGGGTTGTCGCATCGGTGCGACACCAGGGGCGTGTCCAGCAACGTGTCGAGACCGTAGGCGACGGCAAACCCGAAACGGTGGGCGATGACCACGAAGGTGCGCCGGCGACGCGGCCGACCCGGGACCTCGATATAGGTGTCGCCGACCTGAAAGCGTCCATGGCCCTTGCCTGCGATGGCTCCGGTCCATAGCCAGCACCGGTCCGGCTCCGCAGTGCGGCGCACATGTGACCAGTACCGGTCCACGACGGTGGGATCGGCGAGGGCAGCGCGGAACGCGGCGACCGTGTCTGCGTTGATCCTTCCCACCGAGTTGAGTTACGCGTCCGGGGCTGCCGGCGTTGAGGCCGCTGCGCTGGTCACGTCGGGGATAGGTGCGGTCTTCTCGGCCGGTCGCCGGGTGCGGCGCGCGGCTGACTTCCTGCGGCCGGTCCGGGCGCGGCCGCCGCCTGCGTCGCCGAGTTCCGAGCGGGGCAGGTCGGCGAATTCGGCCAGCTCATCGACGCTCATCACCTCGAGCGCGGCACGGGTCGCGTCGCTCAGCGCCTCGCTCAGCGCGGCCAGCTCGGCTCTCTTGTCCGCGACCTGCTGGTGCAGGTCGGCCACGCTGGTCGCCCGTTCGGTGCGCAGTGCGATGCGCTTTTCGTCCGCGGCCAGGATGCGTGCGCGGATTTCGTCGGCGGTCACCATGTCAGTGCTTCCTCCCTGTCGGCGCCCGACCTTGCTAACACCGCGCGAGCGCGAGATGTACGCCCGGGTGCGTGGTCGAGTGGTGTGTCCCCGTTGCCCTGGTGGGTGGCTGGCGAGGCGCGCCATCCTCGGGCAGATCGGGAGCTTATCGTCGGCGGCCGTCGGCGGGTGGGTGGACGCGCTCGCAAGCTCGCGCGGAGTTCCCCGGGCTTCGCCCTGGGAACCGTGGAGGAGGACCTCCACACCACCCTGGCCGCCCCTGCGGGCCGGTGTGACGACCTGGCGGCCGTCACGCTCAGTGGAGCGTTCGCCTAGCGGCTCACGCGCTGTATTCAACGGCTAACTGCACGGCACGTATGCTACCGAGCTTCGCTCGGTAGCTGGGACTGCTACGGTGCACCCGATGAAGGGCGGGATGAAGTTCTACCGGGGGA
>CAYZBB010000484.1:0-2276 GCA_964476495.1 uncultured Actinomycetes bacterium | reverse complement strand
AGGCCCACTCTCCGATGCCGTCCGTTCCAGGGTCGGCCGCCATGTCACTTCCCCCGCTTTCGAGACAGCGTTTCCAGCGTCGACGACCGCTCACGCGAGGGCCAGTTCGACTGCCCGACGGTCTTCTGGACCCACGCCCACCACTCGTCGGGGTTCATGTTGCTGCGCTGCCGAGCCGCCCACTCCGTCCACTCCGCGGCCGACGCGCGGTTCTTGATGTCGGGCATCGCCTCCATGATCTCGGGGCGAATCCCGCGCTTGGGAGCGAACGTCTTGAGCAGGTCCAGGAATTCGTTGGTCGCGTCGGGTGCGTAGTCCGGGGTGAGCCCCGTACCGAGCACCTTGTCGATGCCCTGCGTCACCACGGGGCCGAGCTGCGCCGCCTGTCGCGCCGCGAACCCGATCCGGTTGGCGATGGCGTTCTCCCCAGGCTGCGCCGGTTCAGCCGAGGGACCACCGCCTCCGCCCATGTTCTGCGGGATCGTCTTCCCGGTGGCGACGCGGGACGCGAAGTCGAGCACGGGGCTCGAGAGCCACTTGTAGACGAAGGCGTTGAGCGGGCCCTTTGATGCCTCCCCGATCGCCTGCGCGTCGGTGAGGCCCTGCTGCTTGGCGCCGAATGCGCCCGTCGCCCCGGATGCCCGAAGCGCCGGGCCCCATCCGGTGAGGTCCCCGAGGATCGCAAGAGACTGGGGCGCCCCCGTCTTCGGGTCGTCCCCGCCGAGGTCGATGTTGCCGAGCGCCGTGCCGGGGCGCCCGGTCGGGCTGCCCGTCTTCCAGTAGTTCACCGCCCCGATGACGCCGAGGAGCGTGAACAGGCGCATCGCCTGCCCGACCCGCAGCTGGACCGAGGCGCTCATGTTGGCCGCCTTGGTGCCGGGGGAGAAGGTCAGTTTGCGGGCGATCTCGCCGGCCGACTTCTTCTTCGCCACGATGAACGGCTGGACGCCTGTGTCGCGCAGCATCTCGGTCTTCGGGCCCATCGCCCGGCCCGCGTACTGCCCGACCCGGTTGATGAACTCGCGCCTCGACGTAGGCGTTTCCTTGACGAGCCCGGCCTTGACGAGATTCGTGTACGCCTCGTCGAGCACGATGCGCCCCGCCTCGTGGACCCGCTGCGCGAGTCGCCCGAGTCCGCCGACCACGGCCTCGGCCGCGACGCCGGGGATCTTGAGCGGGTTCGCCATCTCCGCGAGACGGCCCTTGACGTACTCGGGCGTCCACTCTTGCCCGCGCGCCCCACGCCACGACGCATCGGCCGCGAGGCGCAGGCGCGTCTCGTTGTAGCCCTCGGGGCGACGGAGCGTGTACTTGAGTTGCTTGAACATCCCGACGAGGTTGTTGGCGATGCCAGCCTGGAGCCCGACCTTGCCCGGGATGTGCCCCGGCGCCGAGGCGGGGATCATCGAGTCGAGCATCAGGTTCCACACGTTGTCCGCGATGCCAGTCAGCGCCGCCGTGTTCAGCGCCTTCATCACGAACGGCTGCCGCTCGGCCGTGTTCACCCGGAGCGTCTGCTTCACCTCGGGCGCGAGGCTCTTGCGGACGTACAGGTTCTCACCCGGCACCGTGAACGACTTGCCGTCCCGCAGGTAGGTCCGAGACGGCGTGATGGGGAAGACCTCGACGTCCTCGCCCTTGATCTTGGTCGGCGGCTTCCACTCGGGGTCCTTGAGGTTCGTCCGCTCGGCGTCGCCCGCACGCTCCATCGCCGCGTACATCTTCGGCTTGAGCCAGTCGCGGTGGACGCGCTGGTAGGTGTTCTGGACGAGCGCCGCCGGGTCGAAGTCGTACTTCTCCGCCGCGCCCGTGAACTCCCGCGAGAAAGCGTGCCCGCGCAGCATCGGCGCGCGCAGGCTTCCCGTCGCCGTGCGGTAGACGGGGCGAGTCCCGCCCTCCTCGGTCGGCTCCATCGGCTTCATGTTCACGCGCAGGAAGTCGCGCGGGTCCGACGTGAACAGGTCGGGATCGGCCTCGCCGCGCTTGGTGAGGTCCTGGTACATGCGCTCGGGGCCGGGAAGCAGGTCCCCGTCCACGATGTTCGCGCGGTTCCATTGCTCGCGCCACTTCTCGGCCATCGCCTTGAACTCGGGCGAGTCGAGGTAGGCGTCCATCTCGGCCTTGGTCTGAAAGGGCGAGCCATCGGCTCCGACGACCGTGCCCACGCGGTCGAGCTTGTCCTCAATGCGAGCGCGCGCCACGTCGTCGGTTGCCGCGGCGAGGTCGGCCTCCAACTGCTGCTTGCGGGAGCGGAACTGCCACTCGCCCGCGGCGTG
>CAYZBB010000483.1:0-2297 GCA_964476495.1 uncultured Actinomycetes bacterium | reverse complement strand
TCGTGGCAATCGAACCCAACCCCTGGGTGTGGCCGTGCATCAAAGCCATCTTCGATGAGAACGACCTGACCCCACCCGCCGCCACCTTCGTCGGGTTCGTCGGGTCGAACACGACCATCCCGACCAACCCTGACGGCATCCGCCGCGGGTTCTTTCACGGCTGGCCGGACTGCGCCACCGGCATCATCGACCCCGCTGCCGGGTTCGCCCACATGGCGCAGGAGCAGGACCGGGTGCCGACCACCACCGTAGACGAGCTCGTGAGGCGGACCGGTCGGGTGCCGGACGTGCTCACGATGGACGTGGAAGGCAGCGAGTGGTACGTGCTGCGTGGCGCCACGAAGACGCTGGCGAAGTACCGACCGACGGTGTTCGTGTCGGTCCACGAGGCGTTCCTGCGTGACATGTACGGGCAGTCTCCGGCCGACGTGTTGCACCTGATGGACAAGGCTGGTTACGACGGCACGCACCTGGCGACGGACCACGAGGCGCACTGGCGGTTCACGCCGAGATGATTCCCGTCTGGTGGCTCCAAGCGCACCCGCTGTGCGACGACCAGCACATCATCGACCTGATCGCCCCGCCCGACCGGTTCACGCACCGACTCAACCCGCCCGCTGAGACCGGCGCCGTGGTCGTGTGCCCCGCCCGGTACTACACCCCCGAGCAGGTCAACGACCTCATCCGGCCGTTGCCGTGGTGCGTGCTCATCCTCACCAGCGACGAAGAGTCCACGTTCGACCAGACCGCCATCAACCACCCGAACGTCAAGTGCTGGGTGATGACACCCCGCCCCGACCGGCCGTACTGGGAGAACACACGGTTCATCGGTGAGGGGTTCAACGCCGCAACCCGCCCCACCCTCGCCGGCATCGGCAACCGGGACCGCACGACCGACGTTTACCTCGCCGGGCAGAACACCCACGACCGCCGCTGGGAGCTGTTCAAGACGCTGACCGGGTCGCAGCGGGGTTGGTCCCGTGACGTGACCGCCACCCCCGGCTTCATGCAAGGGTTCGACCGCACCGAGTACCTGACCCGCATGGCGTCCGCCAAGGTGGCGCCGTGCCCGTCGGGGCCCGCCACCCCCGACAGCTTCCGCCTGTACGAAGCGCTTGAGGCCGGGTGCGTCCCGCTGGCCGACATGACCGCCCCCGCCGCCTACCCCGGTCGCGGCTACTGGGAGATGGTTGCTCCCCAAGCGCCGTTCGAGCAGGTGGCGCACTGGCACGAGGTCGAGAAGTACATCGCCGCGGCGCTGCACGGCTGGCCCCGCAACGCCGCCGAATGTCAAGCCTGGTGGGTGCGTCACAAGCGGCGCATGGCGCTCGACCTGCTGGACGACGTGGCCGAGGTCGCCGGCCTGCCGGCCCCGACCCGTGGTGTTGACGACACGGTCACGGTGCTGATGCCGACGAGCCCTATCCCGTCGCACCCTTCGCTGGACATCATCTCGGAGTCGATCGCCTCGGTGCGTAACCGCCTGCCGGGCGCCGAGATCCTGATCATGGCCGACGGTGTAGCCGACCACCTGGCCGAGCGCACCACCGACTATCACGAGTACCTGCGCCGCCTGGCATGGGAGTGCAACCACGTCTGGTCGGGGGTCACCCCGTTCCTGTTCGACACCCACACGCATCAGGTGGGGATGACCCGTCGCATTCTGGACGAGGTGCGCACGCCGCTGGTGCTGTTCGTGGAGCACGACACCCCGCTCGTCGGTGACGTGGACTGGGTCGGGTGCGCCCGGGCGGTCCTGTCCGGTGCCACGAACCTGATCCGGTTCCACCACGAGGCGTCCGTGCTTGAGCCTCACCGGCATCTGATGGTGGACGATGTGCCCCGTCTGGTGGAGGGGGTGCCGTTGCTTCGCACGGTGCAGTGGTCGCAGCGGCCGCACCTGGCCGCGACCGGTGTGTATCGGACGTGGCTGGATGCCCGGTGGTGGGCCGAGTCCGACGGGATGATCGAGGACCGGATGCACGGTGTGGTGGAGAACGACTGGCTGCAGCACCACGACCCCGGCCGCTTCCGCCTGACGATGTACGCACCCGAGGGCGAGATCAAGCGGAGCACTCATCTTGACGGCCGGGGCACGGACCCGAAGGTGACCGACCTGTGAGAGTTGGCGTTGTCTCGCCGCTCACCGACCGTGGCCTCGGTATCCAGTCGTGGGAAGCCGCCCGCAACCTCGACGCCTCCGTCCTCTTCATAGAGACCAACGACCCGTCCGCACCGTCGCACCCTGAGCGGGCCCCCGACGCCGTGCGTGTCCGCTGGCAGTCAGGGCTCGACCC
>CAYZBB010000482.1:0-2304 GCA_964476495.1 uncultured Actinomycetes bacterium | reverse complement strand
GGTAGACGAATCAACCGCCCCCCGTAAGACTCTGGTCCGGAAGCACGCCGGGCTTTGGTACTGGGTATGTCCGTGTGGCTTCCACGGCTCGACCCGCTTCCATCGCCTCGCTCTGCTGCTCGCCGTCGCGCACTCCCATCGGATGGCGGTGACTAAGGTCGATGGCTGACAGGCGCTACTACTCCAAGATCGACGTCGGCTACCTGGACAACCCGAAGGTCGCGCCACTGGTCGAGTCCCACCCTCGCGCCGTCCTGCTGCACCTATGGGCGATCAACTACTCCCGTCAGCACGGCACGGACGGCCGCGTGCCCGTCCGGCTCGGCATGCGTCACGTATGCATCGAGCAATGCACCGAGCATTGCGGTGAGCAATGCATAGAGCAATGCCACCCGCAATGCACCCTTCGCGCACTCGTGGAATCGGGCATGCTTGAGGCCGTCGCCGCCGGTCAGGCGATGGTGCACGACTACCTCAAGCACCAAGAATCGGCCCGCAGCGCGCAAGCGGCGTCTGACAAGGGAAAACGCGCCGCAGCGGCCCGCTGGGGCAATGCATCGGGCAATGCATCGGGCAATGCATCGGGCAATGCATCGGGCAATGCATCGGGCAATGCCAAGGAGAGGAGAGGAGAGGAGAGTGTTGTTGCGCGCAAGCGCGGCAACCGCATCCCCGCCGACTTCGTCGTCACCGACGAGATGCGCGAGTGGGCTCTCCGGTCGGCCCCGTTCGCCGACGTGGACCGGGCCACCGAGAAGTTCATCGACTACTGGACAGCCAAGACCGGCAGCGGCGCGACCAAGGCGGACTGGGTGCGGACTTGGCAGAACTGGCTGCGCAAGGACTCCGACGACACTCCGAACTGGAAGCGCCAGCAGGCACTGGAGACCCCCGCACGTTCCCAGGTGTACGAGCGGGACATGCGTCCGTTCGACGGCGACCCCGACGACATCGACGCCTACCGCGAGCACTACCGGGCCGAACGGGAACGGGTCTGGCGTGAACGGGGCGAACTGTGACCCACGAACCCCCCCACGATGACGCAGCCGAGCAAGCAACCCTCGGGTGCGCACTCGCCTCGAAAACCGTCCTGCGGGAAATCGCCGACATCATCACCCCCGCCGACTTCTACTCACCCATCCACGAACAGATTTTCGCAGCCGCACTAAGACTTGACTCGCAAGGCCGCTCCGTTGATCCGCTCACAGTGGCGGCACTCATGGAGTCCGAGAAGGTAAGGGGATTCGACCGCCTCTATCTCGCCGAGCTGGTCGGCGGCGTGAATGTCGCATCCAACGGCGCCCACTACGCGGGCATAGTCGCCGACAAAGCAACCCGCCGCCGCCTCGTCGAGGTTGCGACAGCCATTGCCCAGCAGGCAACCAGCGGCCGCGACACCGCCGACACCACCGAGGACGCCCGCGCCCGACTCGACCAACTCACCGCCGGATACAGATCCGACACGTCCACCTTCGCCGACGTCTTGCCGACAGTGATCGACTCGATCGAGCGCGGTGCGTCCGCCGGCGACCCGACCGGCTGGCCCGACCTGGACCACCTGATCAACGGCTGGCAGCCCGGCCACCTGTACGTGATCGCCGCCCGGCCCGGCGTCGGCAAGTCGATCCTGGGCCTGCAGGCCGCGTCGTACATGTGGGAGGCGCACGGCAAAGCGACCTTCTTCGCCAGCCTCGAAATGACCCGCCACGAGCTGGTCACCCGGCAGATCGCCAGCCATGCCCGCGTCCCACTGTCGGCGCTGATCGCCGGCGGTGACCGGGTCCGCGAGGACGACTGGGCGCGCGTCGGGCTCGCCCACGCGAAACTTCAAACCTCCAAGATCGAGATCTCCGACGAGGGCCGGCAGACGCTCGGCACGATCCGCTCCGGCGCCCGACGCCTTGCCCACCAGCAGCCACTCGGCATGGTTGTCATCGACTACCTGCAACTGCTCACCCCCCGCGATCACCGGTTGCCCCGCGAGCAGCAGGTCGCCGAGATGTCCCGAAACGCGAAGCTGCTCGCCAAGGAACTCGACGTTCCTGTGTTGCTGCTGTCGCAACTCAACCGGGCGTCCGAAGCCCGCCCCGACCGGCGGCCCGCCTTGTCCGATCTGCGTGAGTCGGGAGCCATCGAGCAAGACGCCAACGTGGTGCTGCTCATGTACCAGCCGGACCGCGAGAACGACGCCGACAACATCGATCTGCTGGTCGCCAAGAACCGGTCCGGGCCGCAGGGCGACATCGAACTGTTCCGCCAGGGCCACTACGCCCGACTCATGCCCCGCTACACCCGCTAGGAGAA
>CAYZBB010000481.1:0-2310 GCA_964476495.1 uncultured Actinomycetes bacterium | reverse complement strand
GCCGACAACGCGGCCTGCGCCACCGCCGCCACGGACAGCCCAGTCGCCACCACGATCGGCGCCAGCAACGACCCGCCGGCAACCCCGACGACACCGCCAAGAACGCTCACCCGGGCCGGCGGCAAAGTGGGCCGGGCCGCGGCCCGGCACGGCCGAATCGCCCGAACCGTCAACCACACACCGATCGGCAACAGCACCGCCGCGGCAACCAAGCGGAACACCCGGACATCGGGACCAGCAACGCCCGGATCACCGCACCCAGGATCACTCCAGGAACGGTCCCCAGCAGCATCCACCGAGTCAGCTCGCCCGGACGCTGAACCCTAGGCCCGAAATCGCAGCAACGCCCCCGGTGTCGCGACCACGTTGAACAACAGATTCGTCGGAGTAACCGCCGGGCTCGGCACCTTGAGCAGGTCCAACTGAACCGGCAGGACGAACACCGCTCCGGAGACACCCACGGGAGGGTCACGACCGCGATCACGAACCCGAACAACCCATCATGAGTTCGCCGACCGGCATCACGTGATCCTTCAGCCATGCCAGTCGGTGGAGGGCGCCGCGCGCCGTGTGCGCCGACCTGCACTTCGCCGCGAAGCGACCAGGACACCCGCGAGGCATCCCGTCAGAGAATCTATTATTGCGACAGCGTTTTACGCAGTGTGCAGGTGCTCCCGCAGCGCTCGGCGGACCACCTCGGAGACGGTGACGCCGTCGTTGGCCCGCTGCGCGGCGGCGCTCACGGGACGGATTCCAGACGCACCGAACCCACCGACCTGGCCGCGGCGCCGCACGGCCATCGCTGAATCACCAAGCATTGTGGCAGACGACGGGTCTGGACTGTGAGTGTTCGAATTATTTGGCTCACTGCGCCGCGCCGACGACAACGAGTATCTGGCGGGCGGCGTGCACGACGTTCGGGTCGAGGGTGCCGAGCTGGTTGATGTCCAGGACGCGGGCGACCTGGGTCATGAGTCGTTCGATGAGGCGGAAGTTGCCGCCGATGATCCGGACGACCGCAGAGACGGTCTCGATGTCGTTCTCGTCGCCCGGCGTCGAGGAGCAGCCCGAGTTCGTGCCAGTAGTTCGCCATCACGATCAGCAAGTCGTCGGATCCAGCGGCTTGTATTGGTGGGCGAAGCCGATCCGGCTGTACAGCTGGGGGTGGCGGGCAGTTGCTTATCGATGCCGGGCATGCCGATCAGGGTCATTCCCAGGTCGCGGCGGTCGAAGAAGTCGCGGAGTTGTTCCAGGCCAGCGGTGCGGAGCCAGTCGGCTTCGTCGACGATGACCATTTCGGTGCTGTAGACGGAAGCCAACTGGTTCCACGTGGGATGGCAGGTCGGTCCAGCGAGCGGTCGATGTCCGCGCCGAGCGCGGGATGCGGCCAGGAACAGTTCCAAGTTCATCCGACGCGGCGTCACCCCCACCTCGGGTGTGTACAGCATGGTCCGGCTGGCATCGACCTGATGTACCGGGCGACCCGGGAAGCGGTCCGACTCGTCGACGACGTCGACTGGACCGGCGTCACCGCCCAATTCTCCGGGCCACCGTTCACCGCGGCCAGCACCAACCGGCGGGTGATGATCGTCGACGAGGCCAGTACGGGCAGGGCGACGGCCCGTGCCTGCAGGCGATGCACCCACCGGGTCGTCACCATGACCAGCGACCAGGTCGCCGACCGGTGGCCGGTGCTGACCCAAGCGGTTCGTGACGCCGGCGTCCACTCCTTCCACACCGAACCGTTGCTCGGTCGGCAGCACCCCGTCGGCTGCCTCAATCTGCACAGCGCCACCCGGGGTGGCCTGCAGAACCCGGACTCGGACCTGCTGGTCGTGCTCACCGAATACCTCGACCCGGGGTCTGACCGACTACTCCGCCGCCCAACCCGGCGAACGCGACGCGCAGCACCTGCAACAGGCCCTGCGCAGCCGGTTCGCCGTCAACCAGGCCATCGGGGGCCTCATGGCCACCCACGGCATCACCGCCGACCAGGCCCGCACCACCTTCCGGCAACGACTCGCCGAAACCGTCGCGGACGCCGAACAACTCGCCCACGACATCATCACCGAGCACATCCCGACCACCGACCAAACCGATCCCGAGGCCACCTGAACCCCGACCCGCTGCCCCCGGCAGGCGGCGGGTGTCGAGGAGGAGAGCTCGACGCTCGGAATCTCTCGGGTCGTGAGTGTCCTCCTATAGGGGCTCTCTGTGAGCGGTCTAATCAGTTCGCGCCAGGAGCCGTCCACCGGATCGACCAGCGGCTGGGCGACTGCGAAGTCGAGCTCGCGATAATTGCATGGCCGG
>CAYZBB010000480.1:0-2334 GCA_964476495.1 uncultured Actinomycetes bacterium | reverse complement strand
GCGCGCGATGAGGGCCGTCTGATGCGCTTCGCCTATGCCGACCCGCCGTACGTTGGCCAAGCCCGTAGGCACTACAACTGCGATGAGGTTGACCACGCCGCGCTGATCAACCGACTCGTGGCCGAGTTCCCAGACGGATGGGCGCTGTCATGCACCAGTGGGAGTCTCCGCTTCCTGCTCCCGTTGTGCCCGGAAGGCGCGCGCGTCGGCGCGTGGGTGAAGCCGTTCGCGTCGTTCAAGCGGGGCGTCGGCACGGAGTACTGCTGGGAACCGGTGATCTGGACCGGTGGCCGCAAACGATCGCGGAAGGAGGGCACCGTGCGCGACTTCGTTTCCGTCCCGATCGGATTCAACAGGGACCACCCCGTGGATCCAAAGACGGGCAAAGCCTTCATCGGAACGAAACCGTACGAGTTCTGCGTGTGGTTGTTTCGCATGTGGAACGCGAAGCCCGGCGACGAACTCGTGGACCTGTTCCCAGGTTCCGGAGCCGTCACCAGAGCCTGGGAATCCTGGACACGGCAAGGCGTGCTCTGGAGTGAGGCTCGATGACCCCCATGGACCTCCCCCGCGTCGGCTCCCCGCGCTGGCGCGCCTGGCTCAAGGCCCGCGCCGAAGGCTGGCGCCTGGACCACTGGCTCCAGATCGAAGGACCCAAGCACTCCAACGACGTGACGCCGCCCCCAACGCCACACCCACTCCTGCCGCTCCAGGCCGCACCCCTTAGCGCCCCTACGCCGCCCGCTCCCGCCCCCAAGCCGCCGCCACCGCCGCCCAAGCGCATCGAAGACATCCCCGTCTTCGGCGAGGAACCAGCCAACCCCGACCCCTGGGAAGGCTTCGACCCAACGAGGGAACCATGACCAGCCTTCCCCAGGCACAACTCATCCCGGGACGTGGCCCGCTCCAGTTCACCATCCCTGGACACCCGTTCACCACCTTCCGACTGCTTCGCGGGCAGGCACACCCTGCTGACGCACCCGCGTGGGTCCAGGCCATCTACAAGGGCCGCAAGCACTGGTTCGTGCCCACATGACCACGACCTGCCGCCGCTGCGGTGCCGAGTTGGGCTACTTCGAGAACGAGGCGTCCGAGGAACGCCTTCCGTTCCCAGCCGGCGTCACACGGATCACCTGCACCGAGTCCTACAACGAGATCACCAACCGAACCCTTGCCGAGCAGATCCGCTCCGAGTGCTTCGCCCGCATGATCGACCGCGACGTGGAGGAACTGATGCGGCGTAGGAATCCGTAGATTTCCATTGCGCTACCCGCGCCAACCGCGCGACCATTGCGCCCATGGCAAACCAGAAAGTCACCAAGCCCCAGTCCGCCACTGGTTCCCGCGTGGATACCATCTCCTTCACCCGCGCAGAAGCCGAGGCGTGGCTGCTCCCGGACTCGCAGCGCGAACTGAACATCAACCAGAAGGTCCGCGATGTCTCCGAGAGCATCAAGCGCGACAGCGGCGTCATTCCCGGGATCCTGACGTTCGGTGAAATGGGAGGGAAGCGGTACCTCATCGACGGCCAGCACCGCCGGGCCGCGTTCCTCCTCACTGACCTGCCCATCGGGTACGCCGATGTTCGCATCGTTTCCTTCACGACCGCGGCCGAGATGGGCGCAGAGTTCGTCCAACTCAACACGTCGCTCGTCAAGATGAAGCCAGACGACGTTCTCCGCGGCATGGAACACGGGTCCGCGCAACTCCAGCGCATCCGCAAGGAGGTGCCGTGGGTCGGGTACGACTCGGTTCGCCGGAACTCCTCCAAGTCCACCATGGTCTCCATGTCGGTGCTACTGCGGTGCTGGTTCGCGTCTGCCAAGGAGACCCCGCAATGCACAGCCTCCGCCGCCACGATGGCTGCAACCATGTCCGAGACCGACGCCACCCACCTCATCGATTTCTGCAAGATCGCCATGGATGCGTGGGGCCGGGACGAGAGCTACCGGCGGCTCTGGGGCGCTCTCAACCTCACGCTGTGCATGTGGCTGTTCCGGCGGCTGGTCGCGGAGTTCTCAGCGTCAAAGAAGTCCCGGGTCTTCAGGCTCACCCAGAGCGAGTTCCGCGCGTGCATGGCGTCGCTGTCGGCCAACGAACACTACTGCGACTGGCTCATCGGGCGCCTCTTTACCGATCGCCACAGGAGCCCAGGATACGCCCGCGTCTGCACTAGCTTCCGGCGGGCCTTCTCGTCCCTCCACGGCGGCAGCAAGAACGTCTACTTCCCCGTCCCGGCGTGGGCATCCAATGCCGCTAGTGTCAGCGCGTACCTGAAGCCATGAAGAAGTCCTCCCCCATCCTCGACATCCTCCGCCTCCACCAACTCGCCCA
>CAYZBB010000479.1:0-2335 GCA_964476495.1 uncultured Actinomycetes bacterium | reverse complement strand
GCGGTGTACTCGCACCGCCGCAAGCTCTACGCGCTGGGCGAGCCCTTCCGCGAGGGCATCACCTTCCACTACCAGACGAACCCGCAACGCCTGACCGTGGCCGACCCCGGCAGCGGCGAGCACCTGACCGGCGCCCCCGCGCGCCAGAGGAGAGCATCATGACCGTGACCGAGATGGATCTCTACGTCGGCGACGACGGGAAGGTGTACGCGTGATGAGCACCATCTCGCACTACTACACCGACACCGATCGAGCGCGAGGAGGTCCGCGACGTCGCGGATTCCGTGCACTGTGATACGACACCGACTACCATGACAACCACCAACCACCCCGAGGAGGGGCAACCATGAGCACAACCCCCAGCAGTTCCGCAAGCGTCGCTTTCCACACCCCCGAGTTCGTGACGGTCGACGTCAAGACCGCCCTCGGCGGCACCACCTGGCTGACGCTTTCGCACGAGGTGTTCGAGGACCGTGGCGCGGACGACGACGGCGAGCGCCGACTCCCCGGTCGCTCCGAGGTCGAGGCCGTGATGTTCGGCACCCTCAGCGAGCTGCACGCCTTGGGCTTGCGCATCGTGGCCGCCATCGAGGCCGAGTGGCCCAACATCGAGTGCCGATCGGCCGGACTCATCCACCGCGCCGGCTGCGATCACGAGGGCCAGTCGTGACCGCGATCCCGACTGGCATCTCCGAGGCGCATGAGGTCGATGTTCGGCTCACCTGTGACGCCGGGCTCTACGTGATCCCCGAGCAGATCGTCGACCGCATCACTGGGGCGCTGCGGGAGGCCAAGGCCGCCCTGCTCGACGGTGACACCGAGACTGTCCGGCTGGCGATCGAGGCCGCGGCCCGCGCCGTGGGCGAGATCGAGGTCGACGGTGGCGTGTGCACGTTCGAGGGTGCGGTCGAGGGCTACTACTTCGACGAGGAGACGGCCGAGGCCACCTGCCCGACGTGCGGGACGGTCCACGAGGTCGACCTGTGAGCGTCCGTGACCGTGTCCGACGGTGGGAGCAGCGCCACCCGGAGCAGGCGAAGGCGCTGGATCGGCGGAGAGCCGCCAAGCTGGCCGAAGCGGACCGGCGCCTCCGTGCACGTCATCCCGACGCCTACGACGCCCTGAGGGCCGCACAGGACGCCGAGGACATCCCGCTCAAGACGAAGCACCGGCAGGCCCGTCAGGCGCTCCGTGCGCAGTACCCCGACGACTGGCGCGAGATCCGCGCCGCCGTGAGAGAGGAGTTCGCCCAATGAGCGAGCACGAGATGGACCCGCAGGAACGATCCGAGTTGGCCGAACGCATGGTCTACATCGGCAAGCAGAACCAGAAGGCGGCCGAGGCCCTGCACGCCGGCGGGCGGGCCCTCAACCCCGTCGAGTTGCTCGACCTCCGCCTCGGGGTGATGCTCGACCTCGCCTTCGGGCCCATCCCGCGGGTGACGAGCACCGAGGAGCTGGCCGAACGCATCGCCGATGCCCGTCTCGTGTTCGAGGTCGAGTGGCAGTCCCGCCTCGCCGACCTGTTGGAGCGGGCCAACAAGCCGTCCATCGCAGTACCCAACAACAACGGCAAGCTCCACTTGCCCTAGACCCCCAGGAGGGGAAATGACCATGACGACGACCTGCGCCCACGTGGCGCTCGCGGAGACCGCCGAAGGGTGGGGGGCCTGCCCTGACTGCGGCCAGATGGAGAGCGCCGACAGGGTGCGCCGCGACATCGCGGAACGCCTTGGACTGCTCACCCTCGACGAGCACGAGACCAAGATGGATGACCAGTGGGACGCTGGCTACCAGGACGGCAGGGATCACTGGTGGGACGAGGCCACCGACGCCTACACCACCGACCTGCGCGACTGGATGGCGAGCCGCATCGCCATGCTCTCCGACGCCATCGACACGCTCAACAAGCGGCTCGACATCGGGGAGCAGAACGATGCACAGGTGGACGCCGCCATCGCCCACCTGTGGGAAGTGCACGACGCCCTGGACCGACACGAATGGGAGAAGTGATGACCGCCGACACCCCCCGCCAAGCGTGGCGAGCCTGCCACCCCGACCTCCGCTCATCCCACGGGTACCGGTGGCCCTGGCCGAGCAACGAAGCCGTGGCCCCGCTGCCCGACGGCGCCGAGTTCACCCGTGGCAACCCGTGCCCCCAGTTCGTGGGTGACGGGCTGTGCCTCGCCAAGACGTGGCGGGGCGCGGCGTCCGGGGGCATCCCGGCGATCACCTGCCTGCTGGTCGAGTTCGACGAGGTGGACGTGTTGGGCGAGGACGACGACAAGGTGCGGGTGTCGCGGTGCCGGGTGGTGGACGTGTTCGACGCCCCCGCA
>CAYZBB010000478.1:0-2336 GCA_964476495.1 uncultured Actinomycetes bacterium | reverse complement strand
ACGACAGTGCGCGGCGGGGCTCATCGCAGCCGGTGACGCTGCACGGGCGCTTGGTCGCGGTCATGCGAAGAGCCCATCCTGATTCAGCACCCGGCACTCAGTGAGGGTTTGGACCAACTCCGAGCCGTCAGGAAAGGAGCGGCGCCTGAGAACTTGAGTTCTGCTTCGGTGGCAGCAGATGAAACTCAAGTTGCGATTGAGTTGCGGGTGCTCGGCGCATCGAATCTCGACCACACTTTCGTAGTGGGTTCCATTGCAGTCGGCGTCGTGCCCGTACTTCGTCCAGTCGATGGTTGCGGTCACAGCAGTCTCCAAACTGGCGGCATCTCCGCGCGCACGGGGCACGGCGGATGGTGGTAGGTGTGGTTCAGGGCCTCCAGCGCCACGGCCCGCGCGTAGTGCCGGTCGCAGCGCAGCAGGGTGTGTCTGCACGGGCCTCGCATGCGGCCGATCCACGCGGCGGGCTGGTCGCAGGAGGGCCAGCCGCACGGGGGTGGTGCGGTGGTGACGGTCGCGTCGGTGATGGTGTCGGTGGCGGTCATGCTGCGGCCTCTCGGTCGACGGCCGCGATCCTCTTGGCGACCCACGCGAACGTGGGCACCGCGATGCCGTTGCCGTGCTGCTTGTACTGCGGCCCGTCTGCTTGCGGCTGGCCGTTGCTGGTGGCGGTGTGGCCGTCCGGGTAGCCCTGGAGTCGGCACGTTTCGAGCGGGGTGAGGCGGCGCACGATGGTGCCATCGGTGACCGCTGGATAGCCCTGCCCGGGCTTTCCGCCGCCAGTCTTGAGGGTGCCCATGATGCGACTGGTGACCACTTCGCCTCGTTGGTTCTCTGAGAACGCCACGAGGTGCCCGGCTTGGGCGCTGTTGTCGTCCGGCCCGCCCTGCGCGGTGTCGAGCGCGTTCACGGTGTCGGCGACATAGACGAAGGCGAGGGAGTCCGGCGTGCGTTCACAGATGCAGTCGGGCTGCTGGAGGGTTCCCATGCACCGGCTGTACCAGTTATGCCGGCCAACCTCATGCCCGCAGTCGGGGCATCTGCCGACCCGGGGCGCTACGACAATCGGAGTTCCCCGCCCCGTGCCGTCCTCGGATGCGTCGGAGCCCTCGGCGGTCAGTGCGTGCGAGCGGGTGCCGGTGACGCCGACCACGAAGTCCTCAAGGTCGGAGTCGAGCGACTGCGACGAGTTGGCGCACAGGGTCTTGGCTACCCGCGGGACGAAACCGCCCGCAGCGCCGCCGCCAGCGCGTCGGGCAAAGATCTGCCGCGGCGCGATGCCCTCCGCAGGATTCCGGCCGCCGCCTTCGGGCTCAAGTAGTACTTGCGCAGGTGCTCGCCCGGAGTCTCCAAGACGTCCGACAATGACGACTCGACGGCGCCGTTGGGGCACTCCGAAGTGTTGAGCGTCCAGAACCCGCCAGGCGAACCCATACCCGAGGCGGGCCAGGTCCCCGATGACGGTGGCGAAATCGCGTCCGCCGGCGACGGATAGAAGGCCGGGGACGTTCTCGCCAACGAACCAGGCGGGGCGAAGCTCAGCCAGGATGCGGACGACTTCCGACCAGAGTCCGCTCCGTGCGTCGTCCATGCCCCCACGACTGCCCGCCACGGAGTTTCCTTGGCAGGGCCATCCGGCAGTGAGAACAGTTCGTCCTGGAACGGCTCCGAGGGATCGCAGGCTGTCACCGGTCACCTTTCGTACGTCGTGGTAGATGTGCACGCCCGGGAAGCGGTCGCGGAGGACGCCGCGGGCCTTCTTGTCGATCTCGCAGGCGGCGAGGGTGGGGATGCCCGCTTCGGCCATCGCCAGTTCAAAACCGCCGAGTGGAATGCCCGAGAACAGTGAAACGTGGTGCAGATTCTCGGGCATTAGGCAGACCTCCTAACCTGGGAAGTGCGCATCCCTGTCGCGCGGCGCCGCTCGGCGTCGAAGGCTCGGTGGCAGCGCACACACATGCGCTTGTAGTCATTCGGGTCGAAGTAGTCGCCGGTCAGATTCGCCCACTCAAAGCGGCCCTCGGTGGCTCCGCAGACTTCGCAAACGCTGGGCTTTCCGCGTGCGACCTGAACCCGAACGTGGAGGGCTTGATAGCCTGCGTCCTCGGCCCTCCAGTAACTGTTCTTGTCTCCGCGCTGATCGCGCTTCACGGCGGGGCGCATGATCCCGAGGCGATGAATCACGTTGTACACCTTGATTCCGGGTCCTATGTCTGCCTGAACCTCTGCGACCGTCATTCCCGATTCGTAGAGACGCCGGATCCTGTCCACCGCGTCGCGCGGATAGATGCGCGGCTTCTTTCCGCTGCCGGGGCCGCCCATTACGACAGCCCCCTCGT
>CAYZBB010000477.1:0-2342 GCA_964476495.1 uncultured Actinomycetes bacterium | reverse complement strand
TCGTAGGGCGTCCACACCAGCAGGCGGTCGCCCATCGTCACGACGGCCAGCATCCAGGGGGCGCGCCCGTGTGCTGCGAACAGGTCGCGGGCGGCTTCGAGGTCGGTCGCGGGTTGGCCTCCGGCGGGTCGTAGTTGAGCCACAGGCATTCCGTCATCCGCCGCTTGCTGTCGCCCCCGGCGGCGTGGTTGGGGATGTCGATGTCGATGCGGCGCCAGCCGTTCGACTCGGCGCGCCGGTCGTACAACTCTGAGCGGTAGCCCGAAAGGATAAACTTGCCTCTGACGGCGGCTATCGTGGCCAGCAGTCTCTCGTGATCCGCCGCCGTCATCTCGTGGGCATAGTCCGCCGTCGTGGCCCGCGTCTCGTGGAGGTAGGGCGGGTCCAGGTAGAACAGCGTGTCGGGGCCGTCCTGCCCGCGGATCACCTCCAGCGCCGGGCGGTTGAGGATCAGCACCCGCTTCAGCCGCGCGTGGACGGCGGGCAGCCCCTCCACGGCGGTCAGCCAGGCGCTCACCTCGTTGTTCATGCCGCGGCGCACCCTGGTCTTGGTGACGCCCGTGAACGACTTCATCCGGCCGGCAAGCGACTGGCGGCAGGCCACGAAGAATTCTGCGGCCAACCGAACCTTGCCCTGATCGCTGGTCGGGCTGAATGCCGCCATGCCGCAGAGGGCCTCAGCTTTCTTGTAGTCGTCCTCGCTGAACGGCATCGCCTCCACGTAACGGCGAAGGCGATCGAATAGCCCTTCGTCGCGCAGCACAGACCAGAAGTTAATCAGCCCTCGATTCAGGTCGTTGACTACCTCGCTCACGCCCTCGGGGTCTTTGGCCAGCAGCACGGCGCCGCCGCCGAAGTACGGCTCGACGTAGTGAATGTGCGGCGGCATCAGGGCGATGATGCGCCGCGCCAGGTAGTGTTTGCCACCGTGCCACTTGAGGGGAGGATTCACCGTCGTCACTGCACACCCGCCTTTCCCTTCGCCTTCACCCGTGCCCGCCGCACCCGCGCCGCCACCACCGCCACCGCCCCGCGCTCCAGCCGCTGCCGCACCAGCGCCACCTCGCTCTCGACCCCCAGCTCCACCGCCGCCCGCGCCACCCACGCCGCCGCGTCCGCCTCGCTCTCGGCGTGCGGGTCGCCCGCCTCCCTGCCCTGCTCCTGCATCTCCTCGTGGAGCACCAGGAGGGCGGCGTAGCGGAGCCGGTCGCCGCTGTAGGAGTGCGTGTAGTGCATGGGTCGGAGTCCTTTCACGTCAGTAGCACATGCCGGCCTGGATCGCTTCACACAGCGCCGCCCTGCTCTCGCTCGGCCCTCCGCCTTGCCCGGCGACGCCTCGACTTTTCGGCCTGACAGGCGCGACAGATGCGGTGGAAGTTCTTCCCGTTGGGCTTGTAGTAGGTGTTCGCCTCGTCGAACGGGTGGCCGTTCTTGCAGCAGACGGCGCGGGCGTAGACGGCGCTGGGGGAGTTGCTGCGGCGGTTGTTCTCTTCCTGAGTTACCGCCTCTAGATGCTCGGGGTTGACACAAGACGGGTTGCGACAGAGGTGATCGACTTCGTAGCCCTCAGGGATGGGGCCGACGAAGTACTCGTAGGAAACTCTGTGCGCGCCGTAGCGGTGCGGCCCGACGTAAAACCGCCCGTACCCCTCGCTGCTGCAGTCGTCCCAGAACCAACAGTCGCCTTCGATGCGAACGTGCCACATGAATCGGTGTAGGTCGCGGGGCTTTAAGACAAGCTGGGGCGGACTCTGCGCATACAATGGCGTGGCCATGACGTGTGCCCTTTCACGATAAGGGTTGCGTTGTGGAAGGGCCGATGCGGTGTTACCAGCACCCATCGGCCCGCCCTTTATTCTAGGCATTTTCACCGCGGCGTACACGCCAAACCTCTATTTTCTAGGCTTTTCCTAGCAATAAATCAATACACCAACAGCCGCGCACATGCACTCTCGGGGTGCGCAGATGCTCAAGAATGTCGGGGTCATCACAGCCGGATTCTTCGAGGGCGTCGCTGAGGACTAGTAGCCGGTCGGGGTCGAGGCTGCCGTCGTCGATGCGG
The DNA here is from genome assembly GCA_964476495.1 of uncultured Actinomycetes bacterium. Classification (GTDB taxonomy): domain Bacteria; phylum Actinomycetota; class Actinomycetes; order Mycobacteriales; family Nakamurellaceae; genus Nakamurella. Next base: position 280 of record CAYZBB010000477.1, on the reverse strand, counting down.
CCGGTGCCGTTGCAGGCGCGGCAGTTCTTGCGGCGTGGCGCCACCCCATCCATGTGTGCTGAAACGCACTCGCCGCACACCCGCCCCGGCCGCTCGGCGTAGGCGGCCTCGGCCAGCGCCATGACGGTCGAGGTGAGCCAGGAGCAGCGCCACTCGGTTACGGTCCCGTGTCCGCTACAGTCGTCGCACCACTCGTCCGGCTGGCCGTCCGGACAATCCGGACACGGGACCTTTCGGCGCGCGTCCAGGGGCAGCGTCGCCGGCCGCCACGGGTTGCCGA
>CAYZBB010000476.1:0-2348 GCA_964476495.1 uncultured Actinomycetes bacterium | reverse complement strand
ACCGCAACAAGAAGGACATGTTCAGTGCGTTTCTGTATGCTGCCAAGCAGATGCGCGCCCACATCATCCGGCAGCGCACGCTCGACGAAACCCCGCCTCCGATGGGTGGCGTGGTGACGCGCGTAGGACCGAGGAGGCCGACCCATGGCGGACGACGGGCACCAGGCGCCAAGTACTAACCTTCGCGCGCGGTTTGCGGTGGAGGTCCAGCTGACGCTGGCAGAAGCAAGCGGGGATCCCACGGTGTGCGTGACGGCGTGCGCGGACTGCGGGACGACCGTGATCAAGGTGGTCGGGGAGCAGCGCCCGACGCTGTGCGCCGGGTGCTACGCGCGCCGGGAGCACCAGCTGCACTCGGCCGCGGCGCGCGGCTTTCGTATCGGTCTCTAACGACACGCGACGACGCGTGGGAAAGGAGTGCCTAGCTCACTAGACACTCGAGGAGTCGGCATGGCCAACATCTCTCCGATGGCGATTGACACCCCGGGACTGACGCCGGACCAGGTGGCCCTGATCAAGGACCGCCCGGATGCGGTGCTTGTCAACATGCAGAAGCAGTCGCGGGTGACCCTCAACAACCTGTTCGCGGGGGACCAGCACGCGGCGCTGCGGCAGGCGCTCCGGGCAACCGGGGAGTATGAGGGACCGTCCAAGACGCTGCGCGTGGCGACTCGTCCGATCGAGGGGTCGGATGACGTGGAGGTCATGGCCATCGCCGCGGTCTCCCGTGATCCGGGCCGGTCGGACGACTTCCTCGAGACGATCCAGGACTTCCAGGCGAACAACCGCCCGCAGTCCCAGAAGGTGGACCTGTACCGGCGGGTGTACCTGAACGAGGGCCTGGTCAACAACGCCGTGAACAAGATCGCGGCCATCCTCTCGGGCGGCGGGTCCTTCAAGATTCGCCGGGCCAAGAAGGGCAAGGTCCGGAAGGCCGCGGACATCCTGGGCGAGGTGCTGCACCAGTGGACCCGGAAGGTGAACGCCAGCCCGCTGGATGGCGTGGTCACCGGGTCTCGCGGCCTCAAGGCCATCAACCACCAGGCCGTCCGGCAGGCGCTGATCGAGGGATCGTGGGTCGGCCGCACCACCTGGCGGCCCACGGACCTGGGGGCGCTCGGCAAGTACGCCCTGCCGATCATCGTCCAGTCGATCTCCACGGCCAACCTGGAGCCGGTCCGCGGCCTCGTCGGCGCGGATACGGGCGCGGAACTCTACTTCTGGAAGCCGCCGGCGGCCCTGCTCCGCGAGCTGCGCCGCCCCTCGAGCAAGGAGATCGCGGACTTCCTCAAGAAGTTCATCCCGAATGACGTCGGATCGGCGCTGAAGAAGGACGGCCAGGTCATGCTGGACTCGTCGCTGCTCCTGCACGTGAAGAACCGCGGGGTGGACTCCCAGGCGTTCGGCGAGTCCTTCGTGCAGCCGGCGCTCATGGCCATCGCCTACCGCCGGGCGGTGGAGCAGCTGGACCTCGTCGTGATGGAGAACCTGGTCAACCGGCTCACGATCGTCATGGTGGGCAGTTCGGACACGGCCTCGCCCTATTCCGACTCGGCCACGGCGACCGCCCGCACGAACCTGATGCAGAGCATGCTGGGCGAGCCGGGACCCAACATGTTGATCGTCTGGCAGGGCGACGACGTGAAGGTCGCGGATGTCGGCGCCCACAACCAGATCCTGGCGCTCGACGATCGGCACAAGATTGCCGACGGCAAGGTCAAGATCTCGCTGGGAGTGCCGGACGCCCTGCTCTCCGGCACGACGGCAGACGGCAAGGCGGCCGGCTGGGCGGCCGCGATTGGTGCCGCGGCCCAGCTCGAGGAGCTGCAGAATCGGTTTGCCCAGGTATGGACGACGCTCGGCGAGCGGATCGCCCTGGACAACGACTTCACCGACCTGGACCTCGTCTACGAGTTCGACCAGTCGCTGCTCATCGACCGGCAGGTGGAGATGGAGCTGGCCCTCAATGCGTACATCAAGGGGGTCTTCGGCATCCAGACCACCCTCGAGCGGATGGGCCTGGATCCGGAGGCGGAGCGGTATCGCCGGGCGGTCGAGAAGGGCCTGGATCCGGGCGACGAGACGGTCACCTGGGAGTTGCTCTTCACGCCGCCACAGGGCCTGCAGGGGCAGGGCGAGGGGGGCGTGCAGGGGGACGGCCCGGGCAAGGATCCGACCCAGGGCCGGGCACCCAACAGCCAGACGGGCAAGACGACCCCGGACCGGACCAGCAAGCCGACCACGAAGGAGAACAAGTAGCGACGTCAGAAAAATGTGGCGTAGGACCACTACTAGTAAGGGGGCGACAGGTATCGACTGGCGTTCTGGGTGGACAGCAGCGTGACCGC
>CAYZBB010000475.1:0-2350 GCA_964476495.1 uncultured Actinomycetes bacterium | reverse complement strand
CGCGGGCCGTTACGCCTCGCGTCTCAGTGTCGTAGGCCACCCAGCCGGTTGTCGCTCCGGGGTCGATACCGAGGACGATCACAGCGCCATCTCCTTGCGCATCCGCGCCTCCCGCATCATTCGGTGAAACTGTTCGCGACGCTCCTTCTCGGCGTCGTCCATTTTGCGCACCTCGCTCGGCTTCCTGCCCTTCACGATCGGCAGCGCCGAGGTCGACAGCGTGCGACCACGGTCAAGCATCACGCCGAGCGTCGTCTCGCTGACACCCAGCAACTCGGCGACCTCGGTGCGCGATCGCTTGTCGCTGACCACGAGGCAGTGCGCGATGCGGCATTGTCGGTCGTGGTCCCACGGCTCCGGCGGCGGCTGCTTTGCGCGGGCCTGCACACAGGCGACACAGGGGCAGGACGAGACGCCCAGCGGTAGGTTGACCATGTGCGGCGGGCCAACGTCCACCGGTTTCGTCGCCCGACGCAGCGAGTCCTGCGCACGCTTGAATGCGCGAAGTCCGTCGATGGCATCACGGAACCTGATCGGGTCCGACACGATCGCGGCCATATAGCGACGCGCCGTGCCTTCGTTGGGCTCGCCGTCGCGAATGTGCGCCAACAGGTCGCGCAGCTCCTCCCAACCGACCTGTAGCTGCGTGGCGCTCTCGTCTACCTGCTTCCGCTTGGCGGGAGACAGGGCGAACACGCCATGCGACAGTAGTACCGAATCAACACCCTCACCATTCTGGAATGAATGAGCGAATGAATCATTCACTCCTTCATTCAATCCAGCAGACCCAGAGGCAGAGAGTACAGAACCCCCCCCTCCCCCCTGCCCGTTTTGGGCCAGGGGCATAGCGTTCGCGCTCAAGATGCACCCCCGTTTGCTTCAATGCGGCACGCATGCCGCGCCAAGATCACATCGCCCACGATCGGCACCCACACCGCCTGCCCCTCGCCGTCGCTCTCGCGGCTGTAGACCGCGTGGCCGGGCTCGAGCGGCACCTTGGAGCCGCCCGCGACCGTGACCCACAGGATGGGCTTGTTGCAGCGGCCACAGGGCTTCGGGATGTAGTGCGGCGGGAGGGTCATGCGCGGGCCTCCGCGTAGTGCAGGCGCATCAGTTCGCGGAAGGCTGCGGCGGCTTGCGCCGGGACTTGCGCGTTCCCCAGCCCGCGCAGGCGCTCCACTCGAGCGGGAACCCCATGAGCCACTCGACCCACGTCGGGTTCAGTTGCCCACCAACCTGCGTCGCCAATCCGTCGCCACTGCTCGGACTCGCCCCCTTGCGGTTGTAGTTGCCGCAAACGGTCGGCGTCGCCCATACCGCCTCCGAAAGCGGTCTCGCATTGCGCTTCGCTGTCGCCTCGCTGTGCGCGCCCGACTTCCAGTCCCGCGCTGTTGGCGTGGGCCACTGATGCACCGCCGCCGGCAGGGCTAGGTCGCCCTTGCTCCCTCGCTGATTCGGGCCGCCGTGCGCCCCGTCCGATGCCCTCGGTGTGGGCCAGCAGCCACCAACGCTTTCGGATGTGGGGCGCACCGACGTCTTTCGCCGAGAGGCAGAGAGCTGGCGGGACTCGGTAGCCCATTGCTCGAAGGTCTCGCCAGGGTTCGGCGAATGCGGCCATGGAAACGTTCTCTGTGAACACGAAGGCGGGGCGGCACTCGGAGATGACACGGGCCATCTCGGGCCAAAGGTGTCGCTCGTCTGCTGCGCCCTTGCGCTTGCCGGCGACACTCCAGGGCTGGCAGGGGAAGCCCCCGCACACGATGTCGACGCGGCCTCGCCAGGCGGTTGCGTCGAAGGTCTTGATGTCGTCATGGATCGGGAACGACTCGAGGAGTCCATCGCGCTGCCGAGCCTCGAGGACGCTGCGGCAGTAGGGGTTGATCTCGACGGCCCCGACGCAGCAGTGGCCGAGCAGCATGCCGCCCAGGATTCCGCCGCCGATGCCGGCGAATAGGTGCAACTCGCGGAGCGTCATGCGCGGGCCTCCTCGAGCACCACGCCGCCCTTGGCGAGCCGCCTGATGGCCTTCTGGCACTGCTCGCACGACACCTCGGCAAGGCGCTTCGTCGTGCGCCTGCGGTGCTGCTCGGCGGTCAGGCGGGCACCACACAGGGTCTCGCCCAAGAACAGCAGGTGCCGGCCGGGTGGCTTGCGGCGGAAGGTGCTCACAGCCACCCCCCGACGGCAAGCGCCGCAGCCAGCACCACCACGACCGCGAGCAGCCACGGCCACGGGTTGCCCTGGGGCTCCTGCGAGAACCCCGCGTCGTCGTCGAACCAGCCAACGCCTTTAGGGGTCACGACGCACCCCCGGAAGAAACAAGCCCGACCCCTAGTGCCAACTGGGGGCC
>CAYZBB010000474.1:0-2376 GCA_964476495.1 uncultured Actinomycetes bacterium | reverse complement strand
AGCACCCGGAGTGGTTCACCACCCGGCTCGACGGCACCATCGCCTACGCCGAGAATCCGCCGAAGAAGTACCAGGACATCTACCCGATCAACTTCGACAACGACCCGGTCGGCATCTACAACGAGGTGCTGCGGCTGTTCAAGCTGTGGATGAGCCACGGCGTCCGGATCTTCCGGATCGACAACCCGCACACCAAGCCGGTCGAGTTCTGGGGCTGGATTTTGAAGCAACTGCGCGAGACCGACCCGGACGTGCTGTTCCTGGCCGAGGCGTTCACCAAGCCCGAGATGATGCACGCCCTGGGCAAGGTCGGCTACCACCAGTCGTACACCTACTTCACCTGGCGGACGACCAAGTACGAACTCGAGGAGTACCTCACCGAACTGTCCACTGAGATGGCGCCGTTCTACCGGCCGAACTTCTTCGTCAACACTCCCGACATCAACCCGTTCCACCTGCAGTCGGGCAACCCGGCGATGTTCGCGATCCGGGCGATCCTGGCCGCGACCCTCGCGCCGACCTGGGGCGTGTACTCCGGCTTCGAGCTGTTCGAGCACGAGGCGGTCTCGGCCGGGCGCGAGGAGTACCTGAACTCCGAGAAGTACGAGTTCCGGCCGCGCGACTACGACGCCCAGCCGAACCTCAACCTGCTGATGGGCACGCTCAACTCGCTGCGCAATGCGCATCCCGCGCTGCAGCAGCTGCGGCAGATCCACTTCCACCACGCACCGCACGGCGGCGTCATCGCCTACTCCAAGCGCGACGGCGCCGACGTGGTGATCGTGATCTGCAGCCTGGATCCCGACAACACCGTCGAGTCCGATGTGTACCTGGACCTGGCCGCGCTGGGCCTGTCGGGGGCGTCCTCGGTCAACCTGCGGGACGAGCTGACCGGGGCGACCTTCACCTGGGGCGAGCGCAACTTCGTCCGGCTCAGCCCCGGGAACCCCGCGCACATCCTGCATGTCCGGAGCGCGTCGTGACGCGTCGCGAGCCGGTGCGGCGCTGTTGCCCGGAACGCTTTCCTGACAGGATGAACAAGTGACCGAACAGCCGCTCGCAGCCTGGTGGGGGCTGATTTCGGATGCCCGCTGGTTCAGTGGGAAGGGCCTCGCGGGACGTCTCGAGGCGCTCACCCCGCAACCCTGGCTGACCGAGCCCGGACAGCTGCCGGCGGTGCGTGCCGAGATCGCCACCGTCGGCTACGACGACGGCCGCCGCGAGCACTACACCCTGTTGGCCGGCTACACCGAGCACGATTCCGGTGCCACGGTGGCCGAGGTGGACGATCCGGACCTGGGCGCGGTCCGGATCGTGGACGCCGCCGCCGATCCGGCCTGCCTGCGGGTCTTGCTGGACGCGTTGGTCGATCCGTCGCATCCGGCGATGGAATGGATCGACGCCGGCGCGATCGTGCCCACCGACCAGACCAGGGTCTGGCCCGGCGAGCAGAGCAACACCACCGTCTGCATCGGCACGGACCGGATGTTCAAGCTGTTCCGCAAGGTCGAGGCCGGCCGGAACCTGGACGTCGAGGTGCTGGCCGCTCTGAACGGCTCCGGAGTCACTCCGGCGCTGTACGGCACCCTGCTCGGCGAGCTGCCGGACGGTCACCGGGCCGACCTGGGCATGTTCGTCGAACGCGTCCAGGGCGTCCGCGACGGCTGGGAGTGGGCCTGCGAAGCCTGCCTCGCCGATCGTGACATCGCGGCCGACGCGGCCGGCCTCGGCCGGGCGCTGGCCAGGGTGCACGGCCGGTTGGCTCAGGCGTTCGGCACCTCGGCCGCCTCCGGATCGGCCGTCGCCGCCACGATGCTGGCGCGCCTGGACGCCGCGGCCGCCCAGGTGGGCGACCTGTCGGCCGTCCGAGTCGCGGCCGAGGCGGTCATGCGCGGCTTGGCGGGCGTCGAGTTGGCGACCCAGCGGGTGCACGGCGACTTCCACCTCGGCCAGGTGCTGTACGCGTCCGACGGCTGGACGATCATCGACTTCGAGGGCGAGCCCCTCAAGCCGCTGGCCGAGCGCCGTCAGCCCGACAGCGTGTGGCGCGACGTCGCCGGCATGCTGCGCTCCTTCGACTACGTGCGGGGAGCCCACCCAGATCCCACCTCCAGCCAGGCCGAGGCCTGGTGCCGGTCGGCACGCCGAGGATTTCTCGACGGGTACTGCGAGGATGCAGTACCTGAGGCTGCCGTGCTGGACGCCTACGAGCTCGACAAGGCGATCTACGAGGTGGTGTACGAAACACGCAATAGGCCCACATGGGTTCACATCCCACTCGGTGCGGTCCGCGATGTCGCAGGACGGACGGCGCTGTCCGCTACGCACAACCAGGAGGAGAACTGATGGCACACGATCCAAACGGCGGCCTGGCCG
>CAYZBB010000473.1:0-2380 GCA_964476495.1 uncultured Actinomycetes bacterium | reverse complement strand
CTAGTAGCGATACCCCGCCGAACCCCCAAGATCGCCCTCAGGTGTGCAAGTCAGGAATGAGCTCGGCCAGCTCGGTGGCCGTGGTGGGCACCAGATCCCCCGCGGGCGCTTCTTCGGCATAACGCCGGATCAGGGCGGGGACCGAAGCGACCGCCTCCAGGCAACCGGTGTTACCGCACTGGCACACCGTTGGCGGGGCGGATCTGAGCGGGATATGGCCCATCTCGCCCGAGGCCCCGGCGCTGCCCCTATGCACCACCCCGTGTTCGGTCACGAGCCCGGCGCCGATCCCCGTGCCGACTTTGACCGACAGGAGGGGCGACTGGTCGGGCGCCAGGGCCCGGGATTCGCCGAGCGCCCGGAGATTGACGTCGTTTTCCAGCACCACCGCGCACTGGAAGGCTGCCCGCAGCGGATCGATCACCCGGAATCCATCCCAGCCCGGCATGATCGGGGGACGCACCGGCACCCCGGCCTGGGCATGGTGAACATCGCCCGGCTGGGTGCCGCCGAGCCGAACGCCGGCACGGGCTACGAGCTCTTCGCCATCGCCGCCGTGATCATCGGAGGGACGTCCTTCTTCGGTGGCGAGGGTGTCATCTGGCGGGTCGTCATCGGCGGTCTGATCATCGGCGCCATCAACACGGGCTCAACATGGTCGGCGTCTCCGCCTACTACCAGCAGGTCGCGATGGGATCTCTCATCGTGCTCGCCGTCACCCTCGACCGCTTCTTCGGGGCCAGCAGTAAACGCTAGGCGAGTCACCGGACTCCCCCGACAGACCGACCATCACCACAGGAACCAGGACATGACCAAGCCCACATTCTCCCCGTCGTTGATGTGCATGGACCTCCTCCATGCAGCAAAGGATGTCGACATCCTCAACCAGCGCGCGGACGCCTACCACGTCGACCTCATGGACGGGCACTTCGCGCCGAACATCACCCTGTCACCCGACACGGTCAAGGCCCTGAGTGCCCACGGCGCACTGCCCATGGACATTCACATGATGGTGACGGATCCCATCCAGTACATCGAGACCCTGGCCGCCAACGGCGCCACGTGGATCTCGCCGCACGCGGAGACCATCAACGTCAACGCCTTCCGGGTGATGAACCAGATCGAATCCCTGGGACTGAAGACCGGCGTGGTGTTGAATCCGTCCACGCCGCTGGTGTGGGTGCAGCACTACCTGGAGCGCATCGACCTGCTCACCTTCATGACCGTCGACGTCGGGTTCGCCGGCCAACCGTTCATCGAGCAGGTTCTGCCCAAGATCGCCGAGGCGGTCAGGTTCCGCGACCAACACGGACTCGACTACACCATCCAGATCGACGGCTCCTGCAACGAGCGCACGTTCAAGCGCCTGTGAGGCGGGTGCCGAGCGGTTCATCGTTGGGAGGTCGGGCCTGTGGAGCAAGGCGGACGACCTCGATCGCGCCTACGACGTCATGCTGGCCGAGTTCTCCGAGACGACGGGCTACGTCTTTGACTGAGGACGTCGTCGTCGGCGTCGACATCGGCGGCACCAATCTGAGGACGGGTGTCGTCGATCGCGCGCGGACGCTCAGCCACTTCACCCGAACGTCCTCCCGAAAGAAGCTCGCGGGCTCGAAGGCTGCCGGCAAGCTGGTGCAGCACATCGGCGACTTCGTCGACCGCATCGGGGTCGCGCCCCGGGCCGTCGCCGTCGGATTCCCGTCCACGGTCGACAACACCCGACGCGTGGTGCTCTCCACCTCGAACATCCCCGGCCTGGACCGCATCCCCTTCGCGGACATGCTCGAAGACGCCCTCGGGGTTCCCACCTTCGTCAACAGGGACACCAACATGCTCCTGCTCCACGACATCTCGTCGCTGGGCCTGGAGAACGAACGTGTCATTGTCGGCTGCTATCCGGGAACCGGGTTCGGCTCGAGCCTGTGGATCGGCGGACGACTGCACGTGGGCAAGACCGGCGCGGAGGGGGAACTGGGCCACGTCCCCATGTGGCAGAACGAATTGCCTTGTGGATGTGGGAACATCGGCTGTGTCGAAACGATCGCGTCCGGCAAGTACCTGGAGTATCTGGCCGCGAAGCACTTCCCTGAGACCCCGATCAGCGCCGTGTTCCTGGAACACGGACAAACCGAGGTGTTGCGCGATTTCGTCGACAACCTCTCGCTCCCCATCTCAGCCGCCATCAACATTCTCGACCCCGATGCCGTGATCGTCGGCGGCGGAGTCACCGCCATGCCGGGCTTTCCCCGTGAGCTTCTGGTCGAGCGGGTGCACGCCCGGACCAGAAAGCCCGAGCCGGCCTCCAGTCTCCGACTGGTCTTCTCGGAGCCCCGCCAGGAGAACGGCGTCATCGGGGCCGGGATCTACGGCTTCAGCCAAC
>CAYZBB010000472.1:0-2384 GCA_964476495.1 uncultured Actinomycetes bacterium | reverse complement strand
ACCTGACCCAGACGGCATGGGCGGCGATCATGGGGCCCATCCACCCCGACGACCGGCTAGGCCTACACGCCAAGATCCTCGACGGCATCGAGCGGGCCAAAACGAGCGACGAATGGACGCGCGAAGGCGGGCGGTTCGTTCCCAAACTCCATCGGTTTCTCGAAGAGCGCCAGTGGACACGCTCATGGCCAGGCCCGGCGAAATCGGCGTTCCAGATCCTCGCCGAAAAATCCGCCGCCATGATTTGCCAGCAAGAAGCCGAGGAGGCGGCCGGCCAATGATCCGCGTCACCCAATCCGAGGCCCACCAGCAACTCCTCCGCCTCATCGCGGTATTCCCGCGGCACGGCATGGACGAGCTCGGCGTGATCGAGTACGCCCGCACGATGGCCGGTTTTTTCGCCGGCGAGTGGCACATGCGCAAGGTCATCGACGCCGCGAAGGAGCATTTCCGCTACTTCCCCTCGCTGGCTGAACTTCGCGAACTCGCGGACGACGTGAGCGCGAAGGGTTCCACCGTGCGCGGCTGCGAGCATTGCACCCGCAGCGTGCCAGGGATGGCCTACGTGACGGCCCTGTGGACGCCTGGGAGCGACGGGAAGCCGGGGAGGCTCGAACGGATCAGCGACGAGGCAGCGGACGCGCTGAGGCCCGAAATCGAGGCAGCACGGGCCACGGCGAAGGCCCAAGGCCGGGATTACCTGGGCATGAGCATCGTCGAGAAAACAGCCGCCAACGCAGCGGTGGGGTACTGCACCTGCCAGGCCGGCGTGCTGCTGCGCGAGCAGCGGTTGGCGCGGCAGGCGCAGGATGCGGAGAAGCGGGCGGCGCGGAACGGCGGGATGAAGCGGGCGGGGTGAAACCACGAAACCAGTTGACCGGAAAGACATTAAACCCGAATCTTGATTGCATCCCCCGGCGCCTTCTTCAGGTCCAGGTCCAGATTCAGGTAGCCGCGGGTAGTGCGCTCGTCGGCGTGTCCGTAGACGAGTTGGATCTGCTTCACATCCTCCCCGGCGAGGGCGGCGAGGCGCCCGAAAGAACGGCGGAAATCGTGGCTCCGGAGTTTGATGCCGGCCGCCCGTCCCATGAGCACGGCGCGGCGGTAGACCCCGCGGGTGCTCAATCCGCCCTCGGCAACGGCTCCAGATTGCCCGATTCCCCGCACCAGGCGGCCCTGTGGCGCACGATCGGCACTTTCGAGCCAGTCCAGGACCAGGGAAGCCGCCCAATCGCTCACAGGGACCGTGCGCGTGCGGTCGTGCTTCCCGTGCAAGTCCGCCAGCACCCATCGGTCGTCGCGCCGTTGCAGTTGCCGCGCCTCCAGCCGGGAAACCTCGTCCACCCGGAGTCCGCACCCGAACAGGAGCGCGTAGATCGCGGCATCCCGCTTGCCGATGAGGGTAGAGCGGTCGATGGCGTCGAGAATGGCCTGGGCCTGCTTGGCGGTCAGCCAGTTGCCCGTGCGGACTCCCCGGCGCTTCACCCCGTCGATGCGGGCGATGCGGCCAGCGGTTTCGTGGTCGATCATGCCGGCTTCCTCGGCGAACTCGGCCAGCCGGCGCACAGCGGCGAGGCGGAGATTGGCGGTGGCGGCCGACTTCTCGCGGCGGATCTCGTCCAGGTACTCGCGCACGGCGGCCACGTCGAACGGGCGGGCGCCCAGCCAGCGGAGGAAAAAGCGGAAGCCCGCGGCATACGCGCGGGCAGTGTTGGGGGCGAGGTTCAAAAGGGCGGGCGCCGTCGCGCGGGAGTAGTCTGGCGTCGGGCGGATGGGGACTATCGAGGCCATTGTCGCCTCCCCCACCGGACGCGGCACAGGTGCATGGCGAGGATCGCCAGCACAGCGCCCGCGAACAGGATGCAGGCGCAGACGAAGGCGAAGCGGATGGTGTCCATTAGGTGCCTTCGATCTCAGCGAGCATCCCCCCGCACTCCGGGCAGCCGATATGCGCAAGGTCGATCACTTCGCCATCTTCGGTGATAAGTTCGCAGTCCTCCGGCGTCTCAGCCGCCCACGGGCATTCTGTGCATTTCATTAATCGTTCAACCGTTTCCATATTCTCTCCTCGGCCAATCCCGGCCCCGCGCCCCTCTGCGAAGGGGCGGAAGGCTGGACTAGCGGGCTATTTCACGATGCGGTGGAGAAAAAACTTCCCGGCGTTGTCGGGATGGTCCTCTCCCTCGCTGTCCCTCAGCACCGTTACGGTGTGATATTTCCCAGAGCAAACCATGCGGTATGCCTCAGTATCCGCCCATGCTTGCGGCCCCGGTTCGGATCGGTCGATCACCCGCGTTCTTTTACGGCTGCCCTCAGCCAGAAATCTAGCCATCACATTCCCCTTTCAGCGTGCCCAACCGTGCAACGGTACAGGCCGATCAGAA
>CAYZBB010000471.1:0-2388 GCA_964476495.1 uncultured Actinomycetes bacterium | reverse complement strand
ATCATCCGCCACGCCCGCCGCCGCTGGCCGACCGCTGACCTGGTTGGATCGAAATCACCCACCGCGAAGGTGTCCTCCGGAATCGCCGACGCCTGCTGGATTGCCGAATTCGCCCGCCTGCGGATCGTCGGACGGCCAGCCACCAAGGAGCCAGCATGAGTACCGCAACCAGCCTGAAACTGACTCTCCCCCGCAAGCCGCTGGCCGATCGGTTCGGCACCGCCGCGAATGTGACCCCGACCCGAACGCCGAAGTTGGTTCTGCAAAACGTCCTGCTCACCGTGACCGAGGGGCAGGTGATCCTCTCGGCCACCGACCTCGAACTGTCGGTGACGCTCCCGCTAACCGGTGTGCGGTGCGACGGCGATGGCTCGGTCCTGCTCCCGGCGGCGAAGGTCGGGAAGATCCTCGCGACCGTGCCCGACGACGAGATCACGGTCGAGGCCGACGGGGAGAAGCTCCTGATCCAGGGTGGACGGTCGCGGTTCTCGCTGCCGTGCGAGTCGGTGGAGAGCTACCCGCGGATCGAGCCGAGAGCGGAGGGCGAGTGGGTCACTTTGCGTGGTGACCTGCTCCGGCAGATGATCCGCCGCACGATCTACGCCACGGACACCGACTCGCCTCGCTATGCCCTGGGTGGGGTGTACGCGGGCGGGAAGGACGGTGCCATGCGATTTGTCGCCACGGATGGGCGACGCCTGGCGATGGCCAGCACGCCGGCCGATGTTCCGTTCGAGGACCGGCCCGTTATCCCGCTGAAGGCCCTGAAGCTGATCGACCGGGTGATCGGCGACACGGCCCGGCTCGCCTGGGACGGAAAGTCCGCATGGGTCGAGTCCGATGGCATCGAGATTCAGACCCGTCTGGTCGAGGGCCGCTTCCCGGCCTACGAGTCGATCTTTCCGGCCAACCGCACGGCCATCGCATCAACCACCGCCGACGATCTTCTCGCCGCGATCGAGCAGGCGGCGATCACGACGAGCGAGGAGAGCCGTGGCGTGGATCTGGCGTTCGCGCCGGGCGAGCTGGCCCTGCGAAGCGCCGCGGCCGACGTGGGCGAATCGACCGTGCGGCTACCGCTGGCGTATGAGGGCGAGCCGCTCACGCTGACGTTTGACCATCGCTACATGAGCGACGCGCTCAAGGCGCTGGACGGCGACACCGGGCTCAGCCTGGAGCTGTTCGGGCCGAAGATGCCGCTCGTGATCAAGGCCGAGGGTTTCACGTACGTCGTCATGCCACTGACGAGGGATTGAGCCGGGAGGCCGCGACATCATGGCACGATTCGATCCTGTGACCGGCCTGTACCGCTGCCCTCGGTGCGGCAAGATGAAAACACGCGAGCATTTCGAGGTGCTCAAGGATCGCTCACGACTCCATAGCCGCTGTCACAGTTGCGACCGGATCGCGGCGCGGGTCTGGGTGGAGGACTATCCCGAAAGGGCCCGGCAAGTCCGTCAGCGGCACTACCAGAAGTACCGCGAGAAGTTCGCCGAAGCGCGACGTGAGTTCCTTAGCACACCAATCGGCAAACTCGTCAACCGCCGAAACTCGGTGCGAACGAGGCTCAAGAAGGCCACCGATCCCGTGTCGATCGACCACTTCACGGCGCGCGATCTGGAACTGACGCGAGAGATCGAGCGACTGAGAGCGGCCAGGAAGACGGCCAAGCGGAGGTCAGCATGAGCACCGTGACCTGTATCTACTGCCACGCGGAAGTGCCACGCCGGGCCCCGCGTCAGGTGATCTGCGGATCGCGTGAGTGTCTGTCGTTGCTCAAGCGTGACTGCGACCGGAGGAGGCGCCGAGAAAACGGCGTGCGGCCGCTCACCACCAAGCGGTGCGAGTGCTGCGACGCCGTGATCGAACGTGCCCAGCCCAATCAAAGGGTGTGTTCCGATCTGCGGTGTCGGCGGATTCTCAAGGCTGAGACCAAGCGCGCCCGCGAGCGTGCCGCGCGGCAGGCCCTGGGAGTGGCCAGTGAGCCAGTTCCAGCCGCTGCCCCGCCCGATCCCGAGCCGGTTCTGCCCGTGCCTCGCGACCCCCGGCGTGTCGGCCGTGCTCCAGACGACCCGGCCGGTTTCTCTCGCTACGTGCGATCGCACTGGCGGGAGCGACGAACCGCGATGGCCATCGGGCTGATGGAGATCAGGCGTGGAGAGTGATGCCGTGAATCACAGAGGCTTGGGAGTGCGGCCGATCAACCTTCGTTGCCGAGAGTGCGGACACATCAGGACGCCGGTCGTGCTCAACCCCTACCTCCCACCTGGAGTCATCGTCGTCTAGTGCGACGAATGTCATCGTCGGGCGATGAGCCGAATCCGGTTCTATCCCGACGACACCGAGACACCGAAGGCCGGGGCGTCCCGGCCGCGAGTGTGACCTTTG
>CAYZBB010000470.1:0-2389 GCA_964476495.1 uncultured Actinomycetes bacterium | reverse complement strand
TGCTGCCGTAATCGGCACTACGGCAGCGCCGGATAGCGTGTCGTCCGCTTCCGTCGCGGAGAACGCGGCGGTGATCGGGACGACTGCCGAACCCGTTAGGGTGTCGTCCGCCTCTGTGACAGAGAACGAGGCGACAATCGGAACGACGGCCGTCGCAGCCAGCGTATCGGCTGCTTCGGTTACATCGAAGATGGCAGTGATCGGCACGACGGCCGTAGCCGCCAGGGTGTCGTTAGCCTCGGTGAGGCTAAGGCTTCCGGTTACACCGCCGCCAGCCGGTACAAGCAACAACCCGATAAACGGGAACGGAGCGGCCTCGCCGCCCTGCCCTACTACGACTGTCCGGTTGTGTATCCCGGATTTTGGGGAACTTGAGACCGGGGCAATCGAAAGAGCCACGGTTTCACCATGCGATGAGGATTACGATTCCCGAGCCGCCATCGCCGCCGCGACCACCCGTCGTGCCACCACCGCCACCGCCACCGCCGGAGCCGTAGCCGCCATTGCCACCGGCGCCACCGGCTGCGGTGTTCGAGGCGCTACCGCCAGTACCGCCGAAGTTGAAGAACGGCTCCCACAGCGTGAAGCCGCCCGAACCGTTGTTCGACCCAGCGGCAGGAGTTGCCGGCCTCTGCGCGGACAGGTACGAGTTGCTGATAGCCGTCCACAGTCCGCCAGCGAAATCCGCGCTGGTCGTGCCTGCGCCACCCGTCCCACCTGTCGTGATGACCGACGTGGTAGGAATCGACTGCGCCGTACCCACTGCACCAGCTACCGCACCACCCGCGACGCCGACCTGGCCGGCGATCAGGTCGAAATGCC
Organism: uncultured Actinomycetes bacterium; assembly: GCA_964476495.1. GTDB lineage: Bacteria > Actinomycetota > Actinomycetes > Mycobacteriales > Nakamurellaceae > Nakamurella. The sequence continues at coordinate 1,567 of CAYZBB010000470.1, read as the reverse complement.
CAAGCCCCGCCAGCGGCATGTTCGCGATGGTCGCAATCGTGCCAGCGGTTCCTGCAGCACCGACCGCAGCGCCCGTGCCGGTGCCGCCACCGACAGCGCCAGCATTGCCGGAAACCGCCAGGACGTTCGTCGCCGTGGTGTTCGGAGCGATGGCAACGTACGACAGGATGCCGGACCCAGCCGTACCGCCACCGGAGCCCACGCCCTGCCCACCGGCACCGACTTGGATGTAAAGCGAATCCGGCAGCAGGAACAGCGGCACCGTGACGCGCGTGACCGCCGAGCTGCCGCCAGAGCCACCTCCACCACGAGCACTGCCAGCAGTTGCCGTGAATCCACCACCACCGCCGCCACCGCCGCCGATGCACAGGATGTGCAGCATCGTCTTGCCGCGCGGCTTCTTCCACGTCTGCCATTGGACGTTCGTTACCGTGGCCGGTGTGTTGAAAATCTGTACGTCGGTCGCGCCAGTCGCTACCGGAAAACTGTTCTGGTCAAGCATCAGTACTGGCCGGCGTCACACACGCACATCCAGCCGGCCGCAACAGTCGTGGCAACGCCGACATAAACCCGGAACCCCGCCCCGATGGGCAGGTTCAGCGGGTAGTAGATTTCCACCGTCGCCGCCGTGTTCGTCGCAGTCGTCGCAGGCAGCGTCACCTGGCCGATCAGCGCGTTGTTCGTCGCCGTGCCGTTCGTGCTCCCGTTGTTCAGGTAGACGCGAAGGACCGATGCGGTATTGGTGCCCTCTGCTGTACAGCGAATTCCGCGCACGAATGAGCCGTTCGACCCCGCCGTATGGATCAGGACATGGTTGGCGCTGACGCCGCTGTAGTCGCCGGTCGCCGTGATGACGTGGGTCGGCATCCCGGTACTGGCGTTGTTCGTGCTGGTGTCGCCAATGCGGGTATAGATCGGGTCAACATTGCCAGCCATGTGGAATCCTTAAGGCATATCGAGCCCACGCCCGCAGGCGTAGGACTGTCCGAACGTACGGGCCGAATGCGAGGCTTCGGAAATGAACACGCGCTTCGTGCCGGCCGAGAAGTTGACCAGGGCGCCGGAGTTGGACGACTGAAACACCACGCGCCGAACGAGGGTTGAAGAGCCGGAAAGGTGGCCCTCCCCAACTTCCCATTCGCCAGTCGGCACGCTGCTGGCGTCTACAGCCTCGATCACGTACGGGAACGACGGCCCGACTCCATTGGCTGCATCGAAGGTGCGAAATCCAGTCACCGCACCAGAAAGCGTGAAGTCGCCGGTCCCTGTCGTCGTGCTCGTTTCGAGAACGCGATCCTTCAGCGCCATTAGACGTAGACCCCGACCACGAAAATCTCATTCGCGGCCACCGCTCCGGTATCAGAGTCAGCGGCGCCAGTCGTGGTCGCATACGCGATGCCGGTGCCGAAGTCGAAGCCAGGGTCCAGGTTGATCGTAAAGCCCGCGCCGGTCGTGCTGGCCGGAATCGGGAAGGTCGCAACCGGCGTGTCCGTCCCGACCGTGGGCGCACTGGCCTTGTTGTAGAACTTGAGGTAGCGCACGGCAGCGTTGAGGTTCACCGCGTGCA
>CAYZBB010000469.1:0-2390 GCA_964476495.1 uncultured Actinomycetes bacterium | reverse complement strand
TACCTGGTCCGCAAGTACGCCTCCTACTACCGCTACGACACCGACGGGGAACGGCACGCGCTGAACCGCCGGTGGAAGCTGGTCAACGACCGCCTCAACTACCTGACCCCGACCATCAAGCCGGTCGGCTGGGGCGGGGACAAGGCCGGTCTCCGCAAACGCCTGTACGACAAGCCGCGGACCCCGCTGAACCGACTGCTGGCCGCCGGCGTGCTCGTGCCGCCACAAGCCCGCGAGCTGATCGCCTACCGCGACGGGCTCAACCCGGCCGCGCTCGCCCGGGAGATCCCCGACATCCAGGCCGTGCTGCTGGGCCTGGCCAAGGACAAGACCGAGCAGCTCTCTACATCGGCGCCGACCCGAAAGCCCCGCCCGACGTGCGCAAGGGCGTCCGGATCGAGGCCGGCTCATGCGCTGCTTCGCGGGCATTCCGTACGTGAGGCATGGGTCGTCCTTCGTTGGCACCTTGACGTAAGGCATTGCGGGGATCGGCGGTAGACGCCGCAGAGCCGGCATAGTTTGTCAGTTGCGCACGGTAAACCGCCCCGCTCGACTGCGTGATCATGGTGGAAGCGATGCGGGGCTGTATGTCCACTGGGCCGCGTATACTGCACAGGGTTCAGCGGTGCTGTTGGGATCTGGATTCTTTGGCGACACGAAGGTGATGCAATGGGAATCGACGCCGTATACTTGGGTCCCCGTGGCGCGAGCAGCAAGCGTGCGCGCGCTAGCGGGCCGGAGGACGCGGGAAGTGCAATGCAAGGAATTCAACGAGCCGTCACGGTGCTTGAGTTTCTCGCGGCTCAGCAAGCACCCTGCGGTCCGTCCTATATCGCCCGGGAGTTGGGCCTTCCGAAACCAACAGTTGTTCGTATACTGCAGACGTGGTGCTCTCTCGGCTATGTTGTGGGCCATTCAGCGGAATATGAGCTGGGCTGGAAGGCTCTCGTTCTGACGAACACCCGAACGCAAGCGCGGGACCTGCAGGTCGCGGCGCGGCGGCATATGCGTCATTTGAACGAGATGTCGGGCGAAGCAGTGCACCTTGCGGTGCCCATGGCGAACCTGATGTTCTACGTGGACAAGATTGAGGGTCAAGGACATATCAGAGTATATGGGGAGATCGGGAAGTTTGCGCCGTTGCACGCCACGGCCAGCGGGAAGGCGGCCCTCGCAGCATCCGGCACAGATTTCGTTGACCGAGTGCTTAAGGAGCCTTTGGAGAGATACACGAAACTAACGGTCTGCGATTCGAGTATTCTCCGTGAGGAGCTTCGCGTTATTGCGCGGCGAGGGTATTCAGTCAATCGGGGCGAGTGGCATGAAGGCGTCGGTGGGGTTGGAAGTCCGATTATTGGCCGTGATGGTCAGCTCGAGGCGACAATTACGGTTTCGTATGCTGTTTCCGCTGTCGATGAGGACCGGCAGTTGAAGATTGCCGAGTTCGTCAGCGCCGCCGCGAACGCGCTATCGCATGAGCGCGGCTGGGCTGGCGGTAGCAGATGACGTCATAGGTGGTGGCGGCGTCAGCACCAAATGGCGAAAGTCTCACTCATTGCCTACGTTCGCAATAGGACGCGTGTGGCACGACCAATACTGGTTGGATGTGATTCGGGTCGCCCTAATCGTGCAGTCGTAGTTCGTGATCAGGGTGACTCGTCACGGCGTCGGTAGTGGCAAAGGCGGCCTCGTGCTTGGTGTGTGCGTCGGCACGTGGACAAGTGCAGGAGCCGGTCGAGGCTGCGGTGATGCCCCTGGCGAACCATCGACTCGCATTCGTGTGACTTCACCTTCCAGGCAGCGGATGAATTCAGCGAGCTCACCGCGATGCGGCGCCATCGCCGCGAGGCTAGATTCGCCCGCGAGATTCGCCTTCTCGTACCATACGACATCATGTCGGTTCTCCGAGGCAACTCGGGCAGCCTCCAGACGCGATACCGTTCAGGTAGGGTTACACCCGTGTAGTTTGCTGGCATGCCGCCTGCGGGGTGGAAGAAGCCGGAGTCGGATCGTCGGTTGTCCGATCTGGTGTTTGTGGGTGTCGACCAGCGCGGGGCCGGCGTAGAAGGTGAATTAGAGCCGGAGCCGTTCCCCTAGTAACAGCATGGCGAGGCCGACGGCGATCAGCGGCTGCAGCTTCTGGAGGATGAGCGGGGTGATGAAGTCGCTGGACTGTGGGGCCACCGCGAATGCCTGGCTGAACAGCACGGTTGCCAGTGCTGACGCACCCACCCCGATCAGGATCACAGCCACCCGGTTGCGGACCGAGCTGCGCCGGAACGCGCGGATTGCTTTCGGCAGCAACGGGATCGGCAGCACGAAGACGATCGCGTGCTCCCAGAGCACCAGCGTCGCCGGGTTCAGGTCGTCGCGAGCGGCTCGCGCAGCAG
>CAYZBB010000468.1:0-2395 GCA_964476495.1 uncultured Actinomycetes bacterium | reverse complement strand
CCGACCCCGGAGCGCGATGACGCGCGAACTGGGTACCCCCACCGCGGCATAGGACGTCCGCCACCGGGCTCTTGTGGGCGGCCCTGGACGCTCCCGTCGTATGCCGCGCTTGTGGTACGAAGTTCGCTCGTCATCGCGATCGCTGGTCGGCGTGTTCTAAGGCTTGCGCCAACAGGCTGAGGGCAGATACCAAGTGGCCTCCATCGCGCCCCAAGAAGGGTGCGCCGTCGTGCATCGTGCGCTACTACACCTGCCAATCATGCCAATCGCTGTGCGCTGGTAATCGTGCCAGGCGAGCATGCAAGTCTTGCGCACCCAAGAACGGTTACGTCGTGCGCCAGCCACGTCCCAAAGCGTGCGCGCAATGCAACCAGTTGTTCGTCAGCAAGTGGCGACGCTTGTGCGACCCATGCGCTGAAAGCAACAAGCGCCAGACGCATCGCGCCAATCGGCGCAAGTGGAAGGTGCTGACGCGCGGCAGGTCGTACAGAGCGTCTGACATCTACGAGCGCGACGGGTGGCGGTGCCATTTGTGCGGCAAGGTGTGCGCTCGGGATGAAAAGGTCCCTCATCCAAAGGCTGCGACCATCGACCATCTGGTGCCCATCGCGGCTGGCGGCGCAGACGACCCGGCGAACGTGGCGACCGCGCACTTCATCTGCAACTCGAAGCGTGGCGTCGGTGGTGTCGTGCAGTTGCGATGGGCTGCGTGACCCTCCGGGGGTGGATGGAAGTTCACAGCCTTTGCCGGCCCATGACCGATGCCAGGCTTTCGCGAGAGATATTCCGGGGGAACCATGCTGGCCGCCGTCCCCCAGAAGCCCGCTAGGGCTCGCAGGAAGCCCGTAGGGCCCCCGGAGCCGGTCAAGGCACCGCCAGCACCCTTCACGGTGCCGCACTTCAAGGAATGGGCGCACGACCTCATCCTCGACACCGGGGAGCCGTGGGTCACGGAGCCGTTCCAGGACGCATGGCTCGCCGACGTCTTCGCCGGCTCCCCGGAGTGCTGGCTCATCGTCCCCGAGGGCAACGGCAAGACGACGCTGCTGGCCGGGCTCGCCCTGTACCACTGCGAGTTCCGCCCCTTCGCAGTGGTCCCCGTGGCGGCAGCGAGCCGGGAGCAGGCGGAGATCATGTACCGGCAGGCCGAGGGCTTCGTTCTCCGGTCGCCCCGCCTCCACCAGCTGGTGCATTCGGACATCCAGGCGGCCAAGGGGAAGCGCAAGACCGAGGTACCCCGCTTCCTGTGCCTCGAGGGATACCGCCGCATCAACCATCACGGCGGCGGGCGCATCCAGGTCTTCGCCGCGGACGACCGCACGGGCGACGGCATCATCCCGACGCTGGGCATCATCGACGAGCCGCACCGCCAGCGGGACCTCAGCCTGTACCGGACGTGGTCCGGGAAGCTGCTGAAGCGGCAGGGCCAGATCGCCGCCATCTCCACCTCGGGCGAGCCTGACAGCGACTTCGAGAACACCCGCTTGCGCATCATCGAGACGGCCGGCGAGCGGACCATCGACGGCCCGTTCACCCGCGTCCGGGCCGACCGGATCGTCCTCCACCAGTGGGCGGTGCCCGCCGAGGCCGACCCGGAGGACCTCGAGGTCGTCAAGGCGGCCAACCCGTTCACCGGCATCACGCTGGAGATGCTGGCCGCCAAGCGCCAGTCACCCACCATGACCCTGCACCACTGGCTGCGGTTCGTCTGCAACCGCCCGACGCAGGACTCGGACGTCTGGCTCGGACAGAACGGAGCGGCCATCTGGGCGGAGATGCTCGACCCGTGGGAGTTCGAGGATGGTGCTCCGACATGGGTCGGCGTGGACGTGGCCATCAAGCACGACACGTCCGCTGTCGTGGCGGTGCAGAAGCGCCCTGACGGTCGCTACCACGCGACGGCCCACATCACGCGCCCCGCACCTGACAAGCCCGTGGACGTCACGGACATCATGCAGCACATCCGCGAGCTCGCCGCCAGGTACGACATCCGGGCGGTGAGCTACGACCCCCGGTTCTTCGACGTCCCGGCCAAGATGCTGGAGGACGAGGGCGTGCCGATGGTCGAGATACCGCAGTCCGTGGAGCGGATGACGCCGGCCATCCTCGGCCTGTTCGAGGACATCAACACCCGGCGCCTCTCCCACGACGGAGACCCGGCGTTCACCGCCCAGGTCCTCGCGGGCGTCCCCCGGTACAACGAACGCGGGTTCACCCTGGCCAAGGGCAAGTCGCGCGGCAAGATCGACGCCGCCATCGCCCTCGCGCTTGCCATGGACCGCCTGCGCGTCGTGCAACCCCAGACCGCCGTCGAGTTCATCAGCTTCTCCGACTGACCCCAGGAGGGTGCCGTGGCCCTGTCCGACATCTTCGAGAGGTTGGACCGCTGGGTCGG
>CAYZBB010000467.1:0-2412 GCA_964476495.1 uncultured Actinomycetes bacterium | reverse complement strand
GGCGGTCGTGTCGCGGCGGGTGTGGTGCGGGCGTGTGGTGGGGGAGGGGTGATGCAACACAGTGAGGATACCATGACCAACTACGACGAGTTCATCGCGCGCAAGCACGTGGCTGCGGAGCCGGCCGGCTTCACCGCGTCGCTGGACGGGTCGCCAATGTTCCCCTTCCAGCGCGCTACCGTCGAATGGGCGCTGGCTCTTGGGCGTGCGGCCATCTTCGCGGATACCGGCCTGGGCAAGACCGTGATGCAGCTCTCGTGGGCGCACGAGGTGGTGCGGCACACGTCGCGCCCGGTGCTCCTGCTGACGCCGCTGGCCGTCGCCGAGCAGACCGTGCGGGAGGCGCGCAAGTTCGGAGTGCCGGACGTGGCGCACGTGCAGGACGGGGCACAGGTGGCCGGTCCGGGTGTGTGGGTGACCAACTACGAGCGACTGCACCACTTCGACCCGGCGGTGTTCGGCGGGGTGGTGCTGGATGAGTCGAGCATCCTCAAGGCGTACATGGGCAAGACGAAGCGCGCGCTGGTCGAGAGCTTCGCGGCGACACCGTTTCGGCTGGCCTGCACTGCGACGCCTGCCCCCAACGACTACCTGGAGCTGGGCAATCACTCCGAATTCCTGTCCGTGATGGACCCGCATCGCATGATCGCACGGTGGTTCATCAGCGACCAGCGCGAGGCGGGGTCATATCGGCTCAAGGGGCACGCAGTGATCCCCTTTTGGGATTGGGTGACATCGTGGGCGCGGTGCATCGGCAAGCCGTCTGACATGGGGCCCTACGAGGACGCCGGCTACAACCTGCCGCCGCTGAACATGCACCGGCATACCGTAGACGTGGACCTGACGGATGGTCGCGGCGATGGGATGCTCTTCCGCGTGCCGGACCTGTCGGCCACCGGCCTGCACCAGGAGAAGCGGCGGACCGCGGAGGCAAGGGCCAAGGCGGTGGCCGAGCGCATCGCGGCGGAGCCAGACGAGCCGTGGGTGGTATGGGTGGACACCGACTACGACGCGGACGCGCTGTGTGCGCTGCTTCCGGGCTGCATCGACGTGCGAGGCAGCATGAGCCCCGAGGAGAAGGCGCGCAAGCTGCTGGGCTTTACCGACCACGGAGGGATCATGGTCACGAAGCCGGGGATTGCTGGCATGGGGCTTAACTGGCAGCACTGCGCACGAGTGGCGTTCAACGGCCTGTCGTACAGCTACGAGCGAGTCTATCAGGCGATCCGGCGATGCTGGCGCTTTGGGCAGGCGCGGCCGGTGGACGTACACGTGTTCGTGGGCGCCTCTGAGCTGACGTTGTGGTCCGTCATCGACCGCAAGGCCGACGAGCACGAGGGGATGAAGGTCGAGATGTTCGCGGCCTCGCGACGCGCTGTGAAGCGCGCGCACGACCGCGACCCGTACAACGCCAACCACGTCGCGCCGGTCCCGGCGTGGCTTCACACGAGGTAGACCATGAACGAGATCAAGTGCCTGGACAGCGGGGCCGGGCGTAACTGGACCATGTACAACGGCGATTGCGTGGAGGTGGTGCGCCAGATGCCGCGCGCTTCGGTGGACGTGGCCCTGTTCTCGCCGCCGTTCGCGCAGGTCTACACCTACAGCGACAGCACGCGCGACATGGGCAACGTCAACGACGAGGAGGAGTTCTTGCAGGGCTATCGTTTCCTGGCGCGGGAGCTGTACCGGGTCCTTCGCCCGGGGCGGGTGGCCGTTGTCCACTGCAAGCAGACGATCCGGTACACCGGGGCCCATGGGCGGGCCGGGTGGCACGACTTCCGCGGCGACCTGATCCGGATCCACGAGGATGAGGGCCTGCGCTACGCATCGGAGTTCGTGTTGTGGACCGATCCCGTGGTGGAGCAGCGCAAGACCAACAACCAGCGATTGCTTTACAAGCAGATCCGCACGGACAGCACCTACAGCGGCGCGGGGATGCCGGAGTACCTGTTGATCTTCCGGCGTTGGGCTGAGGAGGGCGAGCAGGAGGAGGTTGTGCCGGTGCCGCACACGGTCACGGAGTTTCCGCTGGAGCAGTGGCAGCAGTGGGCCTCGCCCGTGTGGATGGACGTGCGACACACGGAGACGATGAACGTCAGCATCGCCCGCGACGACAAGGACGAAAAGCACATGTGCCCCCTGTCGCTGGACGTGATCCGGCGGGCGCTTGTGCTCTACAGCAACCCCGGCGAAGTGGTGCTGTCCCCGTTCGGCGGCGTCGGCTCGGAGGGCGTCGGGGCTCTGCGCCTCGGCCGCAAGTTCGTCGGTGTCGAGCTGAAGGACAGCTACTTCCGCCGGGCCTGCGTCAACCTCGCAGCCGAGGAGAAGTGCAACCAGGTCGACATGTTCGGAGCCGCCAAGTGACCCTCCCCTGCCCGACCTGCCGCCACCGTGGCCCCGTCACCGACG
>CAYZBB010000466.1:0-2417 GCA_964476495.1 uncultured Actinomycetes bacterium | reverse complement strand
CGATCCCGATGCGTGTCGATCCGGGCCCGGTCCCCCAACTCGATGCACACCTGCCGGCGCAACCGCCACGCCAGATTCGACGTCAACCGCGTGGCTGTCCGCCAACGTGCAGTACGAACCTCGATCCACAAACACGCGGCGATGTGCTCGTCAATGTCGGGATCGAACTCGACCAGCTCCGCGGACAGCCGGACCGCGACCGGCATCATCAGCCAGGCCAACACCCTCGCCGCGTCCAGATCGTCGCCGCCATCGGTGGCAGCCAGCTGCGCCAGCCCACGCACCACCCGATCAACCTGCCCGGCCGGAGCAGCGCGCCGCCAGGCATCGATCCTCGCTGGCTCCGCCAGCAGCCCCAGGTCCGGCACCTGCCGGCACCACTGCGGCCAGCGTTCCACCAGCAGGTCCAGCACCTGCTCGTTGGTCAGCCCCATCGCCTGCATCACACTCATCGTCGGCTCCTTCTCGTGCGGTCTTGTTCGACCAGAGAAGGCCAGCTCAGGCATGTAGCCACAGATGTCCCCACAACATCTGTGGACAACGCTGCGCTATCCACAGATCCGAGCGAAACCCCTTGACAAACCCATGTCCCCCCATATCCCCCCAATCGGCGGATCGCGCGGGCATGCGTCACGACTGGGGGCTCGGAGCTGCTTCACTCGGCTGCTGGCTGCAGGGGGCGTTTGGTCTGCTGGCCAGTCGAGGAGGCTCGACGCGGGCAGACCCCTGTTCTTCGAGGACCCCCTCGGCGCCGGGTGTCAGTGGCCGATGCCACACTCCGTGGCATGACCGAACTTGCCTACATGGTCCGTGAGGACTGGGCGCAGCACGGCACCGCCATGAAGTCCAGCAGCGCCCGCATCCGGGAGTGGCTGGGTCGCGAAGCGGACGTATTCGCCGTCACCGACGTGAACAAGTTCAACGGGCGCGGACGCGATGCCGACCTTGAGTTCGCCAGGTACTTGTCGCCCGGGGTGGACGGATCGCGGGCGTGCAACCTCGCCGAGCTGCGGGACCTTCGTCGAGATTGGGAAGCTGGGCGTCTCGCACTGGTGGCCATCCACCCCTACGGGCAGCGCGACTGCGACGCGCTGCGAGACGTCGTCGAGTCGGGCGCTCTCGACCGCGTCTTCGTCATGATCTGGTCGCCGCGCGACGTGGTCCGGGCATGGCTCGATGGCATGGGTGCCCTCGACCTTCACGCCGGTGCCGTCCGGCCAGCGTGTGATCCGTTGCTCGTCCGGGCGTCGGCCATGATGGTCAACGAGGAGTACAACGGGCTGAGTTCTGGTCGAGGTAAGGCCTCCGTCGTCAACCTGCTGCGGGCCTTCACCAGAGCGGGCTACCCGTTGGACGAGAACTTGTGGCTACGCGCCTACTTCGCTGCCGGCGGCAGTTTCCGACACGCAGAGTCGATCTCGAAGTTCGTTCGCGAGATGAGGTCGGGGGTCAAGCACAGGACCCAGGAGCGGTACCGAGACGACATCGTTGCGATACTTCGCAAGGACCTCACCGTCTGACTCCCTTCCCTGTGTCTGGCATGGGGCGGGTTGCGTCCCGGCGAGGGTCTACGGCTGGCGGTGGAGTCACCATCTCAAACGGCGGCGACCCGGTTGTGTCGAACGTAACCACCTTGTCTGACGCGGCGGCGCCCAGAAACCGCTCACGCCGGCGAACAGACTCTTCGGTCACGGTCACGTAGGGGGCGGTGTAGGAGCTGGGTTCGAAGCCGTAGGTCTGTTCCAGCCGGCCGAATCTGGCGAGCAGGTCCTGTCGATGGCCTGCTTGGCACAGGTCGTGCAGCTGGGCCGGTTCAATCTCGAGGGCGATCGCGACTTCCGGGAGACTCAGTCCGGCCTTGCTCAGCCGATCGACCAGCCTCAGGGTTTCGGGCATCGCTTGAACGCGCACCCAGTTCGCCTGTTTGTGGTCGTCGGCCGGCTTGGTCGCCCGGGCGCGGAGGGTGGCGAGTCCTCGCTCGCAGGTGCGTCGGGCGTTGCTGGCGGATTGTCCGGTTTCCTCAGCGATCTCGTGGAAGCTACGGGGTCGTCCGTCTGTCAATCCGTAGCGCAGGATGAGCGCTTCCCTCTGGTCGTCGGGGAGGCTGCTCAGGTCCGCAGTCGGATCGTCGACCAGGTAGTGCGCCATGACGACCCCAAGGGTCTGCTCTTGTGTGTGGGGCGCCATCGCATCGATCGACACGGGGGCCTGGTGGCGAAGGAGCGCGGCGGCGAGTGTTTCGCTGAGGCCGAGTTCGTCTGCGACGGCGTGCATCTCGGCTGGTTGGCCTGATTCGGACTCGAGGCGGGCCGCGATCGCTCGGGCGCGTCGGATCTGGATGGCGCGGTGGGCTGGGACGCCGAGTGAGCCGCCGCGGCTGGCGCGGTACTCGGTGACCTTCCGGCGGATGGTTGGTA
>CAYZBB010000465.1:0-2424 GCA_964476495.1 uncultured Actinomycetes bacterium | reverse complement strand
CATCTCGATCAAGACCGTCGAGACCCACGTCTCCAGCGTGCTGCGCAAGCTGCAGCTGTCGAACCGGCACCAGCTGACCCGCTGGGCGACGGACCGCCGGCTGGTCTGAACGGCCGGCCGGTGCGTCGGTCGGATACCCGGGGCATCGACACCGGGATTTCCCACCCACCATTCGGCCCTGTTGCGGCGCGCACGCGGGACCCATCCTTGGTGATGGGGGACGGGGGTCCGCACCGATGAGGGGGTCGGTGCAGGATCGCTGCCGGCGCGCGAGGGAGGACGCGCGCCGGCAGTACACCGTCACCGCGCGGTCTGCGGGTCCATCAGGTCGCCCGGCGCCAGGCCGAGAACACGCTCGATGTCCGCGGGTGAGGCGTCCGGATCGAGCCCGACGTCGTGCAGGAACCACACCATCTTCGACATCACGGCCTCCAACCGGTCAGCGGCCGTCTTGGCCGAGATCGACAGCCGCCGGGCGATCGAGTCCCATGGCTCACCGCGCGCACGCGCCGTCAGTACCTGGAGTTGCCGCTCGGTCAGGGTGGGCAGCCGGCCCCGGCGGTTGAGGATCTCGGCGAGACCGACCAGGGATCGGGCGATCACCACCTGCCCGGCCGCGGCGCGGAGGAAGGCCGCCTGGTTCGTGGACAGGGAGTCCGACTTGCGGACGAGTCCGATCGCCCCCGCGGCCAGGCAGTGGGCCAGGACGAGCGGACGGCGTTCGTCGGTGTACAGGCAGACCCGGTAGCCGAGATCGCCCAGGGCCCGGATCGCCGGCGGTCCCTGCAGCACGGCGCGATCGTGTACCCCTGTGCTCAGCATCAGGTCGAGGATCACCAGGTCGACCTCCGGGCGTACCGCGATCAGGCTGTCGACCGTCGCGAACGCAGCCTCGAGTCGCAGCGCCGGATACGCGATCTGGAAGGTGTCGCGGGTCTGGCTCCCGTCGTCGACGACCGCGACCCGGGGGCTCACCCCGGTGCCGATCGGCCCGTCATCGTTACGCATGTGCCTTCTCCTCTCCGCGACTCCAGGCGTACCGCGATGCCGTTGCGCTCGAGCGAGTCGATCACCTGGATCTTCAGGCCGAAGCCGAGGCGGGCGGCGTCCGGGTCGAAACCGATCCCATCATCGGTGACGGTCACCTCCCAGGTGTCGTCGACCAGATCCGCGTGGATCGTCACCTCATCGGCCTGGGCATGGAACTGGACGTTGTAGAGCAGGGCGATGAGGGCGGCCTGCATCGCCAGCGCCTGCTTCTGGCTCACCAGCGCATGCCGGCCGAGGGCGATCGGCAGCTCCAGCGGCAGATGACCGAAGCCGGCGGTCGCCTCCCAGATCACCGACCCCAGCTGGACCGGGGCATCGTCGTCGCCCGGCTCGACGTCGCCGCGATGGGCGCGGAGCAGCTGGTTCCGCAGCCGATTCGACTCCTCCCCGGCCTGCCTGCGCAGCGACGGCAGCAGCGCGGGAGGGGTGTCCGAGCGGGCCAGGACGGCGAGCAGACCGGTCGCGTTGTGGACGTGGAAGCGGTACTCGGCGAGCTCGAGCTGGGTGGCCAACCGGATCGCCTGCTGCCGATTGGCGTCGGCGCGTCGGGCCAGGTTGCGGCAGTAGGCGCCGAAGGCGGCCGCCGCGATGGTGAACATGGGCAGGCTGATCGCGTTCTCGACGACGGACAGCAGATCGGTGGTGCCGTGAGCCAGGAACACCGCCAGATAGAGGGCGCCGAGCCCGACCCCGATCGGGATGGAGTGCCGCGGGCGCCGGCACCAGGCCGGGACGAAGGCGGCCACCTGGTTCAGCAGCGCCGGCGCCCAGTTGATCCACGACGAGACGGAGTTGGGTATGAGCGCCGTGCAGGCCAGCAGGCTGCCCACCCCGACGACCAGATCGAGAACGCCCCACCCGGTCGACATCCGGCGGGCGCGGAGCATCGCCACGACGAGGGCGGCGCAGTGTCCGGCGGCCACCACGGTGAGTGCGGCGAGCCACCATTGCGGCGCGGAAGGGCTCAGCAGGAACGGGATGGTGAGGGCGATCTGGACGGTCAGGCCGGCCCGGAGCACGCCGAACACGACCGCGATGCCGCGCTCGACCAGCTCGCTGGTGGAGTGCGCGTCATTCAGCTGGCCGTAGGTGCGCCGGAGCCCGGCGGTCAACGCCCTCATGTGCCCAGCTTGGCGGCAAGTCGGGCGGCCGGGGTACCGGAGAATCTCCGTGTCGCCGATCGGGCGGTCTCACCGCTCGCCCTGCAGGTCGCCCGTGGTGTCGCTCGCCTCCCGGTCGGGGTCTGTGCCGGGTGGCGCCTCTTCGCGCCGCCTTGCCCGGCCATGTGTCAACGTAGCAGCCATGATCCGCGGGGGCGGCGGGCCCGTACCCGAATCGGGGGGTGTGAGTCATGGACGTGTCGTTGAGGGATTC
>CAYZBB010000464.1:0-2429 GCA_964476495.1 uncultured Actinomycetes bacterium | reverse complement strand
GGAGGCTCCGAGCCATGATCGAGGCGCAGGACCTGGAGGCCGCGGCATGACCACCGGACGCGCGACCCTGACCGCCACGGCCCGCGCCTCGTCCCGCGGCGGCATCAGTGGAGGCAAGGCAGCATGAGCATCGCGCACCGGGACGACTGGCTGACGATCCATCAGGGCGACTGCCGCGCGGTCCTCGCCGGCCTCGAAGCGGGTTCGGTGCATTGCGTCGTGACCAGTCCGCCGTATTGGGGGCTCCGGGACTACGGCACGGCGTCATGGGAGGGCGGGGATGCGGCGTGCGACCACAAGGAGAGGGCAGCCCGGAATGACGCGAGCACCCGCAACGCTTGGCAGGCCGAGCACGGGCTAGCCAAGAACCCAGCAGCAGCAAACGACGGCGGGATGGTTCAGTATCGCGACCGGTGCGGCAAGTGTGGCGCCACCCGCATCGACCGGCAGCTCGGCCTCGAGCCCACCCCCGAGGAGTACGTCGCCAACATGGTCGCCGTGTTCCGCGAGGTGCGCCGCGTGCTGCGGGACGACGGGACCCTGTGGCTCAACCTGGGGGACTCGTATGCCCAGAACGAGGTACGACACAGAAACAAGGAGTCTGCGTCGTCAGGCCTGGCTACCTCGGCCGGGGCGTGGTCCTCGTCAGTGGCGCAGACGGGTCGCCATCTCAACCACGGCCTCAAGCCCAAGGACCTCGTCGGCATCCCGTGGCGCGTCGCGTTCGCCCTGCAAGCGGACGGCTGGTACCTGCGATCGGACATCATCTGGTGCCTGTCGGGGGGCACGCGCGTCTACGCCCGGACGCAGAAGGGCGAGATGCCGGCCACGCTGAAAGACCTGGTGAGACTGGACCCGTCCACGGTGCAGCTGTGGAACGGCGACAAGTGGACGCAGGTGCTCGGCTGGTCGCAAGCCGACAGCAGGGACGGCGGCATCGAGATCGAGCTGCGGACCGGCGAGCGGATCGGCTGCACACCGCACCACCGCTGGCCTACCGAGCGTGGCGAGGTCGCGGCATCGGACCTCAAGGTCGGGGACGTGGTGCTGACCACCAGGCTGCCCGAGCCGTCAGACACCGAGCGCGGCGGGCTGGCCGATGACGATGTGGGATGGTTCGTCGGCATGTACCTGGCCGAGGGGTCGCGGTCGAACGACACGCTCCAGTTCGCCGGCCACATCAACGACCCCGACAGGTTCCGGCGTCTAGCCCGGATCGCTCGGGCGTTCGACGGTACGTGTCGCGTCCATCAGACCAGCGAGAACGGCGTCACCACCAACATCAACGGCCCTGTGCTCGACGGGATCCTGCGCGCCTACATCGTCGGGGACGACGCCTACACCAAGCACCTGACGAGCCGAGCGTGGCAGCGGAGCGACGCATTCCTCCGCGGAGTCCTCGCCGGGTATCTCCAGGGTGACGGGTACCGGGACACCGTGTCCTACCGATGGCGCCTCGGGTTCACGCGCAACGATGCGCTGGCGGCCGATCTCCGCACGATCGGGGCACGGCTCGGCGAGTCTGTCCGACTTCGTCGCAGCAAGACCGGCTGGCGTGGCGAGGTCCGCATGGACTCGTTCCCACGCCGGACCAAGGATGGCGAGATCGTCGCCATCCGGCGCAGCAGGGCCCGCAAGTTCTGGCACGTCGGAGTGGCGGATGCCCCGCACACATTCGCCCTGGCGTCAGGCGTTCTGACGTGCAACTCGAAGCCGAACCCCATGCCCGAGTCGGTCACCGACCGCCCCACGAAGTCCCACGAGTACCTGTTCCTGCTGTCGAAGTCGGAGCGCTACTTTTTTGATGCGGATGCGGTGCGGGAGCCGAATAGCCCCGAGAACATGGCGCACCACGACCGCTATTCGTCGCGGGCCATCGTCGGACGCGGCCCGAACCCGGACCGGAACGATGGGGGCGGCACGACTCAGGGGGGCGTCGGGTACAACCCCGCCGGTCGCAACATCCGCTCCGTCTGGACCATCGCCACCCAGCCCTACCCCGGCGCCCACTTCGCCACGTTCCCGCCGAAGCTCGTGGAGCCCTGCATCCTCGCGGGCACATCCGAGCGCGGCGTCTGCGCGGAGTGCGGGGCACCGTGGGAGCGGGTGGTGGAGCGGGAGCGTGGGCCGATGCCCGCCGAGCGCGGAGGCAAGAACTACGGCGCGACCGCGCAGGGCACGTCCCCCACGAGCGCGCTTCGCAAGACGGGCGGAGACGACTGGTACGCCTACGCCGGAACGTCCACCACCACCGGCTGGCGTCCCACCTGCGCCCACGCCGACGCCCCCACCGTCCCCGGCGTGACGCTGGACCCGTTCGGCGGCAGCGGCACCGTCGCCCGCGTGGCGAACCGCCTGAGCCGTCGCGCGGTCCTGATCGACCTCAACCCCGAGTACCTGGAGCAGCAGATGAAGCGCAACAGCGACAT
>CAYZBB010000463.1:0-2431 GCA_964476495.1 uncultured Actinomycetes bacterium | reverse complement strand
CCGACGCGTCCGGGGCGCCGTTGATGGTGGACGCGTTCGAGGGCAACCGGGCTGATTGCGACACGAGGTCGCATGTGTGAGTGGGTCACGACGAATGGAGGCACTGATGGTGACGTGATCCCCGGTCTGTGCTCGATGGCCGGTCTCCTCCCTGGCGTGCGTCGCGGGTAACTGCGGGGTGCGGAGCCCAGGGTTCAAGCCGAAGGGTCCCCGTTCCTCCCGGGGGCTACGGGTGAGGAGAAGGACGGGCGGGCGAACACGAGTGAACCCTTGGTTGATGCCTCGTCATGTTGAAGGTCCGGGTGGAAGGAATGCGGTACCGGGCCGAGGTTAGGGACATGTCGCTGGAATGCGGCGGATGCCGGCCCTCTGATCGGCACAGGGCTGGGAGAGCACCATCGTCCCCGGGGTACAGAGGGCGCCCACTCCGTCCGTTTCTTGCGCATGTGGAACGTGGAAACCCCGTCTGGGTCCAGCCCGTCGCGGCTGGTAGGCCGACTGTGAGGGAAGCGGAACTCCCGGCCGGGAACAGGATGACCCGAGAAGCGAACGCCGGTACGCCGAAAGGCGACGGGAAGGGCGTCACCAGGAAGCGGCCGTCTCCTGGTCGTGGTGGCGTCGAACCGGCCGGATACGAGGAGTGCTCGGCCCGAGAGGGAGCCCACGCGGGTCAGGTGAGTCTGTGGAGAGGACGATGAACGTGACGTCAGAACCTGCGGGGGCGTTGGACGCTGTTGCCTTGGTGGCAGTGAACGGACCGGGGGACTTTCCCGAGGACTGGGACCAGATCGACTGGACCCGTGCCGAGGCGGAGGTACGACGGTTGCGGCAGCGCATCTTCACAGCGTCAAGGGCAGGTGACCACCGCAAGGTGCGGAGCCTGCAGCGGTTGATGCTGCGGTCCCGGGCGAACGCGCTGGTCGCGACGCGCCGAGTCGCGCAGGTCAACCAAGGGCGACGGACTGCCGGAGTCGATGGACTGACCGCGTTGTATGGAACCGAACGGGTTGAGCTTGCCCGATGGGTCCAGCAGCACGGACGCCAGCCACCGGCCCGGCCCGTCCGTCGGGTCTACATTCCCAAGGCGAACGGCAAACGGCGTCCGCTCGGCATCCCCGTGATCGCCGACCGTGCGGCGCAGGCCGTGGTGCTGAACGCACTGGAGCCCGAATGGGAGGCCCGGTTCGAGCCACGCAGCTACGGCTTTCGGCCCGGACGGGGCTGTCATGACGCGATCGAGGCGATCTTCGCCGTCTGTAAGGGCAAGAGCCCGAACCGGGTGTGGGTGCTCGACGCGGACCTGACAGCGGCATTCGACCGGATCGACCACGACCGGCTACTAAGCCACCTACACGGGTTCCCCGCCAAGGAACAAGTGGCACGGTGGCTGACGGCCGGTGTGATCGAGAACCGGCTGTACGCTCCGACACCAGAAGGCACGCCGCAGGGCGGGGTCATCAGCCCGTTGCTGATGAACGTCGCCCTTCACGGGATGGAGGCAGCTGCTGGAGCACGGTACAAGACTGCGCCGTCGCATCGCGGCTGGGCAGCAGCGGGAACACCGGTCCTGATCAGGTACGCCGACGATCTGGTGGCACTGTGTCACACCAGACAAGAAGCGCAACAGGTCAAGGACCGCCTCGCTGCATGGCTGGTACCCCGCGGGCTGTCGTTCAACGAGGGCAAGACACGAATCGTGCATCTGTCCGAAGGGTTCGACTTCCTCGGGTTCAACGTCCGCCACCACCACGACCCGGGAAAGCTGCTGATCAAGCCGTCAAAAGCAGCAGTCAAGCGGTTCCGCACCCTGCTGCGCACTGAGGTGCGAAGCCTCTACGGAGCGAACGCGCTGGCCGTGATCAGCAGGCTCAACCCGATCCTGCGCGGTTGGGCCGCGTACTACCGCACGGTCGTGTCTAAGCGGGTCTTCAATGACATCGACTCCACCCTTGGGTGGACGATGCTCAAATGGGGCCGGCACCAGCACGAAGCGAAGTCGGACCGATGGATCAGGGACCGCTACTTCGGTCAGTTCCACCCGACCAGGCAAGACCGATGGATATTCGGCGACCGGGACACCGGCGCCTACCTGAGGCGCCTGGCCTGGACACCCATCCGCCGCCACCAGATGGTCAACGCCGACGCGTCCCCGGACGATCCGGCACTGGCCCACTACTGGCGGCAACGTCAACGCCGACGGCCACCAGACACGGCCACGCCAGCACCAAACCACCGCAAACCACGACGCTCAACGGGACTTGCTTGAGCCGGATGCGGTGAAAGTCGCACGTCCGGTTCTGAGGGGGCCCCGGCCCGGTGACGGGCCGGGGCTACCCGGCGACCCGCACCATGATCCCGATCATCCGCGCCTTCGTGCAGGCTCACGGGATCGCCGGGGTGACCGTCGTCGCCGACGCCGGGATGATGAGCG
>CAYZBB010000462.1:0-2434 GCA_964476495.1 uncultured Actinomycetes bacterium | reverse complement strand
GCATGAACACCGGGACGATCGTCACCTGCATCGGCACCATCATGGTGGCCAGGATGACGGCGAACAGGCCGTTCTTGCCGCGGAAGTCGAACCTGGCGAACACGTAGCCGGCCATCGCCGCGCTGATCATCTGTCCGGCCGCGGCCAGCAGGGTGACCAGGGCGGTGTTCCACATGTACAGCCAGACCGGGATCTTCTGGAACACGTCGGCGAACGCGCTGAAGCCGGGGGTGACCTCGTGGGTGACGGGATCCTGCGGGTTGAGTGCCGTGTACAGCGTCCAGACCACCGGGCCGATGGTGAGGAACACGCCGAGGGCGAGCACCAGGTACTTGCCAAACGTTCCGAGCCCGGCGAGGGGCGAACGGGTCGTTACTGCATCGATGTTGCTCATTGAAACCTCACCCGTAGAAGACGTAGCGCTTGCTGAGCTGGAACTGGAGCGCGGTGACCAGCATGATCACCAGCGTCAGGACGATGCCCACGGCCGAGGCTCCGCCGAAGTCGAGCTGCCGGAAGGCGGACTCGTAGATCACCATCACCGCCGTGCGCGTCTCGTCGCCCGGGCCGCCCCGGGTCAGCACCCAGGGCTGGTCGAAGATCTGCAGCGCGTTGATGATCGCCATCACCGAGGCGACCAGCATGGTCGGGCTGATCAGCGGGATGGTGATGTGCCGGAACTGCGACCAGCCCACCACGCCGTCGATGGACGACGCCTCGTACACCTCCTTCGGGATGCCGGCGATGCCGCCGATGAACATCAGGAACGTGAAGCCGAAGTTCTGCCACACGTAGACGATCAGCACGACCACCTTGGCGCCGAAGCCGGTGGTGAGCCAGCCGACCTTGCCGACGCCGATCAGGGTGAGGAACTGGTTGACCAGGCCGAACTCGTAGTTGAACAGGTAGGCCATGATCAGCGACACCGACGCCGCCGACAGGATCAGCGGGAAGAACAGCGCCGAGCGGAAGAACGTCCGAAGCCAGTCGGGCATCTTGGACTGCACCAGGATCGCCAGCGCCAGGGCGACGGCCAGCTGCACGATGACGGCGGCCGCCACGAAGCCGAGGGTGTTCAGGAAGGACACCCGGATCGTCGGGTTGGCTCCCATCTGGACGAAGTTGTCGAAGCCGACGAACTGCGGAGGCGTGATGATGTCCCAGCGGAAGAAGGCCAGCACGATGGAGCCGATGATGGGCACGATGCTGAACAGTCCCAGGCCGATCACCGTCGGAGCCAGGAAGACCGAGATCAGCGCTCCGTTCTTGTTCTTCTTCCGCGGGGACTCGACGGCGGTGGCCCGGGCGGGCGCCTTGGTCGGGGTGGTTGTCGTGGACATCAGCGTCCCTTCAGTGCGAGTTCGAGGTCACGCTGCATCAGCTCGAGACCCGGCCGGACGCCGTTCGGCCCGTTCATGATCGTGTTGACCACGTTCTTGAGCAGCGCGGATTCGACCGCCGCCTGCTGCGGCGGGGCGGGCATCGGACCGGTGGTCGGGAATTTGACCAGCGTGTCGTAGAAGACGTTCCAGTGCGCCGGGCCGACGCCGGCGCCGTAGAGCTTGTCGTTCAGCGAACGGCGCGGCAGCGACGAATCCGGCTTGTTGTGGGCGATCGACATGCCCTCGATCGACACGCAGTACTTCAGCCACTCCCAGGCCTCGTCCTTGCGCTCCGAGATGTCCATGATCGCGTAGCCACCGGCGCCGAACTGGTGCCGCTGGCCGTTCATCGCCGGGAAGTAGGTCACGTCGTAGGCGTCGTTCGCGACGCCCGCCTCCTTGAGGCCCTGGACCCAGAAGCCGCCGGCCGGCGTCATGCCGACCGCGCCCGTGGAGAACAGCGCGACCAGTTCGTTGCCGCCACCCTGGGCCGGGTTGGCCGCCAGGCCCTCGCTGACCAGGCGCTGCAGCACCGAGAAGCTCTCCACGCTGGCGTCGTTGAGCGCGTCCGCGTTCTCCCACAGGTAGCCACCGCCGCGCGGGGTCTCGTTGGGATAGAACTTCTTCCAGAACCAGTCGCCTCCGGGGGCCTTCTCCTCGGTGAGGAAGCTGGTCTTGTTGACGTACAGCCACGGCACCACGCCGCCCCACAACCGGTTGTTCCAGAAGTACGGCAGGAAGCTGCCCGGGTTGCCCTTCTTCATCGCCCGCGCGAGGGTGAAGAAGTCGTCCACCGTCCAGTTGTCGCTGGGGCGATCCATCCCGGCCCGCTGCAGCGCCCCGGTGTTGTAGAACACGTTCGCGGCGTTGAAGTTGTCCGGCAGCTGGAACAGGCTGCCCTTGTAGAAGAACGACTCGATGAGTGAGGGGTGGACGTCGTCGAAGTACTCCTGCATCTCGGCGGCGTCGCGTTGCACGTAGTCATCGAGGGGATGGGCCATCCGGGAGGCGAACAGCTGAGTGCCTTCGGTGGCGACGGTGACCACGTCCGG
>CAYZBB010000461.1:0-2437 GCA_964476495.1 uncultured Actinomycetes bacterium | reverse complement strand
AACCCCCGGCGCCGACAAAGGCGCCCGAACCGATCAAGCCGAACTCCGGGAACGCCGCAGGTGTTGAGCCTTCGCTCGATGCCGTCGCGGGGAACTACAAGGAGTGGAAGCGGCTGCGGGAAAGGCAATTGGCCCAAAAGAACTAGGGCCGTGCAGCTTTCCAAGAGGGGTTTTGAACCATGAGCAACAGTTTCAGCACCATCACCCAGATCACGAACGAGTCGATGCGCGTTGCGCACGCCTCGCTCAAGTTCCTGGGCACCGTGGATCGCCAGTACGACGATTCGTTCGCCAAGACGGGCGCCAAGATCGGCTCGACGCTCCGCGTTCGCAAGCCCGACGAGTTCACCGTCTCCACCTCCAGCCGCGTCATGGATCTGCAAGAGCAGGCCGAGGGCTACGAGGAACTGACTCTCGCCACGCAGTACCACGTCGATATGTACATGACGTCGGACGAGATGACGATGAGCCTCGACAAGCTCTCCGAGCGCAAGATCCAGCCCGCCGTCAAGCGGCTGGTGTCGAAGGTCGAAAGCGTCGTCCTGCAAGGCTGCACGAAGGGCGTCTACAACGTCGGCGGCACCGCCGGCACCGCGCTTGCGAACTCCGGCGACCTCGCCGCGTTCGTGAACGCCCGCGCCCGCATCAACCAGGGCCTCGCGCCGATGGACAACCGCTACCTGCAAATCGACTCCGTGTCGATGGGCGCGGTCGTCAACGGCGTCAAGGGCCTGTTCGCGCCGCAGGACAAGATCGGCAAGGCGTTCAACGAGGGCTACTACGGCCGCGCCATCGGCACCGACTGGTACGAGAACGACCATGTGTACACGCACACGGTCGGCTCGGACGCCACCGGCTCGACGGACGCCTCGGCGGGCGTCACCGACGGCGGCACGACCATCACCATCGAGGACTCGGGCGACACGATGAGCCTCCTCGCGGGCGACGTGTTCACCGTGGCCGGCGTCTATGCGTGCCACCCGGAGACCAAGGTCGTGTTCCCGTACCTCCAGCAGTTCACCGTGGTTTCCGGCACGACCGGCGCCCTCACGGTTTCGCCCCCGACGTACCTGACGGGCGCGAAGCAGAACGTGTGCAGCTCGACCGGCGCGGCCCTTGCGACGACCGACTTCAACGATCAGACGATCACCGTCGTCGGCACGGCGTCCAGCTCCTACCGCCAGCCGCTCATGTACCACAAGGAAGCCTTCGCGTTCGTGACCGCCGACCTGCCGCTTTTCGCGGGCGCGGACAAGTGCGCGAGGCTCACCGAGGACGGGCTGTCGCTTCGTGTGTGGCAGGACGGCGACATCATCAACGACCGGATGCTCCTGCGGATCGACATGCTGTTCGGCTACAAGGTGCTGCGTCCGGCTTGGGCGTGCCGCCTGGTCGGCTCCGCGGCCTGATCGACCTGATGGCGGGGGCTTCGGCCCCTGCCCTCTAAACCACACGAAAGGACACTTCCGCAATGGCTACTGTCACCCAACTGCACGACGGCAACCCCGATGGCGTCAACTTCGGCAGCGCCTCGACCGACAAGCTCGGCTTCTACGGCCTGACGACTCCCGTCACGCAGCCCACGACCATCGCCGCAGTCACCACGACCGCCGCGACCTCCACCACGAACGCCTACGGCTACACGACCGCGGCCCAGGCCGATGCCATCGTGACCGCCGTGAATGCGTGCAGCGCCGCCCTCCGCACCCTGGGGATCGTCGCCGCGTCCTGATGCACCACGGGGGCGGGCTTCGGCCCGCTCTCGCCTCAATTCGCTTTCGGAGGTGCAAGTGACGCCGTACAAGGGAAGGGTGGCAATTTTCACCAGCTTCTACTCCTTCCAGGCGTATGCGCCCTACTGTATTTCCCTAGCCCAAACGCTCGGCGTCCTGTCCAAGCTCGGCATCGACTGGGACTACCTTGCGCGGCCCTCGGATTTCCACATCGAGCGGGCCATCAATAACACGCTGACGGAGCTGATCGAACACGGCGGCTTTACCGACGTGCTGCTGATCGACTCCGACGAGTCTTGGGAGCCGGAGGGCGTGGTGCGGCTCCTCATGCACCCGCAGGAAATCGTTGCGGCGACCTACCGCATGAAAAACAACCCGAAGGAGTACGTCGGGAGCCTCGTTTACGACGAGGACGGCGACATTCGCGGAAAGGTGCTGCCGGACGGGACGGCGCTGATCGCCGCGGAGCGCGTTGCCGCGGGATTCCTGCGAATCCGGCTGGACGCGCTCAAGCGCTACATGGCCGAATATCCGTCGCTTTGGAGCGACGAACCGGACGGGCGCAAGTTCCAATTCTTCCAGCGTGCGCCGATTCAGCAGGACGACGGCAGCACCGTCATGGGCTGTCAGGACATGGTGTTCTCGAAGCGCTGGCGCGACATCGGCGGCGAGCTTTGGATCGACCCGATGGTCAAGGTCGGGCA
>CAYZBB010000460.1:0-2460 GCA_964476495.1 uncultured Actinomycetes bacterium | reverse complement strand
CGTCGGTGGTCGCATGGGTGTCCGGCGGGACGGTCGGCACCACGGTGCAGCTCACATGCCACATCACGACCGCCGGCGGCCGGACCGACGACCGCACACTCTGGCTCCGGATCCGACAGCGGTGAGGAGGTGAACCATGCTCCAAGCGTCTGATCTCCGCGGCCGCCGTCGCGATCGCCCTGGCGATCCCGGTGGCCTCTGCCGTCGTCGTCTCGCAGGACACCCCGGCCGCTCGTGGCGGCGACTGGCCCGTCTGAACCCCCTCACAGCAACAGCCCCCACGCTCCCAGACCCGGGAGCGTGGGGGCTGTTTTTTTATGCGCGCGCGATCTCCTGTCTTGCTCGCCACCGTTCGCGTCGCTCCGTTTCGCACGGTCGGCAAACCCAACGCCGAACTCCCCCGTGTGTCGCCACACGGCCTTCGGTCATGCCGTGTGTGCCGCACCCCTTCAATCCTTTGAGAGCTTTCCCAGTTTCGCCCCGACGACAGTTCTCAGCGTTGTCCACCAACTCCATGTGATCTGGGTTCACACAGCTCCGGTTGCGGCACAGGTGATCCGGCAAGAGAGGGAAGGGTATTGGTCCGCGAATCGCTAGCCAGCTCGCCCGATGCGCGGACATCTCACGCTTACGCCCGTCTATGGAAACGCGGAAGCGACCATATCCGTGGCGATCGATCGACCGGAGCCATGACCAGCACCCTGACTCGGCGGTCTCGATAGACTCGAAGATCCTGGCTGCCCACCGGCTGGGATCAGGGCATTCCGTGATCCATTTGATCTGTGTACGCTCAGACACTGTTCGACTCCTTCAAAGTCGGACCACGCCCCGGGAGGTTGCCGCCTCGCCGGGGTCCTTTGGTAAAAGGGAAGATCAGCCTATCACCAGCCAGTTGCCTTTCGTGCGTCTAGGGCTGAGGGCTGGCGTCCTCGTCCAGTGCGAGCCCCTGTCGCTATGTCTCAATCAATCGGACGTCGGCCAAACGCATGCTCGTCGCACGTTGCGTGCAATACTGCACGTCAGGCGTAGCCGCTGAGGCGAGAGGCGTAGAAGTCGTAGAGTTCTGCGCCTGGCCTTACCGCCTC
Source organism: uncultured Actinomycetes bacterium (assembly GCA_964476495.1). GTDB lineage: Bacteria > Actinomycetota > Actinomycetes > Mycobacteriales > Nakamurellaceae > Nakamurella. The sequence goes on along the minus strand of CAYZBB010000460.1, from coordinate 1,375 downwards.
CCGGTCTCGATCGCTCGGACGGTGCTCGCGTACCACTCTTTGCCGCCCTGCGCCGTGGGCACGCCCTCGGTGTTCAGCGTGGCCGCGATGGTCCGGTACGACGAGCCAGACGAGCGCATGGCCCGGCAGTCGGTAGGCATGTGCGTAACTATAATGGCTGTAACCGGTGAGGAGTGCCAATGAGGAACTGTCCATCCTGCGGCGAGGCAAGGCCTGAGGGTATGTACTACAGCAGCGCCAAGACCAGTGTGCGAGAGTGCAGGCTGTGTTGGCGGGCGAGGCTGGAGCGCCGTCGAGCGCCCCGTCTCCAATACACCAACCAGTTGAAGATCGAGCGCGGCTGCGCCGACTGCGGCATCAAGTCGCCCGAGCACCCTGAGATATTCGACTTCGACCACATCCCCGGGTCAAGCAAGATCGCGTCCGTGGCGGCGTTCCTAACCAAGGGCACGATGGACGACTTGATTGCCGAAGTCGCCAAATGCGAAGTGGTCTGCGCCAACTGCCACCGCATCCGCACCCGCGACCGCGGGCACCCGGCGTTCGGAACCACCCGGAGCGCGTCGTGAGCCTGACGGAGCAGTACCTCGACTACCTGACCCGGCAACGGAACCTGAGCCCCAACACGGTGACCGGCTACCGGCGCACCTTCCGCACCTTCCCCGGCATCGACACCGCCGACCGGGAGCAGGTAGAGGCGTGGTGGGAAACCCGGTCGCACCTGTCGCCCGGAACCCGCCGCGTTGACCTGGCCGCAGTGCGCAGCTTCTACGCCTGGTGTCGAGTGTGGGAGCACCGCGGACCCACCGACGACCCGACGCATCGAATCCAGCCACCCAAGACGGGGCAGCGCGTACCCCGGCCCATTTCCCGCACCGATCTTCAGCGCGTCCTCGCCGCCGTCGAAGGCGACCTGCGCCGCGCTGTCTGCCTCGGCGCCTACGCTGGGCTTCGCGTGGCTGAATCGGCCTCACTCGACTGGGCAGACATCGACACCGAGCTGCGCCGCATCATCGTCCGCGGCAAGGGCGACAAAGAACGCATGGTGGGCCTGTCGCCGCTGCTGCTCGACTCACTGCTACCCGACACGGGCGGCAACGTGGTACGGGCCGGCGCGGAGCCGTGGACCGCGAACGTGCTGCAACAGAAGGTAAACGCCGCGATCCGGAAGGCCGGGGTAGACGCGACATTCCACAAGCTCCGCTCCCGCTACGCCACGGTTGCGCTCGGCGCGACCGGCAACCTACTCGCTGTCAGCCGGGCACTCGGCCATTCCTCGCCCGCTACCACCGCCATCTATGCAGCCACGTCCGACAGCGACCTCGACGTCATCGCGGATGCCGTGACTCGTTAACTGGGCGTGTCGCAGTGCCCG
>CAYZBB010000459.1:0-2470 GCA_964476495.1 uncultured Actinomycetes bacterium | reverse complement strand
GTGGCCGACCTGACCCCGCGCGACTTCGGGCACACCATCACGATCCCCGGCCTGCACCAGCCCGGCGCCGACTGGGACGCGCCCAAGGTCACCGTCACAGGCAGGCTCACCGGCCTGTCGTGGGCGCGGTACGACCGGGCCATGGCGTGGGTGCGGATCGAGCCCAAGGCGTCGGCGCTCGACACCCCGCTGCCGCTGACCTGGCCGTGCGAGGTGGCCTGATGGGCGTACGCCTCGTGGGTGAAGCACTGCGCCAGGACTGGTGCGTCCTGTCCGACCGGGCCCGGCTCGTGCTGCTCCAGATGTGCTACGTCGCCCGGGACCGGGCCACCGCCGACACCGCCGCGCAGGTGTACTTCGGCGGGCACAAGGAGCTGATGAAGACCGTGCTCGGCCTCGACCCGGACCGCCTCACCGGCACCCAGCTCGACACCGCCGAGCGAGCCGTCAAGCGGGCGATCAAGGAGCTGAAGGACGCCGGCGCGATCACCCTGCTGTCCCATCCGGTGAAGGGCCAGCGGGCCGTCTACCAGGTCCACCCGGGCCACTACCCCAACCTCCAGCAGGAGACCTTGCCTGTGGATAACTCGCCCGCCACCCCCACGGTAGGGGGACACCAGCGACCCCCCTTAGGGGGACACCCAGCACCCCCCTATTCAGCGTTTAGGGGGACACCCAGCACCCCCCTCAGGGGGGCTCCCAGTGTCCCCCCTAACTATCTGGATAAGAACCAGGAACAAGGCGACCTGAAAGGGAATCACCCAACTCAACCCCCTACCGAACTCTGGGCCGCGCCGGTTCCCGACCTGTGGATAACTCGATGACCGGCCACACCTTCGACCCGACCCCGGCCACCACGCCGCAGACCTGGCTCCCCCTCGCCGACCGCCTCCAGCTCGAACGCGAACTCGCCGACCTCCCCGCCCTCGCCGACATCCTCGAACGCAACTACGACGCGCTCCTCGCCCGCGGCGACCGCGACCCCGACGACAGCGCCGTCCGCTACGTCACCCGCTTCGACGTCCTCGACCTGGCCGACCGGCGGGTGAAGTGGGAACGCTCCGCCAGCCGCACCGAGCCGCTGACCCTCGCCGACCGCGGCGCACCCGGACCCAACGTCGACCCCGCGTTCTGGGCTGAGATGGGCCGCCAGCTCGGCGCGCAGCGGATGGGCATCCTGCCCACCCTGGTCAGCTGGGTCGGGGACTTCGCCGGCTCGATCCCGACCCTGCGCTACCCGCCGACCGACCCGGCCCGCGTGATGTGGATCTGCTGGCCGAACGGCGACGTCCTGCCGATGACAGGCTGGGAACCGACGGTGGAGCGGGAGTGCCGATGGCTGCTCGCCCACCTCGACGACATCGTCGGATGCCAGCAGGTGGAGGAGTTCCGCCACTGGGTGCACGGCGTGATCACCTCCCTCGACGCCCTCGGCGTCAGCCTCGCCGGGCCCGACCACTCCGCCACCGGCACCGTCCGGGAGTTGGCCGACGACCTCGACATACCGATGGGCACCCTCCGGCGATGGATCGCCGAGGGCAAGCTCACCCCGCTGAACGACAACCGGCCCCGGATCTACGTACGCCGCGAGGCCATCAACCTGAGAGGATCGAGAGCATGAGCATGAGCATCCGCTACGACATCGACACCCCTGAAGGTCGTGGGAGATTGCTCGCCCTGGAAGGGGTGGCCAAGATGGTCGAAAGCTTGGCCAACCTCCTGAAATGCAGCGAGCAGGCCGCCCTGGCCCTGATCGCCGCCGCCATGCAGACCCCAGCCCTCACGGCCGGGGCGATCGTCGAGATCCACGCTGAGACGATCCGTGAGTGCGCGCGTCGGACCGTTTCGCCCGGGCGAATGACACGCCGGTAGTTCCACGCTTGACATTCGTCCCGATCTGGTGAACGCTCGCACTCATTAGAACCCGTGTCTCCAGACACGGGTTCTTGCACGTCCCGGAGTGGTGTGACGGCCCACACCGGGAAGCCCAAGCCCCCTCGGCCGGCGCCGCGCCAGGCCACAACCACAACGCGGTGCGCCGATGAGCGCCAACACTCCGAGGACAGACCCGGACGCAGAGCGCCGGACCGAGGGGGCGAGATGGGGAACCCATACGGCTGGGCACACCAGCAGGACCGCGCCGACTGGCAAGGCGAGATCGACCGCACCGGCGGAATCCGCTGCCACTGCCGCGGAACCTGCGGCAAGCACGCCGGCCGATGCGGGGTGGTGATCCGACCCGGAGCACCCTGGCACCTCGGACACAAGCGGGCAGTCGCACGAGGAGGAGCCGACGGACCGAAGGCGCCATGGTGCCCCGGCTGCAACGCCCGCGACGGCGTGAAGGTGCGCGAAGCGCTGAAGCGCCAGGCGCGCAGCTCCCGCGACTGGGGGTGAGGGTAGGGGGGGTCGGAAGTCCACAGGACCCCCGGCGCCTGACCCAGCTGCCGACCGTCAAGAGACGTTGCGT
>CAYZBB010000458.1:0-2491 GCA_964476495.1 uncultured Actinomycetes bacterium | reverse complement strand
ATAGCCCGTTTATGCAGGATTTGGTGCGCTAGGTCACAGAAAGTGACGAAAATCACGGGCAAGTATCGCGGGAAACTGCATAAACGGGGGGTCCGGTGAGTCGGCTGGTCAGGGGCCGGGTGACGCCGGAGCAGTTGGCGGCGATGTCGGAGGCGGAGAAGCAGGCGTTGTACGAGGCGCTGACGGCTCCGGTGGTGCCGCCTGAGGTGGCGTATGCGAAGGACCCGGTGGGGTGGGCGGTGGACGTGCTGGGGGTGCCGGAGTGGAGCCTCCGCTGGAGTCTGTTGCCAGAGTACCGGACGCATGTGTGGGACGGGACGCCGGACCCGATTGCCCGGATGCTGGAGGCCGTGGCGGAGGGGCGGGACTGTGGGGTGGAGTCCGCGACGGGCACGGGCAAGACGTTCGGCGGGGCGATTGCGGTGCTGTGGTTCATCGCCACGCATGAGAACGCCTTGGTGGTGACGACGGCCCCGAAAGAGGACCAGTTGTCGGTCCAGTTGTGGAAGGAGATTGGACGGCACTGGCCCCGCTTCAAGGCCCGGTATCCGCAGGCCTCGACGGTCAAGTTGCGGGTGCGGATGCTGGACGGGGACGGGCAGGACGAGGTCTGGGGCGCGATTGGGTGGGCCTGTGGCGTGGATGCGGACGAGGAGTCCGCAACTAGAGCACAAGGCTTCCACGCCGCCCATATGTTCGTCATCACGGAAGAAACGCCGGGTGTCCCCAAGCCCGTGATGGAAGCCTTTGCCAACACCCGGACAGGTGCCCATAACCCGCAGTTGAGCTTGGGGAACCCGGACAACCTCCAAGACTCCCTGCACCAGTTCTGCATCCTCCCGACCACGGAGCACATCCGCATCTCGGGGTTCGACCACCCCAACGTGGTCACGGGGCGGGAGGTCATTCCCGGAGCCGTCACGCCGGGGTCGCTGGAGCGCATGAAGGTGCGCTTGGGCGAAGGGACGCCGCTCTACAACTCCCGGGCGCGGGGGATGTGCCCGGACCAGTCCATCAACGCCCTGATTCGCTCCGAATGGATTGAACGGGCCTTCGGGAACTACGACGACCTGACGTACCACTTGGGCTTGCCTGCCCTTGGCGTGGATGTGGCGCAGTCCGAGACGGGACGGGACGATGCGGCGATTGCCAGAGGGACGGGCGCCGCGCTCCACGAAGTCGAGTCCATGCCCTGCGACAACGCCGATGTCTTGGGCGAGCGGGTGGTCATGGAGGCCCGGTCCAAGCGCATCCTCCCCAAGCACGTCGGGGTCGATGCCATCGGCGTCGGGTCCAACGTCGTGAACGCAGGCAAGCGGTTGGGCTACAAGATGGTCGATTTGCAGTCCGCAGGCCGGGACGAGCCGAGCAAGGACGACCAGACGGACGTGGAGGACGGCCAGACCCCGACCGTGGGCGTCGAGCAATGCCTGAACCTGCGGAGCCGGATGTACTGGCAACTGCGGCAGGACTTGGAGCAGAATCGGTTGGCTATCAAGCGGGATGACCGCTTGAAGATGGACCTACTGGCCGTGACGTGGGAACCCAAGAACGGCAAGATTGTCATCAAGCCGAAGTTCCTGATTCGGAAGGAACTCGGACGGTCCACGGACAAGGGCGATGCCTGTGTCTACTGGAACTGGGTCCGCGACCGCCGACAGGTGCAGGGCAAGCAGACCAAGCAGGTAGCACGGAACGAGCCGATGACCTTCGGCACCCTATTCAACCCCAAGGCCCGCCGCTCCAATGGACTCGCGGCCCTTGGCATCACAGAGGGCCTATGAGCGCCAAGACCAAGAGTGTGCTGGACCCGGACAAGCTGATGACGCGGAAGGACGTCGTCACGCTCATCAACCTGTACCACGCCATCAACCACACCCCGTGGTGGAAGCGGTGGTGGCTCAAGGTCAAGCGCCGGGTGCAGAAGTGAAATGGCCGTGGGTGAGCCGGAGCACCGCCGAAGCGTGGCAAGCCCATGCCGAACGCGCCGACGCCCGGTTCGATGCCCTCTGGCAGAAGTATCTGGACGCCACCCGCCCGCCCGAACCGAAGGCGGTGGTGGCGCAGACCTACCGAAGCGATGAGCAGGCCGTCCGGGTGGTCGAGGACGGGTTCGTGAAGAAGCTCGCCGCAGACTTGAAGGCCAAAGGCATCCCGGACGCCGTGGCCCAGATGGAAGCCACGCGAATCCGGCGCGAAACCACCCGAGTAGGAGCCTAGGAATGAGCTACGGACAGCAGTTCGACAAGACCGTGCGGACGCGCACCCATGCCACGGACGTGAGCACCTCCACGACCGCCGCCGAGGCGACCGCCGCCGACACCACCCGCATCGCCGTGATGTTCCAGAACAAGGACGCCAGCATCACCATCTACCTCGGGAACTCCGACGTGGCGTCCAACAAGGGCATCAGTCTGGCGGCAGGCCAGACGTATGTGGACGACCGCTCGTCCTCGGCGTGGTACGCGCGGAGTGCCTCGGGCACCCCGTC
>CAYZBB010000457.1:0-2493 GCA_964476495.1 uncultured Actinomycetes bacterium | reverse complement strand
CGTCGCTGTCCGCCCGCCTCGGCCGCAAGCCCGAAGATGTCACCGGAGGGGAGGAGAGCGGCGCTGCGACTCCTTCGGCGCCCGCTTCGTTCCCTGCACCGGACCCCTCCGGTGGCCCCGACGCCGTCGAGGCCGTGGTGCACTCACCGTCGACACCCGGAGGCAAGGCGAAGGTCAAGAAGCCCACCGCCAAGTCCGCGTGATACGGTTGCGTCATGCGACGCACCTACCACGGCCTCGACCTATACCTCGGTGACGACCTGATCGGCCGCAAGGCGAAGGTCACCTACGACAACACCCGCCAGACCGCCGTCGTCTCCCAGCGCGACGAGCGGGGCCGGTGGTCCGAGACGCTCACCTTGGAGGCCACCGGCCTCACGTCCGAGAAGAACTCGGCGACCCGCGAGATGGTCTACACGTGGACCCTCGCCGACGGCGGGACGCTCACCGGCACGAAGCCGGGGTGCAACTGCGGCGGCAGGCGATGACGGAGTTCATGCTGCTCATCATCCTCGGCCTGGTCGTCGCCCGAGCCACCCGCCTGTGGCGAGATGACTCCATCACCGAGCCACTCAGAGATCGGTTCGAGTCGGCCATGGACGCGGCCGGCCGACTCGAAGGATTCCGCGCTTGGTTGCTAGAGGGGTCGATGTGCCCCTATTGCATCTCCGGCTGGCTGTCGATCCTCGCCGTGGTGGCCGTGGACTCCGCGACGTCGCGGAGCGTCCCCGTCCCCCTCCTGTCGTGGCTCGCCGTGTGGCAGGTGTCGAATCTCGCCTACTGGCTGACCGAGTATTTCGCCGACCGTGACGCCCTCGCTTGGGCCGAGCGGGAGAACCGCGGCCTGACGTGAGCGACCACCGCCCGGTAGAATGACGACGACCGCGGGGACTAGCCGCGGTCGTCGATGCCAGACACATCGGAGGTGTCCAGCGATGGCTCAGGCTACATGCTCGATCGAAGGCTGCGGACGGACCGTCCATGCCCGGGGAAGGTGCTCGAAGCACTACCAGCGGTGGGTCAAGGCGCACCCACGGGAGGTGCGCCAGCGGTTGCCTTGGCCTGACAGCTTCCTCAGTCAGATGGACCCGCAGGCGAGCGGATGCATCTGGCTCGCCACGGTTCCGAATGGCGATGGCTACTCGCATGTGCAGTATGAGGGGCGCACGATCGGCGGGCACGTCGCTGCCCTGATTGTCGCCGGCGTCCCGATTCCCGACGGGTACGTGGTCGACCACCAGTGCCACAACATCTCGGGCTGTGAGTTGACGGACAGGTCATGCCCCCATCGGCGGTGTGTCAATGTCGACCACCTGCGCGTCGTTCGGCCCGCCGAGAACATCAACGCCAGCCCCAACTCGAATGGAGTCAAGACCCACTGTCCGCAGGGGCACCCCTACGACGAGACGAACACCTACGTCAGGCCCAACTCACGCAAGGGGCGCGGGTGTCGTGAATGCCTCAGGGAAGCAACTCGTCAGTGGAGGAAGCGCAATGGACGATAGGCCGTGGAGCGATATTGAGATCAGGATGGCGATGCAGTCGGTCCACGAGCGGATCGACGACGAGATCGCCACCCTCAAGAGCCTCGGGATCGCCAAGGCCCACGCCACGAACGAGCGGCAGGTGCAAGAGGGCCGTCATATGCTCATCGCCAAGACCGAGCACCGCAGCACCCTCACGTCCGACGCGCTGCGCCAGGCGTGGGTCCGGTCCAACACCCCCGTCGGCGACCTCATGCTCCAAGAGGATCTGGCCGCGACGATCTACTGGGACCAGAAGGAACTCGTCGTCACCCTCCGCCAGGACATGTCCATGTTGCAGTCGATGCTCCGCAACGCCGAGGATCAGGTCGCCTCGATGGGCGGCGGACGCCAGCGGCAGGAGCCTTCCCACCAGCGGCGCTGAGTAGAATGGCAGGGCCGGGGTGTCCAGACCCCGGCCCAAGTGCCAGACCGCTAGGAGGTCCGACGTGCCAAAGCCTACCTTCCCCAAAACGCTCCTCGCCCGGATGGAGCCGCAGCCGAACGGGTGCATCTACCTGACTGGCTCGCCCGACTCGGGTGGCTACTCCCGTATCGGTGTGAACGGGAAAGCGAAGGTCGGACACCGCGCCGCCTACGAGCACTTCGTCGGACCTATCCCAGACGGCATGGACGTCGGACACCGGTGCCACGATCTAGCGCAGCCCCCGTGCAACCTGCGGTCCGCCTGTCCACATCGGCGGTGTGTGAACCCTGAGCACTTGGAGTTGCAGACCCATCGCGACAACTGCATCGCGTCGCCGAACACAAGGGCCTCCATCAACGCTTCTCGCACCCACTGCCCCAAGGGTCACCCATACGACGAGGCGAACACGCTGATCGACAGCCATGGCTCCCGGGTCTGCCGCATCTGTAAGCGGGCCAACGACCGCAAACGGCGACGTATCGCATCATCGGAGTAGCATCACCGCCATGCCCTCCGGCGTGCCGTTCGATGACGAGCAGAAGG
>CAYZBB010000456.1:0-2514 GCA_964476495.1 uncultured Actinomycetes bacterium | reverse complement strand
GCGAGGACGGGCTGATCTACGCCTACGTCACCACCGCGGAGGACAACCGGATCATCCGCATCGCCGCCGGCGACGTGCCCAAGGCCGTGTTCACCGGCATCCCGAAGGGAGCGACGCACAACGGTGGGCGCATCGCGTTCGCGTCGGACCGGAGCCTTTACGTCGGAACGGGCGACACCGGAAACTCCGCGCTGGCCTCCGATCCCGCCTCGCTGGCGGGAAAGGTGTTGCGGCTGGACGAGTTCGGCAAGCCTGCTGCCTCCAACCCGACTCCGGATTCCGCCGTCTACGCCTCGGGTTTCACCCAGGTCGGCGGCATGTGCCCGCTCGCCGACGGCACGATGGCGGCGCTTGACCACCGCGTCGCATCGGACGTGCTGCTGCCGCTCACCGCCGGGAAGAACTACACCACCCTGCCCGACTCCGACGCGTTGTGGACCTGGAGCCGCACCGACGGTGGGGCCGACAGCTGCGCGATCACGAACGGGGTGCTGGCCAGCACGTCGTTGGATCGGCAGCAGCTCACCGGCCTGCAGATGGCCGGACCGCGGACGTTCACCGGTTCACCGACGGTGCTGATGGACAACCGGTACGGGCGGCTGCTCACCGTGGTCGGTGACAGCGGCGGCTTGCTCTGGCTGACCACGTCGAACAAGGACGGTCTCGGGCAGCCGGTGCCCAGCGACGACCGGGTGGTCGTCGTGCCGTCCGGCGGTGCCGACGGCGGGGGCGGGCCGGACTGATCCGGGCGGCTCGCCTGGCCGCCGCCCACCCACCACGAGCGGCGCGAGAACGCTGCATCGATCGACGAGCTCGCGCACAGCCGGTCCGCGCTGATCAAAGCATGACGGATCCGGACAGATTCGACACGGAAACGCCGGTTTGATCAGCGTTCTCCGCGCAGCGCGTCGGCTTCGCTGACCAAATCCACACAAGCACGCCCGGTTTGCCCAGGCCGGCGCAGATTTGATCAGCGAACTCGTGGCGCGCGCAATGCGGTCGACCTCGTCACCGACGTCAGAACCGTCGATTCGCGAGCACCGGATTCTGCTCCCGGGCGGCGTCAACCTCGTCCAGGTCGAGGTCCGCGATCAGCAGACCGGGCGCCGCGCCGAGCTGCTCGACGATCGATCCATGCGGCGAGACCACAGCGCTCGCACCGATCCCCGTCGGGGCGCCGGATCGGCGGAAGATCCCGACGGTGGTCGGATCGGCCTGCCCGCAGGCGGCGACGAAGCTCGTGCTGTCCAGCGCCCTGGCCCGCACCAGCAGATCCCACTGCTCCCGCTTGCCCTCGCCGGCACCCCAGGACGCCGGCACCACGATCAGCTTCGCGCCGTCGGCGGCGAGGGCTTGGAAGAGCCCGGGGAACCGGAGGTCGTAGCAGATCGCCAGGCCGATGGTGACGCCGTCCGCCTCGACGATCACCGGGGTCGTCCCCGGGGCGACGGTCGTCGACTCGCGGAACCCGAAGGCGTCGAAGAGATGGATCTTGTCGTAGGACGCATCCACGCCGTCGCCGGTGACCAGCAATGTGTTTCGCACGCGCCCACCGGTGGTCGGGGTGAACATACCGACCACAACCGTGATTCGGTGGTCGGCGGCGATGCGTCGGACCGCGTTCGCCCAGGGGCCGTCGAGCGGCTGCGCGACCGGTCCCAGCGGAACGCCAAACGCGCACATCGTGGCCTCGGGCAGCACCACCAGCCGGGCGCCGGCGGTAGCCGCGTTCCGGGCGGACTGCTCGACCAGGCCGAGGTTGCGGTCCGGGTCGACGGTGCTGACGATCTGGGCGAGGGCGATCCGCACGCTGCCTAGCCTTCCACCCCCAGCGTGGCCAGCACCAGCTGCCGCACCCTGGCCGCGTCCGCCTGCCCGCGGGTCGACTTCATCACCGGCCCGATGATCGCGCCGACGGCCTTCAGGTTGCCGCCTCGAATCTTCTCCGCGACCGCGGGCTGGGCGGCCAGCGCCTGGTCGACCGCGGCCTGCAGGGCCGAGTCGTCCGAGACCACCGCCAGCCCACGGGCTTGGATGATCTCGTCGGGCTCACCCTCACCGGCCAGCAACCCGTCGACGACCTGCCTGGCCAGCTTGGTGGTCAGCTCGCCGGCCGCGACCTTGCCGATGACGACGGCGACCTGGCCGGGAGTGATCGGCAACTCGTCCAGCGAGACCCCAAGGACGTTGGCCTGCTGGCCAAGGTACGACGTCCACCAGGACCGCGCCTCGCCCGCCGGAGCGCCGGCCTGCACGGTCGCCGCGACCAGTTCCACGCCGTCGGCGGCGACCAGGTCCCGCATCTGCAGATCGGCGAAGCCCCACTCGGCCTGCAGCCGGGCTCTTCTCAGCCAGGGCAACTCGGGCAATCCACCGCGGATCCGCTCGATCCACGCGGTGTCCGGGGCCAGCGGTACGAGGTCCGGCTCGGGGAAGTACCGCTAGTCCTCGGCGGTCTCCATCGACCGGCCGGAGGAGGTGGTGCCGGACGCCTCGTCGGAGTGCCGCGTCTCG
>CAYZBB010000455.1:1385-2533 GCA_964476495.1 uncultured Actinomycetes bacterium | reverse complement strand
CGTCACCCTGACAAACACCTTCAAGGTGTCCGGCACCGCCACGGACCCGACCGCCGTCAGCCTCGTCGTCACCGACCCCGCCGGCACTGCTACCACCTACACCTACGCCGGCAACACCATCACCAAAAGCAGCACTGGCGTCTACACGAAGAGCGTCACGGTCAGCACGGCGGGCCGGTGGGCGTTCAAGTGGACCGGCACCGGCACCGCCGCCGATGTCGAGTCCGACGTGTTCGACGTTGCACCCCTTGACCCTTCCGCCGCGTCTCCCTTCGCTACCGAAGCCGAACTGGAGGCGTACACCGGAACGTCCATCGCGACCGACCGTGCGCGATTGCTGCTCGATATGGCATCGGCTGCCATCAGGGCTCATGCACGTCAGACGCTCACGCAGGCCACCACGACGGCGGTGTTCCCCGGCACGTTCGCTGAGAAGCTGGTCCTGCCCGAGCGGCCGGTGACCGCGGTGACGACGGTCATCATCGGTGACACGACGCTCTCGGTGGACACGGACTGGGTGTGGGACGGGGCGCACACCCTGTACCGGGGCACGAAGGTCGACGGGGTCCTGTCGGTCAACGGTCCCGACTACCTGATCAACGGGTGGGGCGACTGGGGCGGGCCCGGCGCTCAGGTGTCCGTCACCTACACGCACGGGTTCGCGATCATCCCGAACGACATCAAGGGCGTGTGCCTGGCGCTGGCTGCCCGCACGCTCGGCTCGCCCGACGGGGTGAACAGTGAAAGCGTCGGGTCCTACTCGGTCAGCTACTCGCGGACGGGTGGGGCGGTGTCGCTGCTGGACGAAGAGCGGGCGCTGCTGGACCGCTACCGGGTGCGGGTGTTCTCGTGACCCTGGCCGGTCTGCTCAACCAGACCTGCACCATCACGACCCGCACCGACGCCGGCACCGCCGACCGGTACGGCAACCCCGACCAGACCGAAGCCACCACGTCGACCGTGTGCTACGCCGAGCAGCGGTCCCGTTCCGAGACGAAGGACGGCAAGGGCGAGGTGCAGCAAGAGGACTGGCTGGTCATCCTGCCCGCCGGCACGACCGTGAACGGTCTGGACAAGATCACCGTCGGCACGTTGGTGCTCGAGGTGGTCGGCCCGCCGTGGCCGGTGCGCAACCCTCGCACCCAGTC
>CAYZBB010000455.1:0-1285 GCA_964476495.1 uncultured Actinomycetes bacterium | reverse complement strand
GCACCCCTCTCGGGCCGAGAGCACCAGGACCCCGCCACGGCGGGCGACCCACCGCGCCACCCGGCGCGCCCAACAACAGAAAGGTGGTGGTGTCGATGGCCCTCGACGCTGACCAGCTAGTCATTCCCGGTACGGGGCACGTCTACGTTGGCGATGCCAACGAGAGCTTCCCGGCCGACATCACCGCGGCTGTCTCCGTGTCCGGCGCCACCGGGTTCGTGGAGATGGGCTACACCACCGAGGCCGGTGTCGGGTTCTCGTTCGGGCGTGTCACGAAGGAGATCAAGTCGTGGCAGTCCGGCTACCCGCTGCGACGGCTCATCACCGACACGCCGACCTCGGTGTCGTTCTCGCTCCTCCAGCTCACGTTCGCCAGCTTCCGTCTGGCGATGGGCGGCGGTGCGTTCGGCACCAGCGGCGCGAACAAGTACTACTACGAGCCACCGGACCCTGACTTCGTGGACGAGCGGTCCATCATCATCGAGGCCGAGGACGGCGACTATGGCTACCGCTGGTTGTTCCGTCGCTGCATCGTGTCGGACACGGTCGACTTCAACCTCATGAGGACTGAGCCCGTGGCCATGCCGCTCAAGTTCGATGTGCTCGAGTCCGGCACTCCCGGTCAGAAGCCGTGGGCGTTCCAGACGAATGATCCCGAGCTCGGCCAGTTCGCTCTGGTGGGCACCTGATCATGGCAACCAAGGGGCAAGGGCAAGAATCAGAGCAGGTCGCGACCGTCGATGGCGATGCGTTGCGTGCTGCGCGTTTGGAGGCGGCCGGCGAGCGGACTTTCCTGCTCGGCGGCCGCCTTTGGCGTTTGCGCCCTGAGTTGCCGTTCGCGGCGGCTGAGGTGTGGCGTTCCGGTGGGCGACGTTCGGTGGTCGAGATGGTCCTGTTGGACCCGTCCGACGCTGACGAGTTCCTGGCGTTGGTGCCGTCCGAGCAGGACATGGGCGCGCTGTTCTCCACGTTCGGGGTGTCGCTGGGGAAATGATGGGGCTGGTGGCGTTCGTTGAGCGCAACTGGCCGACGTTGGAGGCTGACTTCCAGTCGGTGTATCGCATCGATCTGCGGTCGGCGCTGTGGGGCCCGGAGCCGGTGGGGTGCCGTCGCCTGTTGGCGTTGGTGGAGTGCCTGCCTGCTGGTGCGGTGACGTTGTTGGCCCGTGCGGTGGAGCCTGACCCTGAGCCGGCGTTGTCGACTCGTGACGCTGTCCGCAAGTTCTTCGGAGGTGGTGACTGATGGCGTCTGCGGGTACCGCGTATGTCGATGTTGAGGCGAGGAC
>CAYZBB010000454.1:0-2533 GCA_964476495.1 uncultured Actinomycetes bacterium | reverse complement strand
GCTGGAGATCCCCGGCGGCTGGCCGGTGAGGAGTACGCCTGGCTCATCGATCTGGCGTACCGACAGGGCGTGCCGACCGGCGAGCTGGCCGCGGCCACCGGATCCTCGTGGCCGGTGTTGCGGGCGCGGCTGGCTCGGCACGGCTACCGGGCCGCGCCGCCGACGATGAGGGCGTACCGGGGGGCGGCGCCGACGTCGGCCGCGGAGCTGGAATGTCGGCGTGGGCACGCGTTCGACGAGGTCAATACCTACCGGTACACGGACGCGGCCGGGGCGGAGCATCGGGTGTGCCGTCAGTGTCGGGCGGATCGAATGAAGATCAGGCGGGCGGATGCGAAAGCGGCTCGGGAGAGCCGCCTCCGGCACGACCTGGGAACTCTGAGTGGGTCCAGCGTAGCGGGATCGGATCGCCTGGACATGGACGGCGCACTGGATCTGATCGAGCAAACCACCGGGCGGCGGCCGGAGGCGGCCACCATCCGCGGCTATCTGTCCCGCGGGACGATGCCGGCCCGTGGACCGGACGGTCGATTCGACGCGCAGGAGCTGCGGCTGTGGCTGCAGCGACGTGCTCCGCGCGCGGACGCGGCGACGGTGGACCGCTTCCAACGCCGTCTGGCCCGGCTGCGGACACCGCAGGCCCGTGCCCGCGCGGTGGCCGAGGCCAGGCAGGCTCATGTTTCCTGGGCGGACATCGGCGAGCCGTTGGGATTGACCCGGCAGCAGGCGCATCAGCAGTTCGCGGCCTCGACCTGACGTCGGCGGCTATCCGGTTCGGGGCACGCCGGCGGGGCTGGCCGTGCCGACGGTCAGATGCCGCTCGCCGGGGCGTCGACGCGGCTGGCCGCGACGACGGTGCACGGGGGCCGAGGTGACAGACACCCACCGTTGATCATCCGGCGGCAGCACCGCAGCGATCGCTTGCGGGCTCACCCATCGGCATAGCCTGGTACCGGCGGGCGGGGCGTTGAGCGGTTTGGCGGTGAACAGCAACAGGCCCGCGGTGGCCGACAGCCGTACCGGCGCGTGCAACGTCGGCGACACTGTCACCGCGGCGCGGTCGGCCAGTAATTCGCGCATGGCCTGCACGGGGTTGGCGGTGGCGTTCCACGGCGTCGACGGGAGACGCCAAACTCCGGTGTCGTGGTCCCGGCAGGCAAGAATCCGGTCGCCGTCGCGGACAACGGCGACGAGCTGCAACCGCATCGCCGCGGCCGCGGCGGGCTGATGGCTCATCGGGCGCCACCGGGCATGACAGTCAGCGTCGGCCGCCGGGCGGCCGGTGCGCTTGGCCGGTGCCGCTCGAGTTCGGCGACCAGCATGCCAGCGGCGACGATCAGTTCCGCTTCACGGTCCTGTGGGGTCCATAACCGGGCCGGCCACGGCCACAGCAGCGGCAGGTCACCGACTCCGGTCTGCCGAGCAAAGGCCGGCAGCGCGTAGCAGGCCGCGGCGAACCCCAACGCGTCGGCCGCTGAGGCTCTGGTACTGCGGGCCAGGTCGCCCGGCACCGGGCCGACCAGGGCGCGGCGGCCGTCCTGGACCGCCGCCAGAATGTCGTCGACCGCCAGTTCCGGCCGGAACTGCGCGTACGCGACCAGGGCGAACCCGGCGGCAGCCAGGAGTTCGCCGTAGCGGTCGTCGACGGGCGAGTAGCCGGTGCTAAACGGCCACCATCGGGGCTGCCCGTCGCCGCCGACGCTCCGCGCGTAGTCCGGCAATGCGTAGCACGCACAGGCCAGAGAACACGCGACAGAGAGGGTTTCGACCTGCGGCTGCTGCGGCGGGGTGAACCATGGCAGCAGTGCCGTCAGATCGCTCATGACCAGCGCCGTCTGATCCAGGTGCACTGCAGTGGTCATGTGTCGCGACTCCCGGCGATCGGCCCCCGACGGCGGCTTGGTCGCACCATGGTGGCGTACTCCTACCCCACCTAGATTCCCAGGTTTCTGGTTGACCAGAAATCTAGCTACCCCCTGCTGGTCACTCTGGTCGCTCTCTCAGATGCACTTGAGGCACCGTTGGCAGGTGACGGCCTTGGCGCCGTACGCGGTGCTGGTCTCCGAGCCCAACCCACGGGCCTCGGCCCCGCAGTAGGTGTGTCCCGACGGGCCAGCCGCGTGAACCGTCTGGCCTCGGCCTACGTGCATGAGCTTGACGGTGATCCCAGCGGCCGTGGTGATGGCGGTGCCCTCAGGAGTCACGGCTGGTCGGGCTGGCTGCGGCGTCGTCGTTTCCAGTGGGCTGAGACGTCGGACGGGACGGACCACGCGGGGTGCTGGGGTTCCGCCCGACGGGCCGAAGGCGAGGTCCCGGATCGACTGCGGCATCGTGTACTTCGCGAAGAACTCGGGGTCGTCGGGGTCGGGTACCTGGTTGTCAGTCATCGAGATCCTCCAGTTGTAGGACGGTTCGCTCGTAGGTGGTGCCGTCCGGGGCGGTGACGGGGATGGTCTTGACCCCGACGCAGCGCAGCTTCTAGAGCGTAATCGATTTCGTGGACACCGCTTAAGCGGCGAGTTCGTGAATGTTC
>CAYZBB010000453.1:0-2540 GCA_964476495.1 uncultured Actinomycetes bacterium | reverse complement strand
GGCGACCCGGAGACGGGACTCCTGCTGAATCACTGCAGTCCGCCTTCTCCTAGCAGCCCGGGACCGCCGGGCCGCGGTGTTCTGGTTCCGCTCCCCTGCTGTCCGACCGCCGACATGCGAAAAGACAAGAGGAAGTACGAGCGTTCGTACGCCCGCCTTTTCACTCTTGCCTGTGGCACGTGGCCGCACGGACCCGCCGCATCGTCCGGCCGGAGCCGTTCGGCATGGCGTGTCACGCAGGAAGGTGACGGAGCCCTGACAAGATTTCCGACCTTGCCAGGCCAGATCGGCGCCGTCCCGTGCCGCTCGCACTGAATGTGTTGCGGCCCGGCCAACGCCAATGTTCAACCTTACGCGATCGTGCCGCGAAGCGCCAATCGGTGCAGGTCAGTCGGGTCCTCCGGCGCCTGCGAACCCGACCGCGACCCCTGAATCCTGTTGGTTGAACCCCTGTTGCGCGGCTGGGGCGCGTTCTGCGCAATCATCGTTCACTCGGGCTCCGCGCTCCACGCGTCGCGGCGCAGCAGTTCCACCATCTGCCGAACCTGGCTGATCACTGCATCGGGCTCCCGCTCGATCTGATCGGGCGTAAATCGCAGAACGGTGAACCGCTCGACCACAAAGGCGTTCTGTCGCCGATGGTCGTAGTCGTGCTGGGCCGGGCTGCTGTGATGGCGGCGCCCGTCCACCTCGACGATGAGTTTGATGTCCTCGAAAAGGACGTCGGGGTAGCGCACGCCGACAGGCAGCGGCACCTTCGGATTCGCCGTCCAGCCGGTGAGCCCGGCCCGCCGGAACAGTTCATGCAGCGCGCGTTCGGGACACGACCACGGGTTATCGCTCACCGCCTGCCGGCTCTGCCTCGCCCGAACCTGACCGCGCCGTCCACGTCCCCGTTCGAGCTCGTCGTCCAGAGCCTGTGCGGTCAGTCCATTGCGCAGCGCTACCTCGAGCAGGTCGGGCTCGCTCAGCCGCGCGAGTTGGAGGCAGGTGGCCACCGGCGTCGTGACCCGGATGCGGCGGTGGACTCCGATCTCCTCATCGGCCAGCGCGGACCGGAGCACGTCGACCCCTTCCACCTGGGACATCCGGCGGTGTGGGGGTACCACCACATGAATCAGCGGAGCCGGACGATCGGTGAGCTGCCACAACCAGGCGGCGGCGGGACCGGCGATCACTGCGTCATCGCCGGCCCACAATGCGGCCGCACGCACTCTCGCCGTCGGCGAGGCCGGGTCGACATCGACGGCGTACACGCGCGGGAGCACTCGGACCCAGTGCCGGCGGTACACCTTGCTGGCCACGGTCGAGCCGGACAGGCCCGCGGCCATCGCCTGGTCCCGGCGGATGATGCCGTCCTGCAGACGCAGCACGGCGTCCAGCCCCGCGTGCAGTGCAAGCATCGCGCCGTCCATCCGGCCAGCGCACCGCCGAAACGCGGTCGGCGCCAGGAACACTCCCCCGATGTGGACAGGAATCGGTCATGGGGACAACTCTGTGGGGGCACGCGCACCGGAATTCGCCAGTCCGCGAGGGCGAGTGAACCTGCGTTGCGCGGAACAGCCCCGCTTGCGCAACGTCGGTTCAACGGCGCGCACCGGGTCGGTCACGCCCGCAGCGCGGGCCCCCAGAACCATGTCAAACGCCGAAAGGGCCCCGCCCGAGCCGAAACTCGTTACGGGACCCTTCGGAACGAACGAAGAACCAGGCGGTCAGGGTTACTGTGCCTTCTCCAGGATCTTCACCAGGCGCCAGCGCTTGGTCGCGGACAGCGGCCGGGTCTCGGCCAGCAGCACGCGGTCGCCGATGCCGGCCGTCTCGTTCTCGTCGTGCGCCTTCACCTTGGTGGTGCGGCGGATGACCTTCGAGTACCGCGGATGCTTCACCCGGTCCTCGAGCTCGACCACGATCGTCTTGTTCATCTTGTCCGAGACGACCAGACCCTCGCGGGTCTTGCGCTCACCGCGGGCCTTGACGGCCGGCCCCGCCGGTGACGCAGCCGCAACAGCTTCCGCCCCGGGTGCGGCGGCCTCGATTTCGACGTTCTCCACGGGCTCGCTCACGCGGCACCTCCTTGATTGGCCAACTCGTCCGGACCGACGGACAGGCCGAGCTCCCGCTCGCGCATGACCGTGTAGATCCGGGCGATCTCATGCTTGACGGTGCGCAACCGCCGGTTGTTGTCCATCTGCCCGGTGGCCATCTGGAAACGCAGGTTGAACAGCTCCTGCTTGGACTCGCGGAGCCGCAGGACCAGCTCGTCCTGCCCGAGCTCACGCAGTTCGGTCGCTGAAGTACTCGCAGCGGCCATCACCCTTCAGCCCCTTCCCGGGTCACGATGCGGCACTTCATCGGCAGCTTGTGGATCGCGCGACGCAGCGCCTCACGGGCGGTCGCCTCGTTCGGATAACTCATCTCGAAGACGATGCGACCCGGCTTGACGTTGGCGATCCACCATTCCGGCGAGCCCTTGCCGGAACCCATCCGGGTCTCGGCCGGCTTCTTGGTCAGCGGCCGGTCCGGGTAGATGTTGATCCACA
>CAYZBB010000452.1:0-2546 GCA_964476495.1 uncultured Actinomycetes bacterium | reverse complement strand
TGACGAGGCCGGCGCTGACCACGGCGTTGTCGTCGCCCTCGGCGGGCGTGCAGTCGGCGTTGAGGCGGGTGACGCGGATGGCGCACGCCTGGCGCTGACCGAGGCAGAGGGAGTTGGCAGCCATGGGTGGTGCTCCTTGAGGTCGTGTGCGGGCACGGGCCCGCTGTGTCTGCCCCGAAGCATTGAAGGTGCACAGCGGACTTTCAAGGCGAGCCGCACTTGTGATACGGGGAGGATCAGGTGAACGTGCGGATCACCTTCGTCCGGTAGCCCATGTCCGGCGAGTAGGCGAAGGGCTGCACCGCCTGGTTCGACGGGTTCCACTGGGCGATTGCCATGCGGGTCTGCGGCATCTTCGGCAGCGCCGACGCCACATCCTCGTAGCTGTACTGGGTCCCACCGGTGGACATCGACCGGACCGCTGCGGTGAACTTCTGCTCCCGGTTCCCGCACTGATCCATCCACATCTCGTTCACGATCTCGGCGATCGACCCACGGATCAGCTTCGACGTCGGGACACCCCGCTCGTAGGTGACCGAGAACAGGTCGTCGTCCGGGTCGCCGCCGGCGGGCCACGACCCTTCGCGCCGCACCAGCCACACGCCGTCCTCGAGGTGGTACTCGGAGGGGTCGAGCGTCTCACCGTCGACCACGACCGCGAGGACGTCGTGAACGGGCCCGTCGAGCCACACGTCGAACTCGTGGCCGCAGTCCGAGCACGGCATCCCCGAGTAGCCGAGCACCGACGGGTGCCGGGGCCCGAGGAACGGGATCACCGCGTTGGCGCACGGGTACACGGTCAGCTCACACACACCGATCGCCGGCCGTCCGAGGAGGACGAACAGGGCGTCGGTGGCGTCGTCGATCAGTTCGAGCAGCTCGTCGTCGGTCGGCAGGTCCCCGCCGGACTCAACGGTGCGGCACGGGCACCCGTCAGGGAGGTCGTCGAGATCGGCCCACGGGCTACAGGTGAGTTGCGTCCCTCCCTCCGGCGGGTTCCAGCCAGTTGCCTCGGCGACGCCCTGGGTGTCACTCATGGGACCATCATCTCACAGTGCGCCGGCGAACAGCGGTGGGGCTCAGCATTCGCCCGGCTGGCGCCCGACGGCGCGCAGCCCGGCGAGGTCGTCGGGCTGGTACGGCGGCTGGTGCGTGCCCATGACCTGCGCCGCGGCGTTCGATGACGGGTGGGCGAGTCCGAACAGATGCCCGACCTCATGGGCGGCCGTCCTGGCGTCGACCGGTGGGGGGCGCAGCGTGTTGAAGATAACCTCGCCTGACTGCCACCAGTTGCCCGCCGGCCCTGTTCGCACTTCGGTGAACCCGTCGGATGGGACTGGTGGGTCTGAGAATGGGCGGGCGTAGAACAGCGCGCCGCTGTCGGCGACGGTCGCCGCGGTGTGCCCGTCGTAGTCGACGGGGATGCCGGTCGCTTGGGAGGCGGCGGCCATGGCGTCGATGATCCGCTGCCGTTCTGTGACGGCCATCCCGGCAGGGTTGATCCGGTAGTGCACGGTTGTGCATGGATGCCAGCGGACCGGTGACCTGTCGGGTCGGTAGCGGGCGATCTGGTAGTCGCACGATGCGGCCACGACGACGAGCGCAACTGAGAGCAGGATGGCGGTGAGTCGGAGGCGACCCGGCGTGGCGCCGGTCCAGGAGTAGCCGGGGTCTGCCCATGTGGCGGTGGAGTCAGCCCACGTGGCAGTCATGCGAGGTCAGTGGCAGCGGCGCGGATCTGGGCGAGGGTGGTGGCCTTCGACAGTGCGGCGAGCAGATCAGCCAGGCGCTCGTCGGCGGACGGGGGTGGCGGCGCGAACCGTGCCGCCTCCTCGGCGGTCAACTGCCGAGACTCCACCACCTTGCCGTCCACCTCGTAGGCGACCGTCCCCGCATCAAGGTCGATGACCTCAGCCTCCACGCACACACCGCCCACGAAACTCTCATTGCGGATCATCGGGTCACCACCGGAAAAACCATGTTCCACTCATGCGCGATGTTCGTGATGGCTGGCGTCGGTGACGCAGGCAGGCTCCCGAACGGCGCCGTCGTCGCCCACGTCGCCGCACCGTTCAGCGTTCCCGTCGACCCGAACGCGTGGGACATCCCGCCGTAAACCGTCCGCAGCGACATATTCGCCTCGGCATGAATCGCCAACCAATACTGACCCGCCGTCAGGGTTCGCCCCAGCGACGTGGCCTTCTTGATCCCGGTCGACGCGACATCCAACTGCCCAGCGTCCAACAACAGCGACGGCACCCACGTCGTGGAAGCCGTGTAGATCCCGACGCTCGCCTTCTTCCCGGCGCCGCCACCCGAAGTCACGTCGATCCACAGCTCTGTGACCGTGCAATCTTGCTGCACCACCCACTGGAACATCTGCAACGTGGACGCGGTGATGGCCTGCGACGCGTTGCCCTCGAACCCGGTCGGTGCGATCGGGTAGTAGTTGCCGCTGACAACCGCCGATGTCGGCTGGATGCCACCGGACGACACCGTCGCCCACTCCGGGGCAGTCGCACCAGCGTTCGTCCGCAACACCTGCA
>CAYZBB010000451.1:0-2546 GCA_964476495.1 uncultured Actinomycetes bacterium | reverse complement strand
CCCGGCTCGGAGGACAAGAAGAACTACGTCATCACCCACCGGCTCGAAGAGCGCGAGCACGACCGCACCGAGGACCAGATCCTGTGCGAGTGCGAGTTGATGAGCAAGGGCATGCTCACCCGCGCGCTGGCCGATCAGCCCAAGGGCAGCTTCGACGACCTGCGCCGCCAGCTGCGGCTCGGCATGGGGCCTTGTCAGGGCGGGTTCTGCTCGATGCGAGCCACCGGCGTGGCGTTGCAGTCCGAACATATCGACATCGAACGGGCCACCGGGCTGGTGCGGCTGTTCCTGAAGAACCGCTGGATCGGCATCTGGCCGATCCTGTACGGCGACCAGGTCCGGCAGACCGCGCTGGACAACTGGATCTTCCAGGGCACGCTGGACGTCGAACACCTGCCTGGCCCGACTCATGAGGAGGTCGTGTGATGACGCGCGTCGTGGTGATCGGAGCCGGCGTCTCCGGACTGGTCGCAGCCATTCGGCTGGCCCGGGGCGGCGCGGCGGTGACCCTACTGGCCAAGGGCACCGGCGGCCTGCAGCTCTCCCAGGGCACGATCGACATTCTCGGCTACGCCCCCGACCGCGTGGAGCGACCGCTGGACGCGCTGGGCGACTTCGCGCAGGCCAACCCTGACCATCCCTACGCGTTCCTGGACGCCGAACTGGTCGGCGCGTCCGCGAGCTACGTCGCCGAGTTGGTCGGTGCCGAGCTGCTGGTCGGTGATCCTGCGGTCAATCTGCAGTTGCCCACCGCGGTCGGCGCCGTCCGGCCCACCGCGCTGGCCTCGCCCAGCATGACCGCGGGCGCCTGCGTCGACGGTGCGAAGTTCGTGATCATCGGCCTCAAGCAGCTCAAGGACTTCTATCCCGAACTGGTCGCCCACAACCTGAACCGCACCGACCTGCCGGGTGGCGGGCGACTCGAGGCGCGTCCGGTGATGCTGGGCTTCCCGGCCCGCGAGGGCGAGGTCGACTCCTCGGGCTTGACCTACGCCCGGGCGCTGGACGACCCGGCCACCCGCAAGCGGTTCGCCGAAGCGGTCAAACCGCTGGTGGCCGAGGGCGAGAGCGTCGGCCTGCCGGCCGTCCTCGGCTTGGACGACCACAACGCCTGGAGCGACATCGCCGACCTGATCGGCGCCCCGGTCTTCGAGATCCCGCTGCCCCCGCCGTCCGTGCCCGGCATGCGGTTGAACCGCACCCTCACCGCGGTGGCGAAGGCGTCCGGCGTCCGGGTGGTGCCGGGCAGCAAGGTGACCGGCTACCGCAGCGCGGGCGGATCGGTCGCCTGTGTGCAACTGGCCACCGCCGGCGGCATCCGCGAGTTCGCGGCTGACGCGTTCCTGCTCTCCACCGGTGGTTTCGAGTCGGGGGCACTGCATGCCGACTCGCGCCACAACCTGCGCGAGTCGATCTTCGACCTGCCGCTGCGACGTCCGGAGGGTGCCCTGGTGCATGCCGATTACTGGGGCGATCCGCAGCCGCTGTTCCTCGTCGGCGTCGAAACCGGTCCAGACCTGCTGGTTCGCCATCCCGGCGGCGACGCGGTCTACGACAACCTGTACGCCGCCGGCGGCATCCTGGCCGGCGCCACTCGTTGGCAGGAGAAATCGGGCGAGGGCATCGCGCTGGCCAGTGCGGTGAGAGCCGCCGACTCGATCCTCGCCGCCAGCCAAGCCGTCTCGACGCAAGGAGCAGCCTCATGAACCCCTCCGAGGGCATCGAGTTCGCCCAGACGCAGGTCGCCCGGGCGTCCCTCGACCACTGTGTGAAGTGCACGATCTGTGAGACGCACTGCCCGGTGGCCGCGGTCACCCCGAAGTTCACCGGGCCGAAGTTCGTCGGCCCGCAGGCGGAGCGGTTCCGGCACGGCGAATCGGTCGACCACTCGCTCGACTACTGCAGTTCGTGCGGCGCGTGCACGCTGGCCTGCCCGCAGGGGGTCAAGATCGCCGAGTTGAACGGTCAGGCCCGTGCGGTGATGAAAGCCGACGAGATGCCGTTGCGCGACCGGCTGATCACCCAGACCACGCTGATGGGCCGGGCGATGACGCCGCTGGCACCGGTGGCCAACGCCGCGCTGTCGATCAAACCGCTGCGAACCGTGGTCGAGAAGGTGCTCGGCATCCACCGTGACGCGCCGATGCCGCATGCCAACACCCAGACCATCACCGGCTGGCTCAAGAAGCGCACCCGCACGGCACCCGCGCCGACCCGTGGCCCGATCGTCTTCTTCCACGGCTGCGCCGGCGGCTACTTCGAGGTCGAGACGTCCAAGAAGTCGATCGAGGTGCTGGAACACCTGGGCTATGAGGTGCTGGTGCCCAAGCAGGGCTGCTGCGGGCTGGCCGAACAGTCCAACGGCCTGTTCGACGGCGCCACCGCCAAGGTGCTCAAGCTGTGCGACGAGCTGCGGTCGTCCGGACGTGACCTGACGATCATCTCGTCGTCCGGCTCGTGCACCGGCATGCTCAAGCATGAAGCGCACGAGATCATGGGCGTCGACGACGACCGGCTGGCCGACGTCGGCACCCGGATCCGCGACA
>CAYZBB010000450.1:0-2547 GCA_964476495.1 uncultured Actinomycetes bacterium | reverse complement strand
ACCAGGTGTACCGGGACGCCTACCTCGCCGACACCGGCCTGACGCTGGTGCTGAACTTCGAGGCCGAGACGCTGACGACCGGCAAGGCGACGGTGCAGGTCGCGATCGCCAACCTGCGGCTGGAGGGCGAGCTGCCCAAGCCGAACGGCGACGTGACGACCGCCTCCTGCAACTTCACCGCGCTGGAGAATGACACCAACCCGCTGCTGGTGGTGTCTCAGCGCACGCTCGACAGCGCGCTGTAGCCGAAGGGGGTCGTCATGGCCGACGTGAAGGCCGACGACTACACGAAGCTGCAGAAGGCGCTGAAGGACCCGGGCCTCGACAAGAAGGTGGCCCGGGCCTACCGCAAGCGGCTGCGTGAGGCGGCCGGTCCGCTCGGCCGTCTGGTGCTGGAGAAGGGCGTCGAGGAGATGCCCCGGCGGGGCGGGCTGCAGGCCTACCTACTGGGGCGCTCCCCGGTCGCGGTCTCGGCCCGCTCGCGCGGCGTCGACGTGTGGCTGGGAAGTAAGAAGAAGTCGCAGCTCTCGGCGATCAATCGCCGCGGCGTCGTGCGGCATCCCGCCTTCGGCCACCGCGACCGGAAGTGGTCGGAGACACCCGTCCCCGAGGCGGCCTTCGACCGGGCGCTGGAGCATCTCGGCCCGGAGGCACAGCAGCGCCTGGCCGGCACGATCACCGACATCCTGAAGGAGCTGGACCTGCCATGAGTGGCTTCATCCTGAGCGGCAAGCGCTACGAGGCCGCGGACCTGCGGAAGCTGTCGATCCGCGACCAGATCCGCCTGGAGCGGTGGATGGCCCGCTCTGACCTGACCGACGCCCGCTCCTACGAGGACGTGATCCAGATCGCCGCCGAGGTGGCGATGGTCCCCGACTCGCGCAAGCACCCCGACTTCAAGGTCTTCGTGATGATCGGGATCTGGGCGGCGATGATCCAGGCCGGGGAGGACGCGAGCCTCGACGACTGCGGCCGGTTCGGATGGGAAGACCTGACCTTCGTCCTCGATCCCGGTGAAGCGGAGGACGAGGACGACCCGGAGGGAAAAGCGCCGGCCGCCTCCTGAGGTCTGCCCCTGCGGCGGCCGGCACGTGGCGGCGGCGGCGCAATCCCACCATCGAGTCGCAGATCGAGACCTACCGGGCACCGATGGCGCACCTGCTGCACCTGCACCCCTGGGACATCGAGCGTCTGACCTGGTCCGAGTGGACCGACTACCGCGACTGGGTCGCCGATCACCTTGGGAGGTAGGTAGATGGCTGTCGACACCGCCCTCCGGCTGCTGCTCTTCGGCGAGGACAAGACCGCGTCGAAGGCGCTGCGCGGGGTCGGCACCGAGGCGGGCAAGACCGAGGGCAAGCTGTCGAAGCTCGGCAAGGGCAGCAAGCTGGCGTTCGGTGCGATGAAGGCCGGGATCGCCGGCCTGGTCGCCTCGGAGGCGGTCCGGGTGGTCACGGGCCTGACCGACTCCTACGCCGAGCTGGAGGACACGACCGCGGCCGCGGGGGTCGTCTTCGGCAAGTCGATGGACAAGATCATCGCGCAGTCGGAGACCGCCTCGACGACGATGGGCATCTCGGCTCAGCAGGTCATCGGCGCCGCGAATACGTTCGGCACCTACGGCAAGAGCGCCGGCCTGGCGGGCGACCGGCTCGCGGCGTTCTCCACCGACATGACCCAGCTCGCTGCGGACATGGCCAGCTTCAAGGGCACGAGCCCGGAGCAGGCGATCGAGGCGATCGGGTCGGCGCTGCGCGGCGAGGCCGAGCCGATCCGGGCCTACGGTGTCCTGCTGGACGATGCGAGCATGCGCCAGCAGGCCATGAAGATGGGCCTGATCAAGACCACCAAGGAGGCGCTGAGCCCGCAGAACAAGGTGCTCGCCGCGCAGGCGCTGATCCTGAAGCAGACCAAGGACGCGCAGGGTGACTTCGCCCGGACGTCGGAGTCGACGGCGAACGTCGGCAAGACTGCCGCCGCGAAGTGGCAGGACTTCCAGGCGACCCTCGGGGAGAAGCTGGCCCCGGCTGTCACCGCGGTGACCACGGCCGGTATCGACATGCTCGACTGGCTCGACCAGAACCCGGCCGTAATGGAGGGCGTGACGGCGGCGGGTGCCCTGCTCGGCGACGGGCTGAAGGGCATCTGGTTCGTCATCTCGAAGTTCGTCGCGCCCGCGATCGCGTGGTTCCTGAAGATGCAGGTCGCGATGATCAACGGCTTCGCGGACCTGACCGAGGCGGCGAACAACTCCCCGCTGGGCGACCTGGTCCCGGACGATGCGGCCGACAAGATCCGGGCCGTCGGCGAGGGCCTGTGGGACGTGGCGAACGGGCTGGAGTCGCTGTCGAAGGAGCCGAAGGTCGACACCGGCGCCGAGATCGCGAAGGCTCAGGTGAAGGGGCTGAACGCCGAGATCCGCGGATTGAAGGGCAAGGTCGTCGAGGCCCGGGCCAAGGGTGACGACAAGGAAGTGAAGCGGCTGCAGGAGAAGATCGACAAGCTCCGCGACAAAAAGGTGACGGTGCGGGCCGACGTCCGCAAGAC
>CAYZBB010000449.1:0-2560 GCA_964476495.1 uncultured Actinomycetes bacterium | reverse complement strand
TCGGGTTCGACGTGGCGGTGTGGCAGGCCGCGGCGATCGCCGGGTGCGGCGCGGTGGTGAACGCCCTCACCCAGTTCGCCCGGTGGAGGTTGAGCGTGCTCCCCAACCCGGGTGACGGGCTGGTGAAGGCCCCCGGCGACACCCTCGACGTTCCCGGCGGCGGCGGGGTCGCGGGCTGATGGGCTACGCGACGTGGCTGCCTGACCGGCTGCGCGCCCACGGGCTCGTCGTCCACGAGGTCCCCGGCTGGCAGACCCGAGGGTCATCCTCGTTCGGCCCTCGTGGTGTGGTGTGCCACCACACCGCCTCCCGCGCAGGGTCCGACCACCCCGCGCTCGGGATCGTCACCAACGGCCGCCCCGACCTCGCCGGGCCGCTCGGCAACGTCCTGTTGGCCCGCAACGGCGACTGCTGGGTGGTGGCCGCTGGTCGCGCGAACCACGCCGGGTCCGGGGGGTTCCGTGGCCTGACCGGCAACTCGAGCGTGCTCGGCATCGAAGCGGAGAACAACGGGATCGGCGAGCCGTGGCCCGCCCACCAGGTCGACGCCTACGTCCGTCTGTGCGCCGCCCTGTGCGAAGGCGGAGGGTTCACCGCCACCACGGTCTGCTACCACCGCGAGTGGGCGCCCACGCGCAAGATCGATCCCGCCGGGCCCGGCATCCCCGCCGACGGGAACGAGTGGCGGGCACGGGTCGCGCTCGCCCTCGCATCCCCCGCACCGCTCACCGACACCCAGAAGCTTTTCATCCTCCTCGCCGCGAAGGCCAAGGCCTCCCGTGAGCCGGTCCTCGGCCAGGGGGTGCGCCCCCACCGGCGTTCCGTCGCCCGCCTCCAGCAGCTCCTCGGCCTGACCCGCACCGGCGTCTACGGCACCGCCACCAGGGCCAAGGTCAAGGCCGTCCAGACCTTCTTCGGTCTGCCGGTAACCGGGGTCTGCGACCGCGACACCTGGATGTGGGTCATCTACGGGGCGCTGACCAAGGGTCGGCGTTGACGTGGCCGAGTCCGCGACCGACGTAGCCCACCGGGCGAGACGTTCGGCATGGGCCGTGGGGGTGCTCGCCATCGCGCTCCTGGTCGTCGCCGGGGCGATCCTGTTCGCCGCGGTCAACCGGCCCGCGCCATGGTCGCCACTCGGCCCTAACTCCATCCAGACCGTGGAGGAGCCGCGGGACAACACCGACACCCCAGTCGTGCACCTGTCTGATCCGGTGGTGCACGTCACGGGCCGCAAGTGCGTCGAGGGCGACGGGTTCATCATCTCCGGGACGGTCGCCTGGCAGTCCGTCGAACCGCGCGGGTCGATCATCCGCACCGGCGAAGCGGTCCGCGACGCCGTCGACGGCTGCACCACGGGCAGGTGGCGCAACGACATCCCCCCGGCGGTGCTCGACGTGATGGGCCGCCAGATCGCTGACGGGCTCCACCCGCTGTGGCGGATCACCGGCACCGAGACACCCATCGACGAGCAGCGGGGCGAAGGCGTGCCGCTGTCGTGGGCCACGGAGCCGTTCCGGATCACACGATGATCTCCAACATGGCGGAGCACTGGGTGGTGTGCATCGCCGGCGCCCTCAACTTCGCCGCCGGGGTCGTCGCCCTGCTGCTCGGCGCGCAGATCAACGACAGCGTGCTGGCCGGGATCGCCCTGTTCGTAGCGGGGACCGGCACCGCTCTGATCGGCTGGTCGCTCGCCACCATCGTCTCCCTGGCCCGCATCGTGTCGCGGCTGGAGTCCAAGACCGAGGAACTTGAGTTCCGGTTGGAGAAGGGAAATCTGTGACTCGTCTGATGATCTACGACGGTGAGGCGACGTTCCGGGGTCGGCAGTTCGTGGCGCGGGATGCAGCGGTGTGACCGCTGAGGACCTGGCCCGTGCGTACTGGGATGCGTCCCGACGCCGAGACCCGCTTCTTCCCCGATGGGAGGGGCTGGCCGTGGACCTCCGGCGCAACCGGGTCGCGGACTATCAGGCGATGCTCGACGCCGGCTGGGAGTTCACCCCGCCGCCGGCGCGGTAGGTTCACTACCGCCAGTTTGTACGCCTGACGCCAACCGAACCGAACCGTACGAGATGCCCCCGGCCGTCATGGTCGGGGGCATCTTCGCGTTCAGGCGGTGTACCGGCGTCCGCCCATGGGGGCGCGCAACGGCTCCACCCTCCCCCGCAGGTAGATCTGCGTCGCCACCAGCGAACGGTGCCCGAGCGGACCTAGAGCAAGGGCCTTGACACCTTCCATTCTGTAAGTCATATTGACTTTCGTTATGGCCCGCACATCTTCGTTCCCCATCTACGACGAGCTGAAGTTCGACGGCCAGTTGGCGTCGGTCCTGCTCCGCTGGCGCGACGACGAGGACCGGTCGGTCGACGACATCGTGTTCCTTCTCCGCTCCCAGCACGACGTCACCGTGTCCCGCTCCACCGTGGTCCGCTGGCTCGAGCTGGCTCGCTGCGCCGCAGAACCGGACACCGCAGCGTGAACAACCCCGCCGCCTACAGCCACGAGCCGGTGGCGGTCCTGTGGGCCGACCACACCTGGACCCCCGAAGCCTTCGC
>CAYZBB010000448.1:0-2572 GCA_964476495.1 uncultured Actinomycetes bacterium | reverse complement strand
TCGTGGCAGCAGATCGGCGGGGATGGTGAACCGGCGGACCCGGGCACTGTCACCGTCGGGGTCACGCGCGCCGATGGAACGGTCCTCGTTGCCTCCGGTACGGCCACCAGCGGCTCCACGACGGTTGCTCGCACCTACGCGCTGACGGCTGCACAGACGGCCACTCTCGACAACCTGACGGTCACCTGGACCGCCTCCGGGGTCGCGCTGGCCACCACCCGCATCGACGTGGTGGCCGCCCCGTGGTTCAGCAACGCCGAGCTGCGTGCACGTGAGACCTCGCTGGCGAGCCTCACCGACTACCCGGCCGCGACGATCGCGGCTGCCCGGCTACGGATCGAGAACCAAATCGAGCGGATCTGTCACCGCCGGTTCCGGCCTGGCTACTCGTTCCGCACCATCCCGGCGTCGGGTCGCCCGACGCTGGTGTTGCCCGCGGTCGACGTGCGCACGGTGCGATCGGCGGCGATCTACCACGACCTCGCCCAGTCGGCCAGCGAGACCCTGACCGCCGGTGAGCTGGCAGCGTTCCCGCCGTCACCCGCGGGGCTGCTGCACCGCTACGCCAACGTGTGGCAGGGCTGCTGGGTGAAGGTCGGTTTCGAGTGGGGCCTCGACGCCCCGCCGCCCGACCTGGCCAAGGCGGCGATGCGCCTGCTGCGCGACGACCTGCAGCAGCCGGCCGCGACCACGCCCGACCAGGCGGCGACGTGGAACTCGACCGACTTCGGCTGGTCGGCAGTGTTCGTCACTCCCGGCGTCCGCGGCGCGCACACGTCGATCCCGTGGGTCAACGAGGTGCTCGACGCCTACATGTTCGACGAAGTGGGGATGGCGTGACCGCTCCGGTGCTCACGTCGGCCAAGTTCGACGTGTGGCGCGCGCTCGAGCGGATGATGGGCGAGGTTGCCTTCCCGGCGCTCGACGCCAACAGAGACGGCGTGATGACCTACTTCGGGGATCCCGATACGGCGCCGGCCAAGTCGACGGACGGCAAGCCGTTGAAGCTCACACCGGAGCGGGTGGTCGTGGTGTCGATGGTGGAGGCCCCCGGGATCGAGTGGGGCCCGGCCGGACGCGGGTCGCAGGACGAGCGGTTCATGGCCTACATCGCCGTGCGCACCGCTGTGCCCGGACGGTCCGAGGGCAAGGTACGTGACCGGCTGGAGGCGCTCTGCGCGGCGGTGGTGCTGAAGCTGCGCGAGACGACGGACCCGGCGCTCGACCCGGTGGCGCGCGAGGTGCCCGAGTTCGCCAAGTACGGCGTCGCGGTGATGGCCGTCAACGACGTGTTGCCGCTGATCGCCGCCTCCCCGAACGGCATTGCCGGGACCGCGGCGATCGAGATCCGGTGCGATTTCCGCATCGGTACCCCAGCGAAGGAGACGGCATGAAGATCCAGTTCAACGGCGACTCGGCCGTCGACATCCCCGGTATCGACGGCGTGCAGCCCGGCCAGATGGTCGAGGTTGCCGATCCCGTCGGTGAGTCCCTGCTGTTGGCCGGCGCCACGTTCGCCGCCGACGGCACCCCGATCCTGCCCGATGCCCCGCTGTGGGTACGTGCGGGCAAGAAGTCCACCCCCGAGCCCGCCCCCGCGGTGAAGGAGTAACCCCATGACCTCAGCAGGTTTCGACAGCCAGGTCGGCTACGCGATCGAGTCGCCGACCGGTACGTTCACCGCGCCGACCCGTGCAATCGAGCACGTCAAGTCCGGGCTGAAGTCCACCCGCAAGGACACCCCGAGCAAGGGCATCAAGGCCGGCCGTCGGTCGGCGGTGCGGATGCTCAAGGGCGTCGAGGTGGTGGCCGGCCCGATCACCCACGAGCTGTCACCGGCCAACATCGGCATGTTGCTCGTGCAGGGCATGGGCGCGGTGTCGACCACCGGCTCGAACCCGTACACGCACGTGATCACCCCCGGCGCGCTGGTGCAGACCCAGACGCTGTCGGTGCAGGTCGGCACCCCCAGCTACGACGGCACCGTGCGCCCGCTGAACTTCACGGGCTGCCAGATCGCCGGGTTCGACATCAACGTCAAGGCGGGCAGCGACCCGGCGATGCTGAACCTCGACTTCGTGGGCCAGCACCTGCAGTCGACCGGCGACGGCGACACCGTGGCCGCGCTCACCGCCGCGTCGTACAGCTCCGCGTGGTCGCCGTTCACCGGCCTGCACGCCGTGCTGTCGATTGCCGGCTCCGAGTACGAGTTCGACGACCTGACGTTCAAGGCCGTGAACGGGCTGCGCACCGGCAACTACACCGCCCGCTCCACCACCCCCGGCCGGGCCAAGCTCTCCAAGGAGCAGGACCTGCGCACTTGGACGTGCGCGGTGAAGTCCGACTTCTGGGACCTGACGGTGCTCAACCGGGCGTTCGCCGCCACCGAGGTGGCGTTCTCACTGGCGCTGACCAACGGCTCCACGTCGCTCACCCTGGCCGGCAACGTCCACACGATGCTCGACTCGCCGACCGTGGACGGCACGGCGCTGATCAAGGACGCGCTGAACCTCGAGTTCGTGTCGTCGTCGACCGACGCCGCCGCCTGCACCTTCACCCTCGTGAATGCGGA
>CAYZBB010000447.1:0-2578 GCA_964476495.1 uncultured Actinomycetes bacterium | reverse complement strand
GTGTTGCTTGTAGGGGGCTTAGGGGTACCCCCCTACCCACCGTGCCCGACTAGCCAGCGCCAGACATCGCCAGCGACCAGTTGGACCGATGGTGACAGCCATTCCAGCCGCGCTCTGCCCGACTTGACCGACAGCGGCGACCGCGTCGCCTTCGTTCTAAACCACCTGGGCGGGTACGTTACCGATGTCCCCCCCTGGAGGGGTTTGGTGAAGCAACTCAGCGCAGCCCGTCCTCGCCCGTAAACCACACGAAGCCTGAGCCGAGGGGGCAATCCCCCTCTACCCGGCGCCAATGTGGCCGCCCGCAGGGGAGTCTGCGGGGATCTCTATGCGTCGACCAACTGCTGCAGGTGCTTGGGTGGCGGCGGAGTCTGGTCAACCCAGTGCGTCAAACCTTCAACAATCGAGTTCGCTGCCGTCCGCTCGCCGTCAGGATCGAAAGCGAGATCGGCGTCCAGGACGGGCGAGGGGTACACCTTGCCGCACTTGATCTGCAAACCAATGAGCGTCGCAAGCCCGTCGATCAGCTGGACGGCCTTGAAGGCGGACTCGGCACTGACGGGGAACATCAACGTTGGTTCAGTCGGGTCGGCAAGCAGAACAGCCCCTGGAATGTCGTCCAAGGCCCGGTAGATGAGACTCCAGTCGTCGTTGACCACGGGAACCGTGACCACTTCAACCGTGTAGTCGATCATTTTGCGTTCTCCTCCTTGTGACTTACCTCTTAGGTATGTCTAGCCCCAGCCTACGCAGCGCGGCCACCTGGTTGCTGTCCGCACGACGATCGGACGGTGTTTTGCTGAAGATCACGGGTGGAGCCAACTTTCCTTCCCGTTGTGGGTCCTTGTGCCGCTCCCTTGCGCCCTGCCGCCGCCAGGTTGCAGTTGGTGTGCTCTGGTCCCCGTGTGATGCTGCGGTCGTCGTCGTCGTGCCCGATGTGCATGTCCGCAGCCCGAGTGATCGGGCCACCGCATCGCCAGCAGGTCAGGGTCTCGCCTCGCTGGAGTGCTGCCTCTGCGTCTCGTCGGTGTGCCTGGTGGTTCGCGCCATAGCCGCGCTCGGCCGAGGTTCCGCGCTGCTTGTCGTAGGCGGCTCGGCACGGGGGGCAGAGTCCGCGGTAGGAGTCGCGGGGGATGATCGTCGGGCAGTGGCGACAGACTCGCTTGCTCATCTGAACGTCTCCGCGCATGTGGTCAGCAGTCCACGCATCCCCCACGTTGAGGAGGTACGGCTCGTGACCGTGTTGATCCAGTCGTCGTCGCCAGCATCGGGGTCGTAGTGCTGCCATCCGGTGACGAGCGCCCAGTCTCGGAGGAACCACTCGGCAGCGTCGGCGTGGGTGGTGCAAGTCTCGTCGCAGTCACCCAAGGAGCGCTGGTGGTAGTCGCAGATTTGGGGCGCCACCACATCGGGATACTCGGCGATCAGCGCCGCGATACGCTCCATCATCTCGGCTTCTCGCGGGCTGGTCACGTCACCTCCGCGCAAAGCAAATCCCCACCAGTCACGGGTGACGGTGGGGAGCTAGGTACCAGCCCGTTCGCCCGCCTTTGGGCATAGGTCTGGTAGGTGTCACGATAGCAATCCTCCCCGGGTTTCACCATAGACACGCCCTCAATTTCAGGCACGCTTGCCCCCTGGCTGCCCGCTGTCGATGAGCCTCAGCACGTCGGTCACGTGGTAGCGCCACGCCTTCCCAGACTTGATCGGCTGCCCGTCATGGTCGGTCGCTGGCTCGAGCAGCCCTCGCGCCTTCCACTGCCGGATGGCTTCGGCGGTGACCTCGAACGCTCTGGTCAACTGGTCGGCGGTCATCGGCTGTTGCAGGCTCACCAACTCCCGAGCGAAGTACTCGCGGTGGCAGGACGTGCAGACGAACAACCCGCCGGTCGCCTGCTCGACGTGGCCTTTGCACGCGGTGCAGCGTGGCCGGTACTCGGGACGCTCGTGGAGTGCAGCCCGGATGTCGGCCGCGACCTTGGCGATGTCGTCGGCCAGCTCGGTCACCCACTGCTGGTCGAGGATCCAGACGATGTGTCGGAGCAGCCAGGCGCTTTCGCTGCTCACGGTCGGTGTCGCGGCGGGGGTGGTGCACTCGATCCCCTCGTCGCACATCTCCGCTTCGGCCAGCCTCACCCAGGATGCGAGCATGTCGAGCACACCGGATGAGCGGCCGGCCATGTGTGCGATGGGATCGTTGACGGCGCGCCCTCGGTGGCGGCTCAGGTCGAGTGCGGCGATCGACAGGGGGGGTCGTAATCCTGGCACGCCCCGTGTGGGTTCGCCTAGGTTTTCCCCGCCGATGACCCGGTGGACGAGTGCCAGCCTGTCGGGCAGGTCGCGCAGTGTGTCGCGGAGTGCTTGCTCGCGGCGGGGCGTGAGCCATCCGTGGGCGGGTTTGGGTTCGCGTCCGGCTTTGCTCCACGGTGTGGTCTCGCGCACCCCAAGCAGGTCGTCGCAGTGCTCGCAGAACAGCTCGGGCTCGCCGGTCTGCTCGCAGTGGCGGTGTGGGCTAAGCCTGGTCACTGAACCTCCTCGGCTTTGCACGTCTCGCGGATTGTGAACTTCGCCACGAGGT
>CAYZBB010000446.1:0-2590 GCA_964476495.1 uncultured Actinomycetes bacterium | reverse complement strand
TCGTATCACAGCGATGTGGACGGCGCGTCTACTCGGGGACCGAGCTGCACTCGGCGGCGACCGTCTCCATCCGGTCAAGGGCGGCTTGCTGCTCCGGGGAGAGCGGCAGGCCCTCAGCGAGGACCACCAGCACGTCGGACACCGCCACCGCGAACTCGCACAGGTTGTCGCCGTTGAGCCGCCCCTGCTTCGCAGCATCCCGGGCATCGGGGCCACCGGAGCGGACGTCCACGAACGCGACCGCTGCGGTGGTGAGCAGGAACATCACCACGCACGCTGCGGCGGTGGTGAGCAGGGTCGACAGCCACGGGCGTGTCACCCGCGCGTCACCGCTGTGGGCGATCTTCTTCACCTCGGGGGTCACGCTTCCCATCGGTTCAGCCTTCCTTCCAGTTCGGTGACCCGATCGGCCAACCGGTCGATCACGGTGACGAGACGGTCCCGGTCGTCAGCCTGGTCCTCGATGGTCTTGGCGAGCACGGCCACGTCACGTCGCAGGTCGCCGACCATCTGCAACACGTCCATGAGCTTCTTGAAGGTGAACGCGAAGATCCCGGTTCCCACGGTCAATGCTGTACCCGCCAGGAGCAGGATCATGTTGTCCGAGAGCTGCGAGGCGTAGACCACGTTGGCTACCTCTACCACGATGGCCGATGCGCCGGCGGTGAACATGGTGGTCCCCGCGGCGATGGCGACGACGATCTTCACCACTGCGTGCTCGACAGCGAAGTCAGGAGTCATGGGGCGTGACCACGTCACTACCCAACGATCGGGATGGCTTCGAGCGCCTCGGCGGGCATCTCGACGCGCGGGACGCCACGGTTGGCGAGGAAGCCGCCGAGGCCCTTCTGCGCCTTGATCCGCACGATGCCGTTCGTCACCCACCCCTGCCTCGACCCCTTCACCTTGGCGATCATGAGCCCACCGGCGGCGTCGCGCAGCTTCGGGTAGCCGAACTTGGGCTGGCCGAACAACTCCTGGTGGATCGCCACCAGCATCTTGTGTTCGTCATCGGTCATGTCGGGTATTCCTCCTTGGGCGACGAGCGCCCGAAAGTGATCCATGTCGTTCTGCCACCAGTGCCCGTCGGACCACGGGCCCGCAGCGTCAGGCTTGCGGCCCGCGGGCAGCGCGTACTCGGCGTGACGGCAGACCATCTCGGCGCCGAACCCCGAGAAGTCGGCGCAGGCTGCGGTGAGCAGCACGCACGACTCGATCTGGCGGTCGTCGTAGACGGTGACGTTGTCGCCCGGGTTGCCGATCTCGTTCCCCCACGCCTTCGAGTTGCCGGACACTCCGCGCCACGCTCCGACGCCGCCGTGGTTCGCCGCCCCCAGCGCGACCACGTGGACGAGGCCATCCCAGCCGGTCGCGAAGTTGCACAGCGGGGGCGCCAGGTCAGGGCGCCCCTTGTAGAAGATCTCAGGGAGCGCGTCGTTCCAGTACCGCGAGCCGGCGTCGTGGTGCTCGATGAAGATCGACGGCCAGAACGACGAGTGGCCGAACGTGCGGCACCCCGGGTGCTCGACGTAGCGGACCCCGTAGTCGTTGAGCGCCTCGAGCACGCCCGTCTGGTACGGCACGGTCAGTCCGCTTCGAGCGGGGCGTCGCCGTGATCGCGCAGGTCACGCGCCGGCGACGTGAGGAACTGGGTGGCAACACCGACAGCGAGTCCCGCGACGATCACGATGACCTTGGCGTACCAGGGCCAGTCGGTCGGGAGCACCGCCAGCGCCGTCATGACCGTGGCGAGCCAGGCGGGGGCGTTCATGACCGGGTTGATGGTCGGGTTGACCGGGACCTTCGAGCGTGCGATACGGGTCGACAGCCGAGGCTTGTTGGGCATGGAGTGATCCTGCCACGCCGTGTTACGACTTGCCTACCCTTGGGCTGTCCACTGCTCGAGCCACGACGTGATCCGCTCCGAGAGCGTCGTGTCCTTCGTGGCGGCCTTGGCGAGCGCAGCGGCTTTGAGCTCGGGGGTGACCCGCACCTCGATCTTGGCGCTCTTGGGCGACTGGTCAGCCATCGGTGGCCTTGAGGCGGGCGATGTGAGCGGCACCCTCGGGGTCGTGTGTCTGCCCGTCGTAGTAGCCACCGCCAGTGACGAACACGATGTCGTCACCCTTGGCGTAGGCGCCGAGGTGGTCGGTGATGAGGCGGGCCATCACGGCGTTCTCGTCCCGCAGGCGGCGCACCTCGGCCACCAGAACCTCTAGACCTGCGTCAAGGTCAAGATCCATGCTGGTGCTCCTTCCAGCCGGCCACCAGGCTGCCCACGGCGACCGCGGCGAGCCCTGCGGCTGTGATGGTGACGGCGGCGGCGAACACCGCGAGGGAGGCGGTCACCGCTTCACCCCGGCGATTGCGTTGGCTTCGCAGTCCGGTGCGATGCACAGCCGCTCAATCCACGCGGTCGGTTCGGTCCCGACCCGTTGAGCGCGTCGTCCGCACCCCCAGCACATGACGCCGTGGGTGTCGGTGCAGTGGCGGAGGACTTTGAGGGACCAGACGCCTTCGAGTGAGGCGGTCATTGGTCGGCCTCCAACGCGGCGAGGGCGTCACGCAGCGCGTTGCCGGTGACGGCCGG
>CAYZBB010000445.1:0-2595 GCA_964476495.1 uncultured Actinomycetes bacterium | reverse complement strand
ATGCGCGGGAGGCTCGGGATTTGATTCACAAGGTCGCGCTCGGCGGCGACGCCGATCGTCGTCATCGGCAGCGTGAGAATCGGCCGGCATAGCACGAGGTTCGTCGTGCCGGAAGTGTGTGTGGCCGAGTAGCTAAACTGTTCGGCGATGCGGACGCCGGCATCGCCAGCCGCCAACGGAATGAACGGCCCGAACTTACCGGCCCCCGTCCCCGAGTATTCGATCTGCCCAATCGGGGCCGATGCGTTGCTGATCGGAAGCGTCGTCGGCGTCACCGCGCCCGCGTTGCCGGATGCGTCGGTGTAGGTAATCTGCACGTTCGGCGTGCCCGCGCCCAACGCCACCGATGGCGTGAGGAACATCTGCACGCCGGCCCCATGGCTCGGCGCGCGGTCCCCGGTGTAGAGCGTCGCGGTATGCGTGCCCGACCCAGTATCCGACGTTGCGACGAACGTGCCCGCGTCCACATTGGCGAGGCTCGTCGCTACGTTCCCCGTTCCCGCTCCCGTCCGCGACCAGTAATAGGTAGTGCCCGCCGACAGACCAGTAGGTAGCGCACCGCCGGAATTCGTCAGGCGGATAGGCGTGTACGTCTGCGCGTCCCACGTTGCCGCGAGCGTCAGGACCGTAGGCGTCGCACTCGTCGCCGTGAACGTCTTTGCGCTGATTAGCGCCTGGTTGCCGGTCGTCGTCGTGGACGTCACCGGATACCATCCGAACATATCCACAAGCATGAAAATCGCCGGCATCGATGTCGCCGCCGACGAGAACGCCGAAGCGTTGACCACATGCTTGAAGTCCGTCGATACGTCGCCGCCGTGATAGATCGCGCCCGCCGTCCGATCACACGCCGGATGGAATGCGAGGTTCGTGCCGACCGCGCCTAGCGTCATCGCGCCCGGATTGCCGGTCGAGTGCGGGAGCGCGTACCAGGTACCCGCCGCCTGCGTGCCGACCGCGTGCGTCAGCTTGTTCCAATCGGCGCGACGGAACTTGCCATTCACCGTCATTTCCGACACTAGATCGTCAAGTGAGCTAAAGCCGGGCATTGGTCAGTCCCATACGAAAAGTGCGTCCCCGTTCAACGGGATGCCGGTAAGCGATCCGTTCGGGCACGTTATGAAATTCAGGTAAGCGTCATCCTCGATAACCGGCATCCGGTTCGTTTCGAGGTAGAAATCACGCTCCGTCGGCGCAGTAATCTCCCGCACCGTCATGTCGGCCAGCGGCTTGACGAGCACCAGCGTGAACAGTCCAACATCCGTGCCCGCCGTGCATTGCACCGCCTGAATGCTCTGCACTCCCGTATCGCCGGCCTGCAACGCGAGGAACGGCCCAAACCGCCCCGTCCCGGCCGTCTGCGTCGTCAGAATCGTCCCGTTGATCGCCGCGCCCGTCGTCATCGTGTGCAGCGGCGTCACGCGCCCGGCAGTCCCATCCTGATTTGTGTACGTCACAAAGAACGTATCGCCGACCAGTCCGTGCGGCGCGACGAGCACCGCCATTATCTGTACGCCGTCCCCGTCCGCGTACCGCGTCAAAGTCTGCGTATTGTCTAGCGCCTGCTCGTCAGCCGTCCCCATATCCACGAACGGATAGAACATGAGGTAGTCAAGCAAGTGCAGCCGCTGCGGGACGCCAGCCGCCGTAACCGCCATCGCCATGACGCGCCGCAGATACTTCGTGCTCGGACTGACGTTGCCGCCGTGCTGAATCCCCCCGTCGCCAGAGCGCGATAGCGTCTGCGCTACCAGCGGGGCCGCCGCGTAATACTGCGGGGCTGGATTGCCCGGCGCCATGCTGTAATCGAACCACACTCCCGCAACCGTCACGACCGCAGGAGCCTTCCGAAAGAACGTGTACCGCTCATTGCCCGCCAAGTGAGCATCGACAAGCGCCCCGACGTTCGCAAAGCCCATTACTTCGTCCCCGTCTTACTCTCGCCGGTCGCGTGCGCCTTCAGGTGCGCGATGATCGCCGCATTGCATCCGCAAGTGCGGTAAATCTGCCCGTTCGCAACCGTCGCCGGGGCGTTGCATTTCTGGCAAGTGTAGGTAGTCACTACGCCTCCGTAACGTCCAGCGCACCAGCAGCGAACTGCGGCTGAATCCCGTTGGCGACCGCCAGCGACGACGACAGCGCGCCCGCGTACAGCACGAGGCCCGCACCGGCCGCGCCCGTCCCAATCGCCACATGGGTAAGCGTCGCGCCAGACGCCCCGCATTGCGCGAACTGCGCGAGCGCAGCATTCGCCGTAGCCCCCGCCGCAGGAGCATCCCATCCGCCCGTCGTCCGCGGAACCGCGATGCGGACATAGTTGGTATAGGCGGTTTCGTTCGTCGTCTGTGCGCCCCCGACGCCGGGATCGGCCGTATGCAGCGACAAATATAGGTTCGTTGCCGGCGACGTAGTGTCGTCCTCGGCAATGTCCGCCCAGGTCGTCGCGTTGAAGATCAGCGCGAGAATGCTGTTACACGCGGAGGTACTCTTAGGCATGATGCTTCCTCATTGAATTGTCCTGACGCCGACCACTCGCGTCGTCTGCGGATCGCGCACAACCTCGCGCACGCTCATCCGCTCAAGGTCGGCGCGAAT